>NZ_CWGJ01000025.1:64395-420463 GCF_900000175.1 Estrella lausannensis
AAACCCGACGAAGCCAAAGACCAATTCTTCAATTTGTTTCGGTATAAAGGAATGGCTAGAACTTTAAGGGGCAATGAACCGGTTTAAGAAAATTCTTTTACTTATGTTTTCGATCACTCTCTTCCTCAATGTCGCATTTGCGATGCTGAGAAGTTTGAGGAACACCCTCGCGGTCGTGGATCTCGGCAGCAGCGCCGCGGTTATCCCCTATTTTGAACTTTTTGGCGCCTTGCCGGGTAGCATCCTGATTACCTGGATGCTTTCAGGGCTGATCGATCGATGCAGCATCCAGCGGGTCTATTACGGGGCGATGATTGCCTTTGCGGCCTTCTTCCTCTCCTTTACCTTTCTGCTCTATCCGTTGTTACCCGCATTGAAAGCGGGAGGAGAGGGCGCAAGCTTTTTGCTGCAGGGCATCTCCATGGGATTTTATGTGGTGTGCGAGCTGTGGAAACCCGTCTTGCTCTCCATCCTCTTTTTCGGCTTTGTCATGAGGCGGATCAGCCCCGAAGAGGCCAAAAAAACCTACCCTCTTTTGATGCTGGGAGCGAGCCTTGGCTCGGCGCTTGCAGGACCGATCGTGACCGTTTGCACCTCGGGATCTTTTGGCGACGCTCTCTCGTATATGGGAAAGGGGTGGAGCGGATCGTTAACGTTGATGATCATGATCATTGTCTTGCTCGGCCTTCTCTCTGCCTGCTGTTTCTTCTACTTGGACAGGCTGATGAATCCTCTTTCCGCACGAGAAATACCTGAGAGTCAATGCCGCTTTCTTGAGAAGGTGTCATACTGCTTCCAAAGTCGTGAGCTTCGGCTGATGGGGTGGATTGTGATCGCCGACTATATCGCCTACAGCTTGGCGGAGGTACTCTTTCTGGAGGTTCTTAAGCAGAAGTATCCCGATCCCAAAGACTATTGCCACTATCTGGGCATTCTTTCAACCCTGAGCGGGGCTTTGACGATCGCGAGCGCATTTCTTTTAGCTCCCACCCTTTTGCAGAGAAAGGGGTGGACTGCTGCCGCCCTGGCAACGCCTGTGATTCTCTTACTTACCGAAGGCGCATTTTTTGTCTTTCTGCGCGGCAGGTTCTTTACCGAGCAGTGGATTGGATGGAGTGCTGATGAGTGGATTCAGTGCCTTGTTGTCTTAGGATCTTTGCAATACTGCCTGTGCCGTGCGGCCAAGTACACCCTGTTTGACTCGTCGAAGGAGCTGGCGTATGTGCTTTTACCGGCGAGAGAGAAAAGGGAAGGAAAGCTTGTGATCGACGGGATGTGCGCCCGGGTCGGACGTGGCAGCGCCTCGTTTTTGTCGATCGGTTTGATCGCTCTTTCCGGAAGCGTGCTGGGAAGTGCTTTACCGGCAGGTATTTTGGCGATCGGCGTCACCTGCAGCTGGATCACTTCCGTCCTTAGGTTGGGCGATCGACTCGAGTCCACTGCAGCATCCGGGAAGGAAGCTGTCTAAAAAAATTTATTCATGCCGTAGGCTTGGTGCTTTGATCTAACGCCTTCATGGGCTATGATGGGATCGGTTCAATAGAGTTCTCAAACGAGACAGAGCATCCGATGTCTTATTCATCCAAGGAAAATGATATTCCTGGAAAGGCTAACCGCGTTTTGAACGTGGTGATGTTCGCCCTTGCCCTGATTGCGACCCGCCTTTGGTATCTCGCCGTGATCGCGCACGAAGACCAGGTCAAAGCGGCCGACAGGCCAAAGAGCCGCTTTGTGATTGAGCCGGCACGAAGAGCCTCCATCCGGGATCGCTACAACATTCCTTTAGCTATCAACAAGATGCGCTACCAGGTGTCTGTCGTCTATGGACAGATCCGCTCTCTTTCGGGAAGTCTTTACATCATCGACAAAGAGGGCAACAGGCGGCGAATCAAAAGACGTGAGTATATCGACAGGTTATCAAAGATGCTGGCCTCCGAGCTCAACCTGGATCAGAAAAGAGTGGAGGATTTGATCCACTCCAAAGCATCGCTTCTGAATCAAATTCCCTTCGTCATTAAAACAGACTTAACCGAAAGCGAGTACTACAGGCTTAAGGCGCAGGAGAGCGACTGGCCTGGGCTTGAAGTGGCGATCATTCCCAAACGGGTCTATCCCATGGGGAGGGTGGCCTCCGACATCATCGGTTATATGGGCGCCATCAGCAAACAGGAATATGACCGCATTGTCGGCGAGATTAAAGTGCTGGAGGCTTTCATCGAAGAGACCGAGCACGGTCTCGATGCGGAAGTCCCAAAAGGCTTTTCTACTGTAGAGGAGGCCAGGGAGAGGCTTGCGGATCTTAAAGAAAAATCCTACACCATCCATGACGCTGTCGGAAAAAGCGGGATCGAAGGGCAGTTCGATCAGGAGCTCCGAGGCTTTTTTGGTAAGAAGGTGTACGCTTCCGATGCACGGGGTGATTTTCTAAGGGAAAAATCGGGCGGACGCGATCCGATCAGCGGTCAGCGTCTTTTGCTCAGCATCTCATCGGAACTTCAGGCGTTTGCCGAAGAGCTGTTGATTAAAAACGAGATGATCAGAGTCCCTAAGCTCTCCGAAACTAAAAAGAAAGGCGAGGTGAAAGAGCCCTGGATCAAAGGGGGGTCGATTGTGGCGATGGATCCGAACACGGGCGATATCTTAGCTCTTGCCACCTATCCGCGCTTTGATCCCAACGATTTCATATCCTGCAGCGACCCGGAGGAGAGCAAGGAGAAGTCAATGGCAGTGCAGCGCTGGCTTGAAACCAATTCACAGATCGCCGACCTCTGGGATCAGAAGCAGCCTTATCGACGGGAGAGATTTGATCTAACGCAAGGGTTTGTAGAAGAGGAGACTGTCCTTGACTGGCCTTTTTTCCTCTCCCTGGTCTTGCCGGCAGACAATCCCGTCAGGCAAAAGCTGCTCACCCGCATTCGTTTCCGGGAAGCGGCCGCCCTGGACTCGATCGCCAAGGAGCTTAACTCCATCACGGGAGGGCTCCCGTTCCCCTCCGTGATCAACTACCTATACCAATCCTCCCCACACCAGCCCTTTGGACCGAAGCTCGGCGCGTTGGGCAAGATCCGGATCGAAGAGCGGTTCGGCATGAATTTGAAGAGGGTGCAGGAGATCAGAGAGGAGTTGAACAGGCTTTTTGAAGGAATCGATCTCAACTATGACAAAGTGCTTTTAGCTGACCTTTCGAGGCTTATTGTAAACTCGGACTGCTGCTCCAAGGAGCTCCTGAAGAAGCTCGGCGACAAGAGCTTGACGGAGGTGAGAAACGACTCGGCGGCCCTTCTGAAAATTGTCGATCACGTCAAATCGGAGACCAAAAAGCTTTTTGACGAGTTGACCTTTAAAGAGTGGAGAGAGAAAGAGGAAAAGGGCTACCTGAAGGAGATGCGTCTCTTTGAAAAGGAGAATAAAAAGTACCCAAAACCCTATCTTGACTATATTGACGAGATGGAACACAAGCTTTTCGATGAGTTTTTTGCCAGGCACAAATGGCAGCTTGTCACCGCCTTTCTTTTGGGTCACTCGGATTTTTCTTATCCCGAGGAAGGACTGCAGGAGTATATCGAATTCTTCAGAAAGTGGCATGACGAGGTTTTATCGGGAGCCGATCACAACGCCGACTGGCAGCCGAGTTTTGTCAGGTTGTATGGAAGCTTAAAAAAGCTGGAGCTTTGGCTTGCCCTCGAATATATGCAAAGTTTGCGCTCCTATAAAGATCTAGAACGCCCGCTCTTGGGGAAGTTGAGATTCATGAGAAGCAAGCAGCCGACTGAAAAGGATTTGGCGGCCTCCTTCTATCCCCAGTATGGATATGGATACACAAGATCGTACGCCTACCGGCAGTCAACCGCGCAGGGATCGGTTTTTAAGCTGATTACGGCCTATGCAGCGCTGGCGCAGAGGGTGAAATCGTTGCCGGAAGGCCCGGTCTCGAAAAAAGACTTAAATCCGATGGAGATCGTCGACCAGTTTACCAAGAAGGGAAAAGATGAGTTTGTCGGTTTCCACCAAAACGGAACTCCCATCCCCAGGTATTATAAGGGAGGACGCCTTCCGCGCAGCATTGCCTCCAACATGGGACGGGTCGATCTTATCAGGGCACTTGAGCACTCATCGAACCCCTATTTTGCGCTGCTTGCCGGGGACTACCTGGAGGATGCCGAAGATCTGGTGAACACGGCCCGCTCCTTTTCTTACGGCGAGAGAACAGGTATCGAACTGCCCTTCGAGATCAAGGGTAATTTGCCGGACGATACCGTTGATAACCGCACGAGCCTCTATTCCCTCTCCATTGGTCAGGGATCGTTGGTGGTGACACCCTTGCAGACGGCTGTCATGTTGTCGGCGATCGCCAATGGCGGCTCGGTATTAGTTCCCAATATCGTGCATCTGATGGTTGGGGATGCGCCGAGAAGGGGGGCGGACCTTCTTTCGTCGAACGAGCCGTATCCTTTTGAAGATATCCTGCGCCATTTAAGTGTCGATTTCCCTCTCTTTACCAAAGCGGTGGCCAAAAAGCAGAAAAAAGAGGTGCGCCTCTTCAGCAAACGCCTGAAGAGAGAGGTGTTTTTGCCGGATGAAGTCAAGTCGATGCTTTTTGACGGGATGAATAAAGTGGTGGAGAGGATGCATCACTTCCCCACGATCGGCAGACTGCAGGCCTATTTTGCAAAATATCCGGAAGCCATAACAGCCCTGAAAATACTTAAAGGGCAGCTTGTCGGTAAAACGAGTACGGCCGAAACTATGGAGAGGATCGACCTTGACTACTCCTGCGGCGTCAACAAATATAATCACCTGTGGTTTGGAGGCATCTCATTTGAGAAGGGAACCTCGTCGAAAGGCTCCTACTTGATCCAGCCTCAGTTCGGCACCCCAGAGCTTGTTGTCGTAGTTTATTTACGCTACGGGGGCTACGGCAGGGATACGGTGCCTTTAGCTGCCCAGATCGTGGAGAAATGGCGGGAAATCAAAAAGAGGCATGAAGGGAAATAGGGAGAGATACTGGAAGTGCTGCGGGCTAAAGCGACCGGTTGACCGCTTCAATCCAGCTCCTGCAAAGAGTGGACTCGATCGAGGTGATTGCCCTTAAATGTCTATCTCCGTCCGGAATTTTGCCGATGTTACTTTTCATCTCCTCTAAATGCTGGGCTTCTTCCAGTACGATCGATTGGACGCGGACGGGAGACCGAGCCTGCTTCAATAAACTCTGATACAACGGATACAGCTCGGACGCCCTTAGTTCGATCGCGGCTGTCACCAGGGTGTATGAAGCTTTCCTCTCAAGCGGGAAGGATCCTTGAAAGTGTTTTCTCAGATAGCGCTGCGTTCTGACATCTAATGCGTTGAGATAATGCGCCGTGTGAGGCCATCCCAATATGTTGTCTTTGGAGTAATCTAGAGGCGTCGAGGAGTGGACTTTGTTGATCTGTTCCTTCAAATAGAAGGCGTGGCGAAACTCCTCTGCCGCATGCTTGAGCATCTCTCTCTTTACGAAATAGGGGTCTTCGGCTGCGGCGATTTTGCGGGCCCCTTGGTTCTCAAGGTATGATAAAGTGTTGAGAAAAAGGGCGTGCTTTTTAGGTTCGGACAGAGCTTTAAGAATCACATTTCTTAGCCTCTCTTTTAGGGAAACAAAGCACATGGCGACTCCATCGTTTCTTCTATTGCGCTATATATTTGGTCGAGCTCATCATCACTGATGCAGTAAGGTGGCATAATATAGAGAGTGGAGCCGAGCGGTCTCACTAGAATCCCCCGGTCGAGGAAATGGGAGGAGAGGGCCTCTTTAAAGGAGCTGAAGTATCCCAATGGGGACTCTTCTTTATACTCCAGCACTAAAATCGTGCCGAGAGCCTCGATCCTTTGGATCCTGGCGTGTCCGATCCATCTTTTCAAAAACTGCCTGTGCCTGTCCCTGATGTGATTTCTTCTTTGCTGACAAGAGGGCGAGAGCAAAAGATCCAAGCTCGCGATCGCTGCCGCGCAACCTAAGGGATTTGCTGTGTAGGAGTGTCCATGTAAAAGAGCGTCCTGCAGATCATCGGAGAGAAAGGAGCTGTAGATCGATTCGTTGCAGGCTGTCAGCGCAAACGGGAGGAAGCCGCCGCTGATTCCTTTAGAGAGGCAGAGGATATCCGGCTTGACATCCATCAGCTCTGAGGCGAAGAGGGGCCCTAGCCTCCCAAATCCTGTCATCACTTCATCGGCGATGAGGGTGATGTCCCGCTTCCGGATGAGGGATAGCATCCGGTTCATCGCTTGAAGGCAGTAGCTTTTCATGCCGCCTGCGCCGAGCAGCGCCGGTTCATAGATGAACGCGAAAATATCGTCTTCCAAAAGGGCATTTTGGAGCATTGAGAAGCTTTTCTCCTCCTGTCCGGGGAGGGGAGGTGCGATCATGGTGGACCGAAAGAGATAACTCCAAAACGGCTTGTTGAATAGGTTTTTGCCGGACGATGCCATGGCGCCGAATGTGTCGCCATGGAAGCTGTTTTGAAAACAGAGAACACGCAGCTTCTCTCCAGATCTTCTTCTCTGATGGCCGATAGCCATTTTAAGTGCCGACTCCACAGCTGTAGAGCCATTGTCAGAGTAGAATACTTTTGTCATGGATCCGGGAAGCTTAGGGAGCAGGCGCTCGGCATAACTTACTGCCGGTTCATGTGTGAAACCGGCAAACAGGACATGCTCAAGCTTGTTTGCCTGTTTAGCTATCGCCTCGGCGATGTAGGGATGGGCGTGGCCATGGAGGTTTACCCACCAAGAGGAAATGGCATCGATTAAGCTGCGTTGATCCTCCAGATGGATTTTTGCTCCTTTGGCGCTCACGACAGGCAAAGGGAGATTTGCTGTTTTCATTTGGGTGTAGGGGTGCCAGAGTGTTTTTTGATCTCTCACAGCAAGGCAGTGACGTTCTCTTTCCATTTTTCCGCGTATTTTTTTAGTGTGTGGTGATCGATTGTGTTTTCGGGGAGTAAATTACCCAGTTTGCCAAGGGAGGAGAAGTTTAGGATCGCTTCCTCTTTCTCCCTATCTTCCTCTCCGTTGAAGAGGATCCCTAAAATTTTGGCGTCTCGTCTCTTCAGTTCACAAACAGTTAATAGCGTGTGATTGATGCTTCCCAGATAGTGGCGTGAGGTAATCACAAAGAGCGGATCCCATCGCATCAGAAGATCAAGCATCAAAATAGAGGAGTTCAAGGGGACGAGTAGTCCTCCGGCCGGTTCGATGATAAGTCGTTTGTCCGTTTCGGGGAGCTGGATCGAGTCAGCCTCGATCGATCGCCCCTCTCTGGCAGCCGCCTGATCGGGAGAGAGCGGCGCTGCAAAGGAGTAGGTTGATCCATGAAAGGGAAGTTTTAGCGATTTGATCGTCTCGGTGTCCGACTCGAGGGCGGTTCCGCTTTCGACGGGCTTCCAGTATGTCGCCTTAAGCATATAGGTGAAGATGGCCGACACGACTGTTTTGCCGACCCCTGTGCCGATGCCGATGATTGCGATTGGACGGACTGTCATGACAGCAACTCCAGTGCTCTTTTGACCTCTTCTTCGGTATTAAAGGCGTGCAATGTGATGCGAAGGCATTCCCTGTTTTTTCGGACCGTGGGAGAAAGTAGGGCTTTGACTAAGAATCCACTCTGTTTGAATTGCTCCTGTAACTTGACTGCCGCCTCGTTGCCCCGGACGTTGACAGGTTGAATTGCCGTCATAGAAAGGTTACGACTTCCCGTCTGGAACAGCCGAATCAGGGAAAAGAGCTTTTCTCGTTCTCTTTCGAGGAAGGGAAGTTGCGAGAACGCTCCTTCGATCGCATAAAGGGAGGCAAGCGGCAGCGCCGTCGAGTAGATGGCTGTTTTTCCAAAATTGAGGAGAAATTCCCGTATCCTCTTTGTCGTTAAAACAACCCCTCCCATCACCCCCAGGGCTTTTCCACAGCCGGCAGTAGCCGCAACCACTGTCTTTAAGGTGGCGAGCGAGTTCTTTCCCTCTTCATAAAACAGGCCGATACCATGGGCGTCATCGACAATCATGCCCGCTCCGAAACTGGCGGCCAAGTTATCGAGTTCTTTTAGCGGTGCCGTGGAACCATCGGTCGAAAAGACTGATTCAGTGACAATATAGGTGGCCTTCCTGCAAGCTGTTGCCGAGAGCCTCTTCTTCAAGTGACATAGGTCGTTGTGGCGGAAGGGGTAGGCTCTCGCTTTCGAGAGGCGGATTCCATCGAGCAGCGAAGCGTGGCACTCTGCGTCATAAAGGATTGTTTCCCCCTCGTCCGGGAGCGAGGAGAGAGCTCCCACGTTCGCCATATACCCAGAGCTGAACAGGAGCGCGGATTCAAACCCTTGGCTTTTCGCGATGAACTCTTCCACACGTTCCATTTCCGGGTGGTTCCCTGTCATGAGACGCGATCCCGTAGAACCAAAGCCGTGTAGATCGTCCTCTCTTCTCCTGTTCAGGGCTTTTTGACAGAATGCCGAGAGAGTGGAAGACCTTGCCAGCCCGAGGTAGTCGTTCGACGCCAGATCGATGAGACCCAAGTCATAGCGGAGGCGACGCTTGGTGCCATCCTTCTCCCTCCGTTGCATTCTTGCGAAGATGGAGTCCATGGTGTTATTTGCCCTTCAGTCCAAGATCCCGCATCAGCTCGGCATCTTCTTCAACAGTCCTGTTTTGGACTGTCAGCAACTTGTTTCCCTGGAATATGGAATTGGCCCCCGCCAAAAAGCAGAGCGCCTGCGCCTCTTTGGAGAGCGACTCTCTTCCTGCCGAGAGGCGTATCATGGAGCTTGGCATCGCGATGCGGGCTGTTGCAATGAAGCGCACCAGTTCAAACAGAGGGATTTTTTCCCGATGGGCAAATGGGGTTCCTTCGATGGGCACCAAAGAGTTGACGGGGACGGATGCGGGGTGGGGCCGCCTTTTGGCGAAGGTTAATATGAGCTGCAACCGGTCCTCTTTGGTTTCGCCAAGCCCGAGGATGCCTCCGGAGCATACTTTAAGACCGGCTTTGTCTGCGGCGTCCAGCGTTTTGATCCGTTCATGGTAGGTTCTTGTGGTCACTACTTCGGGATAGTACCGCTCTGACGTGTCGAGGTTATGGTTGTAGTAGGTGAGACCGGCCTCTTTGAGTTTTTGCGCCTGGTCTTCAGTCATCATGCCGAGTGTGCAGCACACGGAGAGCCCCATCTCCTTGATGGATGAAATCATCTCCCGGATCTTCTCAAACTGCGCTCCTTCTTTGACATCCCGCTGAGCGACGCTAAGGCAGATGCGGCTTGCCCCGGACGCTTTGGCGTCGGCCGCTCGTTTCAGCACCTCCTCTTTGTCTAAACTCCTTTCGGGGGTGACAAATGTCTGGTAGCGGGAAGACTGGGCGCAGTAGCGGCAGTCCTCCGGACAACCGCCCGTTTTAATCGAGATCAGTCGGCAGACATCGATGGTATAGGGGTCATGATGCTGAAGATGGACGCTGCGGGCGCGATCGATTAACTGCAGTAGAGGGAGATCGTGAATCTCTTGCAGTTCCTGTTCTGTCCAGTCATACCGGAGTGAAGTGTTCATGTTCTAGCCAAAAATTGTGGTTTATTGTGGAAAGTGGCGATTGTAGAGCGATGATTGTCCACTTAACAACCGCAATTTTCTTCTAATAAACTATAAAATAGTCTATACAATGCTGTTTAAGGGTTGTATATTTTCAGTTCTTCTCTTCTACATATCTGATATTCTGAGTGAAAGAGCGCAAGTTGGTTAAATATGAATAACCTAAAAAGTAGTCTATATAAAGATGGATGCGGGGTGTTTATTTTATGCTGGAACCTTTGTTTGGAACCAAAAATATCGAAAGAATCCTCCTTTTTCTTTTCATCAACGGAAAATCGTATGGCACAGAGCTCGCAAGAGCCCTTAAGACTCCCTTGACTCCTCTACAGAAGGGATTGACCCGGCTGGAGAAGGGGGGAGTCCTTCTCAGTTATTTCGAGGGAAGAACCAAGCTCTATCGCTTAAATCCGGCCTATCCTCCGCTGCAGGAGTTGGAGGCGCTTTTAAAAAAGGCCTACACCTTGCTTCCGACAGAAGAAAAGAGGCGCTACTATCTACTTAAAACCGACTCGAAACTGAAAAAATTTGACATTCTCTATGCCGCTTGGGAGCGGTTGCAGAGGGTGCAACATGTCTCGTTGAAATCGCAGAACGGCTCTCTTAGCGAGGGGGCCTATTCCGGCAAAGGGCAGGGCGAAGTCACTGTGATTGGAGAGGGTGGCGATATTTTGATCTTTCAGGAAAAGGGCACGCTGACCAGCAAAGAGGGAGAGGCTTTTTCTTTCAGCAATGTTTTCCGCTGGACCTTAGACCGTAAGTCAGCAGTGATTACGCTTGAACATTTAAGAAGAGGATGGAACCATCCGGTCTATTTGTTTGACTTAGCTCCCCAAAGCAACCACTCCCTGGCATCGGTTGATGCCCACCACTGCGGCGGGGACTCTTACATGGGGCAGCTGTTGCTGGAGCCTTCCTCGGTAAGGCTGCACTGGCGGGTGATCGGTCCAAAGAAAAATGAGGAGCTTGATTACTACTACTCTTAAATTGACCTAAGATGATTTTTTCAAGAACTCGAAATAGTCAAGTACGGCCTGTTGCTGCCTGCTGTTCAAGTTGATCCGCTCTCTCGTGGTTTTGACATAGGCAATCGCGTGGGCGACTGCGTGGCTGTCGACGGCGGCTCCCTTGGTGAGGCCAATCTCCTCCCGCTGATATTGCAGCAGGTAGCAGATGACGGCAGTCGCGCTCCGGCCGCGGCCGGCTTTGCAGTGGACATAGACATTTTCCCCTCTTGCGAGAGTGTCATGGATCAGAGCGACCGCTTGCTGCAGCTTCTCTGCCGGCACGGGATTGAAGTCTGACGTCGGTATCAGTGTCTGCTCGATGCCCGCCTCTTCCCAGTCAGCGTGAGAGACCGGCGTCCCCCCAAATGTGATGCTTTGCTGCTCGAAGGGTTCGATCAGCGAGACTACTTCTGTAATGTTTTTGCTTTTAAAGTCTTCCACGTGGTCGTAGTTATGCAGGGGGATTCCACCTAGGTAGAGTTTTCCTTTGCCGTGTGCCGATTCTGTCTCGTGGACCACATGCATCCAGCCCTGCTGCCCGGCGGAGAGACGGGTGAAAATCAGGCTGGTCTCGTAGACGAGGCCTTTAAAGTTGATATTGAGTATTGGTATGGCGATGATCACTCCGGCAATGGCTAAGGGGATAAAATGCAAGCTAAAGGGGGCTGTCAAAACAAGGGTGGCGCTTAAGGCGCCGATTAAAAGCAGGAGTCCTAAACCCTTCAAAAGGGGGAAGTGGCACGCCTCGTCTTTAAATACCGGGTGTTCTTTGGCAAAACGGGCCGTTTTGCTCTCCGTTGTCACCTCCGCGGTATCGTTTTCGGCCGCATAAAAGGCGCTGGTCGGCCTGAGTCCTTCTATATTAATCATAACAACCCCTATTTTTTATTAAATTATAGGGTGATTTTGTTAAATTATGATTAAGATATTTTTTGCATTGAAAGCCTATCAGGGTTTGATGCTCTTGCGCTAAAAACCATTTTTAATCTGTGAAGAGGTATGAGAGCTTGTCCAGATCCTGATGGCTTGCCAAGTAACCGACCTGCTGCACCGTTTCATCGTCAATCGTGACAACCGTGTGTTCAAAAAGAGGCGTTTTCGCAAGAGCGGCGCCCTCTTCGAAGGTGTCGTCGGAGTAGGCGATCACCCGATCATAATTTTTAAGGCACGTCTCTAAAAGCACCTTGAACTCTTTGGAAAGTATCTTCTCGGTGCCGTGGCGCGACGGGCCGCCGCTGGCAAGAAAATCGATCCCCTCTCTCTTTTGAATCGGGTAGGCCTCTTGCGGCTTTTCCAGGGCGTCCAGTAACCCAAAGCCCTCGTTTTGGTCAAAGCAGAGCGAGATTAAGAGGACCTTTTCGCCGGCAAAGCTAAAGAGGGAGGCCAGTTGATGGCCGTAGTGCGGTCCATTTCCTTCGAGAAGGAGGCTCGTCTTGGCCCTTACCGGACTGTTCAGTCGCCACATCAGCCTGCGCAGCGTTTCCAAGTCTCTATCGGCAATGATATCCCCTCCCTTGGTTTTCCGCGCTACTCTTCCGGCAACAAAGAGGCCGGCCTCCGTCAGGTTTTTGGGAGAGGCGCGAAGACCTGCGAAGCCTTCTTTGGCAATAAAATAGGTTGAGGAAAAGAGAAAACCTAAAAAGGCTCCGGCCAGAGATAGCAGGAGTAGATGGGGGTTTTTCGGGAAATAGGGGGTGTCGGCCGTGTCGACCGGAACCGACTGCACCACTTCCATGCTCGACTGCAGGTTTTTCGCTTCGATCGTCTGTACAATTTGCGTGTATACTTTTTTGACCAGGTCGATCTTCTGCTCGATCATCAGCTCCTGGATGCGCTTTTCCGGCATCGCTTTCAGCTCGTCGCGGATGGAAAATATCTGGTCGTACACTGCACCCTTCTCCTGCTCGAGAGCGTCAATCCTCTGACTGATGAAGTCGCTCACTTGCTTTTCAAGGATCGAAATCTGTTCCCGGTAGAGAGAGAGCATGCCTCCCTGCAGGGCATAGATGGCATCCCGCAGCAGCTGTGTTTTCAGCCCAAGAATATCTGTCGATTGGGAAATATGCATCTCCAGGTAACCCCTCTGGGTGAGGAGCTCCTCGCGGATCCTTTCCTGCTCTTTTTGGCTGCGGATGGAGGGGTTTTGCAGGTCTAAAAGAAGTTTACTGTACCTGTTGGCAATCTCTTTGCCGATGGGGTCTTCAATCATGGAAGCCAAAGGCGACAGCTCCATTTCCTTGTTCTTAATACTCTCGATGAGGAAATGGTTTTTAACGATTTGCGACTCGGAAGCGCTCAGCTCCTTGTTGTAGTAGGCCAGAAGCTCTTTGGAGGCGCTAAGCCCCATGCCTTCGAGCTCCGACTCCACATCTGAAAGATGCTGAAGCCTCTCTTTCAGAGTCTTTTCCTGGATTTGGAAGTACTGGATCAGGTTGACAAGGTAGGCGGAGAACTGCTCTTTGAGCGCTTGCATTTCTCGTTTGGCTTCCCATCTTGCCGAGGCTTCGTTGGATGTGGCGGCCTTTACCTGGAGCGGAGCCATCTTTTCAATCCAGCTTTCCAGGGCGCATTTTTTATTCGCCTTGAGAGGCTCTTTCAAAATCAGCTCTTTATCACTTTGCAGATCCGCTAAAAGCTCTCTAAGCGCTTTGGAAGAGTCTTTTGCCTCGTCGATTTCATATAGCTGCCGGCCGAGAGTGGGCATCCGATCCTCGCCTCCGATCTTGGGGTTGCCTTTAACGGACAGCGACAGGGCGTCAGCTTCCATCTTGAGCGTACGGATCTCGGAGAAGAGGGATTGCACTGCCGGAGGAACATTGGCCATGGGCGAGGCGTCGCAGAGCTCGAATCTGTCATCCTTAAGCCTGGAGAGCCTCTCCACCTCGAAATTAATGGCCGAGATGCGCTGGACAAATTCTTGCAGGTTTTTAGTCAGGAAGTCCATAGCCAGCAGGTTGCTTGCAAATCCTGAGCTGTTCATCTTGTCGGCCTGGTCGCAAGCGTGCTTGTAGAGCATATTGGTCAGAAGCAGATTTTCCTCGTCTTCCCGCTGCCTCAAATACTGGATCTGCTCGCTTGCAACTTTTTGGTTCTCCTCTTCGAGCCATTCGCGGTAGAGCTCCATCAGGCTATTGAGAATAGCTGACGACATGACCCGGTCTTCGTAGATCACCTTTAGGTTCACCACTCTTTTGTCTTTCGGATCGGGAGTGATCTTGATTTTATTGCTGAGATTTTCCGTCACCTTTCGCTTAGACTTTAGCGTCAGGTTGAACCGGTTGTCCAACGGCTTGTTCAAAAGCATCAGTGTGAATGAGTAATCCTCTTCTCGGAAGGGCTCTCCAAAAATTCCCTCACGGGGCTCTTTGCCTCCGCCTTCGACAAGATACCGGGTGTCGCTGAGAGGAGTGATGGAGAGAGACGAAGCCACTTCGCTTGGGTAGTTGATGTCGATAGCGCGGATAGGCCGATGAAAGTCGTCGACGCCAGGTCTTGCCTTTTTGAGAAGAAGAGCCGCTTCGGCCTTGATGTTCCTAAACAGGTTTTGCAGAGGGATTCCCTCTTCGCTAAGAGGAACGATTTCAGCCTGGAGCCCGAGTCTGTCAACCAGGCGCTTCATCAGGTTTTTAGACTTGAGAACGGTAATGGCGCGGCTTTGATGGTCGCTGCTCGATCCCAAAGCCATCAAAGACGTCAGGCCGCCGTCTTTTCTGTCGGACGAGGAGAGGCCCTGCTCACGGAACGTCGCTTCCACTTCGTAGCCGACCGGCCTGGAAGCTATATAGGAAAAGACAGTGAAGGCCGAAGCCAGGGTAAAGAAAGTGATGCGGCTTTTATTTCTTTTGAGGACAGATAGATAATCTTCAAAAGATGCCAAAAATGTTACTTTGCTTGCCTTCATAATCCTTACCAAGTTCTAAGAGTCCGTCATAGGGCTATCGAGTCAGGTCATACAGTCCGTACCCTGCCTGAATTCCCGTGACGGATGGCAGCAGCTGGTCGATAAAGCGATTCCATTTGGTGATCGGCTTTTCAGATACATAAACTGTATCGCCCGGCATCAAGAGGAGGCTGTCGTTGGGCAGGTGGATGATGTGTTCCCAGCAAAGAACATAGATTTTCGGGCAGGGGATATTTCCTCTGATGACCTGAATATTCCTTTTGTCACCCGTGTAGGGTATGCCGTGTGCCGCCACCAGTGCCTCTCGAAGGGACATCGAACCGTAGGGCATATCGACCGGCCTTGGCAGTCCCACCTCTCCCATGACCATGACTTGCGAGTCGGAGGGGTTGGCGATGAAGACTTTGTCTCCACCGCGCATGACGATGTTCTGGGACATGTCCCCTTGCACCATAAGCTGATGGATATCGATGCCGAGCATTTCGCCCTCTCTTAAGACATAGCTCTTGAACAGATTGGCGTTGGGGGGGATGTGCGCTTTGGCGATCACTTCGAACAGGCGGATTTTTCCATCGACCGGTACGGTGTCTGTCGCCACAAGGCCTGCCAGTTCAACTTTTCTTGCCAAGCGGTCCTTATAGGTGACAAAGACTTCAGTGCCTTTGATCTCCCGGTCGAACTCTTCCTGAAGTTTGTCCCTTGCTTCATCCAGAGTCAGTCCCGCAACTTCCACGGGAGGGATATCAGGCAGATCCACCTTGCCGTTTTTAACCTTAAACCCGCCGACCGTCTGGTTGATGAACTGAATCGATTCCATCAGGTCTTTTCTTTGAGGGTGGTAGATGACGATATTGAGAATATCATCATCGGCGACGCTGTCTTTGTACTCCTCCATCGCGTCATAGGGCAGCTCATCTAAGCATTTGCCCTGCATCTCGAGTATGGAAACTTTTCCCTGTCTGATTTTATAAGAGTCCATGACAAATTCGTCGGCTCCGTACATACCCCATCCTCTTTTTTGGGTGCAGCAGGAGGGAAGAAGCACGAGCGATGTCATGAAGAGCAGGGCAGGAAACAGGGTGGCCAAATAGGAAGCGGCTCTTAATTTTTTGGCAAACAGGCACCGGATCATTTTTTACTACCCCTCGGTTGTATAGGCTGCTTGCCTGATCGCTTCTTTGATCTTCTCAACTTTGTCAAGCCTCTCCCAGGTGAATCCCTCTTCTTCCCTTCCGAAGTGGCCTCCCGAAGCAGTAGCCTTATAGACAGGTCTTCGCAGATTCAGCGATTCGATGATGCCTTTAGGGGATAAATCGAACACAAGGGGAATGACATGAGCGAGAAGAGATTCGGGGACTTGGCCTGTACCGAAGGTGTTCACCTTGATGGAAAGGGGGTAGGCCACGCCGATGGCATAGGAGATCTGCACTTCGCATCGCCTGGCAAGACCGGAGCCGACGATATTTTTGGCAACCCAACGCGCGGCATACGATGCCGATCTGTCTACCTTGGTCGGATCTTTTCCCGAGAAGGCTCCGCCTCCGTGCCTGCCCATGCCGCCATAGGTGTCAACGATGATTTTGCGGCCGGTCAGGCCCGTGTCGCCGGCAGGCCCTCCTATCACAAATCGACCGGTGGGATTGATGTAAAAAAGTGTGTTCTCATCGATAAATCCGTGAGGGGCGAGCTGATGGACTAAAGCTGTCATATCGTGGACCAGCGTTTCTTGCTTCACCTTGGGGGAGTGCTGTGTGGAAATCACTACGGAGTTTAAGCGCACAGGCCTGTCGTTGCGGTCATACTCGACCGTTATCTGGGATTTGGCGTCGGGTCTCAGGTAGTCAAGATCCTTTGATTCCCGAAGAGCCCTAAGCTCCCTTACGATGGAGTGGGCGAGCATGATCGGAAGGGGCATCAGCTCTTTGGTTTCATCACAAGCGTAGCCAAACATGATCCCCTGGTCGCCGGCACCCATTTCTTTTCCTTCGGCTTCATCAACGCCGGCTGCAATATCGGTCGACTGTTCGGAGATTGTCGTTAGGATGCCGCATGATTGGTAGTCAAAGCCGAGCGAGGGATCATCATACCCGATATCCCGGATCGCCTCCCTGACAACTTTGCGGTGGTCGATGTGCGCTTTCGAGGAGATCTCGCCCGCTAAAACGACAAGGCCGGTCGTGACAAGCGTCTCACAGGCAACGCGGGAGTTTGGGTCTTCTTTGAGATAGGCATCGAGGATGGAATCCGATATGGTGTCCGCGACTTTGTCCGGATGACCTGCCGCGACAGATTCAGAAGTGAAAAGATAATGAGCCATATCCAAAAAAGGTTTTGTGTTCTTCATGGTTATCCCGGCAAATGCGGTTTGATGCGGGGGTGAACCTGGGAAAGCAGGCAAAGCCCCCTCTCGGGACCGTATTTAGCAAGGCTTGAAAACCCGATAATACCGAAAGCGTCTCAAAATTTGGGATTTTGGCTTTGAGAAAGCCAAATTTCGGGACACTTTCGGTATAATACCGAATAAATAAAGGACATCCGGTATCTTAAGAGCAAAGTGGAATTGATCGGTAATACTCAAAAGTCAAGTACTTGAAAAGGGAATATAATAAGAGGAGAGGAATATTGCAAGAACCTCTCTCAATATCCCGAAACTATCCTCAATTTTGAGACGGTTTCGGTATAGAGAGTTTGATTGAGATAGGTGCTACGAGAGCGGATCGCTTAAAAAGGCAGAGGACCCGCTCCATGAATTCAATCAGTTGACGCGGATAAACAAGACAGGGTTCCTGTGGGTGCCTTCCGCAATCTGCTTGTCTCCGGAGTAGGCAATTTCAAAAGTGAGCGTTTTGTTTTGCTGAGTGGCCAAAGAAACAGACTGCTCATAGGCATTTTGCTGCCCATTCATCGGCTTCGATGCCTCTCTCGGCGGATCCCCATATAGAGAGGGGGCGGCTAAAATCAAGGCCGACAAAATGAGGGGGTGGTATTTCATGCAGCACCTCCTTGTGCACGTTTTGAATTTAAAATCGAAAGCCTATCAAAATTTGGCATGGGAACTTTGATCAGGCCTAACCTAAGTGTTGAGAGACTTTCGGTGTAACCGGCTCGATGGCACTATAACCTTACCATAGACCTGCAGTGCTTTTTTCTCTAAGGATTTGTCTGTTTTTATGTGATTGGAAATTAGTGGGTTGTGTGGATTCGAATGCTTTGGTTTTGAGCGGTTTATAAAAAATGAGGGGGAAGAGCTTAAGGCTGCACGTGCTAAAAGCGGACGGATTTAAAATTCCAAATTTTGCGATCCGTTCGGTTTAGGTGATGGAGGGAGAGCCCGACTCAAAAGAGCCTCAGCAATAACATGCTGAGGTGATGCCGCTTTGGTGCAGTGAGCCCACCCTCTGGGCTCATTTCGGCATGAGCGTCATCACGCCCGGTCTTTTAAAAGAACTAATCGTCCCAGCTGAGAAAAATCGATTTTTCCGGCCGGCGAGTGCGGCAGTTTTTCGACCTGAAAGAAATTTTCCTCTTTGAGGCAAAAAGGTGAGAGTAGCTCGTGCCGGTTTGCCTCTTCGAGGAGGGCGGCGACGGTTTTCTCATCCACTGTATGGACAATGGCGATTTTATCTCCAATAAACTGGTCCTTAAGCAGAGTCAAAGCGAATGATTGCCACTTCTCCCTAGCCAGATGGTGCAGCGCCTCTTCGATGGCAGAGAGCGGTATCCACTTCTCATTGGATTTGATGAACCTCTCCTTGCGGTCGAGCAAAGTGATGAAATCGTGATCGTCTTGTGTGGCGATATCTTGAGTGATATACCAGCCATCCCTGATGGATTCCCGGGTCATTTCAGGATTGTCAAGGTAGTGAAGCATGATGTTCGGCCCTTTCGCGATCAGAAGGCCGCTTTCGCCGCAGGCCACTTCCTTGAAGGTGGCAGGATCGACGATTTTCACTCTGACGCCAGGCAGAGGCTGTCCGACAGATCCTTTTTGAGATCCGGCCTGATAGACGCCGGGGAGTCTGATATCGAGGGTATTGGTGGAGATGACGGCGCTGCACTCGGCGCAACCGTATCCCTCGACGGGAGTAATGCCGAACTTATCATGGAATTCCTCCGCCAGTTTTTGCGGAAGCTTTTCCCCTCCAGTCAAAACGAACTTCAACGATCCGAAGGCCTCGGGCGGAACCTGTTCCAGATAGATTTTCAGCAGCGAAGGCGTAGTCCAGAGCATGGAAACTTTATAATCCCTGACTGCCTTGGCAACAAAAGAGGCGTTTGCCGGATTGGGTACCAAGACGAAAGGCAGGCTGTGGTTCAATCCCAGCCACATCGTCATATATCCAAGCGCATGCGATAGCGGGAGGGCATGCAGCAGCCTGTCTTTGAGTCCGGTCGATGGAACCACCTGAGAAACCCCCTCGACGTTCGAGGAGACGTTGAAATGGGAGAGGACAACTCCTTTCGGCAGGGCTGTGGCTCCGCTGGTGAAGATAATGGTGAGCGGGGAAGCAGGGCTTGGCGCCTTGACGGATCCGATCATCCTGTCCAGGATCTTTTTCGGCAAAGTCAGGCCGGCCACCGCAGCGGTAAACAGCTTGAAGCCGCTTAGCTGGTCGATCAGATTTTCCACAAAAACGCAGCGGATATGCTGCGGAAGGCCAATGTTTTTTGCTTCCAGAAGAGATTTGCTGGTGATGATGGTGCGTACTTTGGATTTCTCTAGGATGTGAAGTATGCTTTGCATATCTTTCCCATACCTGACATTGACCGCGCACCTGCCGGACATAGTGACCGCTAAGTTGGCGGCTATTCCATCGAAAGAAGTGGGCAGCATGATGCCAACAATCTCTTCTCCCGGAGCCTGTTTCTTCAGCTTCCGTGCCAAGTTGATGGCCGCCGATAGGGTGATGATCCTTGAGCGCTTTTCTCCCTGCTCATCGATCAGGACCGTTTTCCAGGGAGCTCTGAAGACACTGCGGATAAAGTGCTGAAAGATGGGCTCCTCATCCTCATTCCGCATGAGCCACGCTTCGGATCCAAGCTTTCTGATCACCCGACGCACTTCGGATGTGGTCGCCTCATCGGAAAGCGGCCTGCCGATGATGACAGTCATAGGATGGGGAATATTTTGCGGTCTTCGCGGGATATACCTGCCGCCCTTTGGGGAAAAAATAGTTCCCCAGACCCTGTCGAGATAGATGGGAATAATGGGACAGCTTCTGCGGTTCATGATCTCTTTGAGCTCTTCCCTGAACGGCTGAAGCATCCCTGTCCTGGAGACGTTTCCTTCCGGGAATAAACAGACGAGGTGGCCTCTCTTAAGATGCTTGTTGACCCCCCTTAAGGCTTTTTGCACGCTGCTCGAGTCTTCATCGAAAGGGACCGGAATGGCGTCCATGGCAAGGGCAAAAGGTCTGAACCACCATTTGTTGAAGTGCTTGTCGCTCATGACAAAACGGATGGGGCGGTCGATGGCGGCCATCACGAAGAAAGCGTCGGTTGCCGACAGGTGGTTGGACACGATCAGGGCGGCGCCCTCTTTGGGGATATTTTCCTCGCCGACGATGCGTATTTTGTAAAAGGTGTTGGTCAGGATAATGAAAAGCAGGCGCGTTAAAGCTTCCGGCAAAAGTTTGACCGACCAGATGGTCGCGGCGACCACTAAAAGAGCGGAGATGACGAGTGTTTTTTCTAAATTGAGTCCCATGACGGCCATGGCGGAGGCTGCGACAGAACCGATGATCATGCCGAAGATGTTGAAGGCGTTGACGAGGCCGATGATGGCCCCTTTCTGATCATGCGGGGCGCGCCACTGAACGAGGGACTGGAGGGGAACGACGACCATGCCCGAAGAAATTCCCAGCATGATCAGGGTGATGACCGTTCCGGCCATCAGGGGCTGCACGATGCCGAGCACCAAAGACATGGCCGCGAACCCGATGGCTCCCAGGGGAATGAGGCCATATTCGATTCGGTCTCCGGAGATCTTTCCTCCTAAGAGAGCGCCGATAGCGATGCCAACGCCATAGGAGGCAGGAGGCACCCCCTGGTAGAGCTCACCCCTCTCCAGATGCTGCACGAGTCCCTTGGCGTAGACAAGCACATTCTGGCCGAGCAGACTGATGTTGAGCCAAAAAAAGACGGTTCCTAAAACGGCGAGGAGCAAAACCCGGTCGCGGTAAATGGAATTTCCGGCATCCTTGATCGTGTTGATAAAGCCGGTGCCCTCTTCCTTCACGGGATTCACTTTCGGGACAAGGAAGGATGCTGCAAGGCCGGCCATCGATAGAATCATCAGGGCTAAAGGCCCGGTGAAGCTTAAGTCCGGTCTTGTGCCCTCTTTGTCGAAAATTAGCATGAGGGGCCCAAGACCTGTACCGGCGATGATCGCGATCATTGTCCACATCTCGATCAGGCCATTGCCTTTTGCCAGCTTCTCGTAGGGCAGAATTTGTGGGAGGATGCCATATTTAGCGGGGCTGAAGAGGGCGCTTTGCATTCCCATGAGACCCAGCACCGCATATGCAAAGAAGAGATTGGTGGGCATGAAGAAGAGGCTGAAGGCTCCGGCGGCCAGTAAAACGACTTCCAAAGCTTTCATGACGATAATCATGCTTCTTTTGCTGACTCTGTCGGCAATAGCTCCGGCAGGAAAGGAGAAGAGGAGCATCGGAATGAGAAAGACCAAAAGAGCCAATGTGGCTTTGATCTGCGAGGCGTATTCAAATGTCTCTTTGTCCATTCCGTCTTGGATGAGCGCCCTGGTTGCCAAGGTAAACACCATGATCTTCCAGGCGTTATCATTGAATGCGCCGATAAACTGGGAAAAAAGAAGGCCAAAGAGAGGGTTTTTAATTTCTTTTTTATTTTCTTTCATCAAGCCAAGGGGTTCTCTATTTAGAATCCCGCCGGACGAGGAGCCGGTCAGGAATATTTTTTTTTGCCACCATAACACTATTTTTAATATCCGAGATATACCGAAAGTATCTCAAAACTTTGTTTTTTTTCGTGGATAAACTCTCGCGATTGAAAGAGCGCCGGTCACATCATATTGCTAATAGTAAGTGACTTGTGATCTTTCAATCGCGAGGTTTACCCTAGGCCAAAATCCCCGACTCTGAGATACATTCGGTATATACCGATGTGAATCGATACAGTTCATCGCTTCACCCTTCCGCTACCCGTTTTCGGGAAGAAAGGGAGTGGAGATTATAAAGACCTTAGAATTAACTTGATAGTTATTCGGGTCGATTTGGTTAGAAAGCTTGGCGCCAACGCGTGCGGTTTGCGCCCGTTACCGAGGGAAATCCCTGCTTGCAACCGTTAGTCTACCTTTATAAATTTCAATTTTCTATTATCTGTTTTTAAATCTATCCAATCAAAAGGTTTTGAATGCTGATGGTGCGAGAAATTGAGGATATTATAGCAGATTTTGAGGATTTTAGCATCGAAGGCGACTACATGCAGAAAATATCGAAGCTGACCGATGAGCTGATTGGCACGGGGAAACCTGAGCTTGCACTTGACGCCATGCTGGCGATTTTGGAGCGGTATCCCGACGAGGAGATTGGCTCTCCCGGTCCTTTGGCGCACGCCATCGAGAAGTGTCCGGGCTTTGAACCTAAACTTTTGCAATCCATCGAGCGAATGCCCTCCACTCTCTCGATCTGGATTCTTTACCGATTGATCCAGAAAAGTCCAAAAGAGGAATTTGTGAAGGCGCTTGAAATCGCAGCCGGGCATCCGCTTGCTTCGGAGCAGATTCATGAGGATGCCAAACTGTTGCTCTCCTGGGTGGCAAGGTGACGCCGCATGACTGCAAGAGACTGTCCCCAAACAGAAATCGTATGATTTTTTCTTTGCCAAAAACAGCATTTGAAGACACTTTTGGCATAAAGGTGATTTTTGCTTGCAATCCGTCAATGGATGGCGACATCGTAAAATTCGGGTCGCAAAGATTGATACCGAAAGTGTCTCAAAAATTGGCTTTGGGCAAAGAGAAAGTTCACATGCCAATTTTTGATAGGCTTTCGGTATAGATCCGGGGCGAGCAAAGATCCGGCCGGCGCAAAGGATCGGTTTCGGCAGACGTATTATGGAATAACCAAGACAAGCCATGCATCCATCATTTTACTACTTAATCCTGTCGGGGATCTTTTTAGGAGTTTCGGTCGCTTTAGCCGCCGCTGCGTACCATTTTCAGATCTATCGCTATGTATATAACTGGTACTTAGGACTGAGGTCGCCCTCGTGCAAGGTTGCTAAAGAACACAACCTGCTGATTCCGATGCGGGACGGAATCATCCTCTCCGCCGATCTCTACCGTCCGAAAGAGGAGGGCAGATATCCTGCCGTTTTATTGAGAACTCCCTACGGAAAAGAGAACACCGAGCATAGCTATCCTGTTTTGGCAACAATCTTGTGCAGTTTGGGCTACGTCGTCCTTGTGCAGGATGTCCGAGGAAAATATGCCTCTGAAGGAGAATTCAATCCCTTCATCCATGAGGAGAAAGACGGCAACGACACGATTGACTGGATATCCTCCCAGCAGTGGTCCTCCGGCGCTGTCGCCCTGTATGGATTTTCCTATCTCGGCTCGTGCGCCTGGCTTGCGGCAAGAGACCCACACCCTTGCCTGAAGACCATCATCCCGATGTTTTCGGGTCAAAATGCCTATAGGGGATGGGTCGATCACGGAGTCCCTTACCTCAAGGATATTCTCTATTGGCTCTCCCGCCACGGGGGGAGGAAAGGAAGGGACGTCCCCCACGAAGAAGTGGATTTGATGATCTGGCAGCTGCCGGTTTTGCAATTCGACAAAAGGCTAAAGGACGGTATCGACACTTTCAAGACCTGGATGCACCACCTCCACGTGGATGATTACTGGAGATCGATCAGTGTGTCCCACATTCGGGAAGAGATCCGGATGCCTGTTTTTTTTGTGGCGGGCTGGTTTGACAGGTTTCTGACCAACACTATAGAAGATTTTTTGGAGACGAGCTCTGCCAATGCCTATCAAAGGCATAAAAAAAGCAGGCTGCTCATTGGACCTTGGGAGCATCATCCCTCGGAGGAGTTTCCTGAAGTTTCCTTTGGCCGGGAAGCTAAATTCAGAAGCTGTATCAAGTTTTTCGTGGAATGGCTCGATTTGCATCTTAAGGGGGAAGCGTCGACCTTCGACGAGAACAACCCCATCGATTACTTCATGATGGGAGAAAACCGCTGGCGAAAGGCTTCCTCCTGGCCTCCCAAAGAAGCAAAAGAGAAATTTTATTTTCTCCATGGTATGGGAAAAGCCAATACGATGTCGGGTGATGGAGTGCTCACTGCCGAGCAACCGGCGGATGAAAAGCAGGATCACTATGTCTACGACCCGTTGGATCCCTGTCCTTCTCTTGGGAATAATATGATTTATGGAAATCAGACGGAGGGTCCCAGGGAACAGTCGCTTGTGGGAGCGAGGAGGGATGTGCTCGCCTATAAAACTGAGCCTCTGCCTGCCCCGGTCAAAGCTGTCGGCCCGGTTTCATTGATCCTTTTTGTCTCTTCCTCGGCGCTAGATACCGATTTTTGCGCCAAATTGGTCGATATTCACCCCAATGGAAAATCTTACTTTCTGGTTGCCGGATTTATCAGGATGCGATTTCTTGATTCAGTCCGGGCTACGCATGGCATTGAGAAAGGCAAAATTTACCGGCTGGAAATTCAACTGGGGCACACTGCCCACGCATTTCTTAAGGGCCATCGCATAGGTTTGCTGGTGACGTCGTCGGATTTTCCAAACCACGGCCGCAATTTGAATACCGGAGGAAGTAACGAAGGGGATAGCGAAGAGGCGAAGGCGTTTCAGACAGTGTATCATGGAGGCATTTACGCCTCCCGTCTGTCGCTCTACACGGTTGAGTAGATCTGTTTTACTTTCGTCAAAGTACTGGTGACGTGTTCCATATCTAGTTTTGGCTCATGCGAGGTGCGGATCACATATCCGCCGATTTCATGCGAAGAGAGATCGTGGCCGTCATAGGCAAAGCTTCTTTTGTTCCATCTGGAGTTATATAGAGAACACACTTCCTTGACAGCTTTTGCGATTTGGCTGACGGCAGCTGAGTAGTGGCCCTCAGTTTCCTCGGGGATGACAAAGATTTGCGCCGTCATCTTACTGGTGGCTTTCTTTCCATCGACTTGCACGGGCGTGATGACGTAGCCATTTTGGCTGTCGGCGAACACCTTAGAGATCTGTTCCGATAACTTTTCGGAGGTTTTATTCAAGGTAGTCGATACCAAGACTGTTCCCCAGGTGAAAAAAAATGGTACCTCGAAGGGGTGACAAGGGCAGGAAAATGCCAGATCCAGCGTTTGTTTGAAGGCATGGATGAATTGTGCGTCGTACGAAATAGTCATTTCTTCCCTGATAATTAATTTTCGCGTGGTATTATTTTTTTTAAAGAAAGAGAGTACTTTTTCTTTTCTTTGTTTTCAATATAAATATCTTAGAGATCGTTCCTGTTCAGGGGTGGGGTTTTGTTTTTAATATTCCGTTGTTTTGGGTGAAACTCAAAATCACACGATTTCTGTGTATGGGGAGCCTTTATACCACGGGTAACTCTAAATTCGGGATTTTGGCTTTGAGAAGGCCTAGGAGTTGAAAGAGTGCAAATCACCTAATGTTAGAAGAATGAGGAGGTATGCATTCTTTCAATAGAGAGGGCTCTCTCAAAGCTAAAAACCAAATTTTAAGACACTTCCGGTACAATTCGAGAATGCCACCTTGGGAGATTTTATTGAACTCTCTTTCATAGTATCGAAAAAATAAACTTCTTATTTTGAAGCGCTTTCGGAATAGCTCTCAGAGATTGTTAACCGAACCCGTTAATGGTCTCTAAGCGTGTTTGGCATCGAGCGTATCTAAATATGCTGCCATCCCATCAATTCATCGCCGCGATTGATTCCCCCGCTAAGGGGAAAGTATTGATTGATAGGGTAATTTTGAATCGCTATAAACCGAAGGTGTCGCAAAATCATAAATTACAAGACACTGCCGGTGTAACGGGATTTTTTTTGATTAGGTACAGGTATGGAAGAGCGGATTTCAGCAGAAGTGTTAAGAAATGTCTTGGACTACTCGCTGGACGGCATCCTCCTTTTCGGTGAGGATGGCTCAATCCAGTTTGTCAATAAAACCGGCCTTAAAATCATACAGGCAGGCGATTGGAGCGGGCTTAAAGTCGACGCGATCTTTCCTGATTTTGCTCACCTTCAAAACAATGACTTCAAAAACCATATCGGCGAATTTTTTGAGTCGGTGGTCAAAACGAAAAGTGGAGCCTTCTTTTCCGTGGAGGCGCGGTTTGGCTTTGTGCAATCGGAGGGGGACAGGCGCTTCTATGCCATATTCCGCGACATCTCCAGGGAAAAAAAGCAGGAAAAGTATCTTCATATCAGCAACATTTTGCTCGACTTGGTTTCTCTCTCCCTGTCCGACTTCATCAAAGAGCAAAACAGGGAAACCGTAGGCGCCATTTTTAATGCGCTGCTCCGCGATATTCTTACGGTCACCTCGGGAACGATGGGGTTTATCGCCCTGAAAAACAAAGGCGTGATGGAGCCGATCGCGGCGTTCCCTAAAAAATATGAGGAGTCTTTTAAAGCAGTCCTTCTGGAGCCGGGAATTGGCCCTTTTAAAGAGATAGCGGCCTTTGCCCAGGCATCGATTGAGCAAAAAAAACCGCAAATCGGCGAGGTCTTTGCCGAACCTCTGGGAAGCAGGTATGCTCTTTGTGTCCCTCTGCTTTCCAATGACGATATATTGGGTGTGTTTTACATCGACAGCCTCTCTTGTGAATTTAAGATCGAGACAATGCAGCTTCTGATGCCGGTCATTCAGGCCGTCATTGTGATCCACGAGGCGATGCAGGTTAAGGAAGCAAGGGAGCGGATTCTCTCTGAGCTTAAAGAGAGCGAACGTAAGCTCAACGAATCTGTGAATGAACTGAAATTGCATGAAGAAGAGCTTATTCACGCCAAAGATCAGGCACTGACGGCCAACCGGGCAAAAAGCTCTTTTTTGGCGAACATGAGCCACGAAATCCGCACGCCCCTAAACGTCATCACGGGAATGACCGAACTGCTCTACAACACGAACATCAACGATCGGCAAGAGAGATTTATCCAAGGCATCCGGGATGCTTCGGAAATTCTTCTGACGCTCGTCAACCAGATCCTTGATCTGTCAAAAATTGAGGTAGGCGAGTTTAAACTGGAAGAGAGCGAGTTTAATCTGGCCGATTTAGTTAAAGAAATTCTTTTGCTGTTCTATCCGAAGGCCTCACAGAAAAATTTAAGGCTTAACCTTTTCTTCGACCCGAAACTGCTGAAGCCCTTTATCGGCGATTCCTTTCGCCTCAAACAGATTTTGATCAATTTACTCGGCAATAGCCTTAAGTTCACCGCAACCGGTTTTGTGGAATTAAGGGTGACATTGAAACGAGTCACTCCTGAAAAAGAGTGGATTCGCTTTGAAGTGATCGATAGCGGCATTGGAATGGATGAAGAGACAAAAGCGAAGCTTTTTACACCATTTACCCAAGGCGACAGCTCAACGACCAGACAATATGGTGGAACAGGGCTTGGTCTTGCGATTTGCAAAAAGCTGGTGGGTCTAATGCAGGGGGATATTCAGGTCTTGAGTACGAAGGGGGCCGGAACCACGTTCTTTTTTGACCTTCCCATGAGCGTCGGGATGAGTCATGAGGTTGATAGGCCATGGAGAAAAAGCCTCCTCTATAAGGACTCAGGCGAACCTGATGTGTATCTGGAAGAGTATTTGAATTTCTTTCACGTCTCCTTAGAGACGGAGGTCGATGAGGAAAGCTTCTTTAAAAATGCCCTTCCGCAATCTTACGATCTTATTTTTGTTCAAAGCAGCCGGGTTGACCAGATCCTCTCTAAAATGCGGGGAAATCACCCCAGGGCGATCTATCTTGTCCCCCCGTTCCACGACTATGCCGCAAAGAATGTACAAACGCTGGAATATCCTGTTTATCCATCTGATGTTAAACAGCTTGTTGACTCTTTGGAAACCGCGAGAAATAGCCTGAGCCAGTAGCTTTTCTTCAAGGTGCTTTTGGTTTAATTGTCATTGATGCATAAAATGAATTGAGTGTTTATACCGGAAATCTCTCAAAATTTTGGACACTTTCGGTACCACTTGAGGTATGAGTTCGTTTTGATAGTGACCGGAAAAGGATTTATCCATGAAGAGGATCACCGCTAAGTTTGACGCCCATATTTTAGTTGTTGAAGACTATCTTTTAAATGCTGAAGTGATCAAGGAAATACTTGAGATCATGGGATGCGTTGTGGATGTGGCCGACAGCGGGATGGCAGCTTTAGAGCTCCTTAAGGAAAGGGACTACAATGTGATTTTTATGGACATCCAGATGCCCGTCATGGACGGTCTCGCCACCACAAGAGAGATCAAAAAACTTCCGGGGAAGAAGGCGCAAATACCCATTGTAGCCCTAACTGCGAATGCTCTCCGTGGGGATAGGGAGAAATATCTTGCCGAGGGGATGGACGACTTTGTCAGCAAGCCTCTCACGTCTTCAGACCTGGAACGCGTCCTTGTAAAGTTTGTGACGGGAAATAAAATCTCTTAAAATCTCTTTTAGGCACCCTCCCGATCGCTTTGCATTGCCGCCTCTTCTTTGCCGATTTCCCTTAAGATGAGATCTCGAGTGAGTTTGATTTCGGCATCGATGGATTGGGCTGTCTTATCCAGCTTCTTCTCAAGTAGGGGAAGGTAGAAGCCAATCAAGAACAGGAACTTCTTGGAATCGGTTTGTTGCTTGCCAGATAAATGATTCTCGTCAATTGCAGAAACACGGCCCGCCAGTTCCAGGAGATCTTTCGTGGCCTCCTCATGCTTGCCTTTCAATGAGCTTAGCTTATTTAATTGCGCCTGCTCCCTCTCAATAAGGGCTTCAATCCCCTGAAGTTCTGACTGAGTTGTTTCCCATGGCTTGAGGGCACCTCCTCGCATTAGTTCATTACCGCGGCTTAAGGAGTGTGCCTTTACAAGATCTCTCATTTCTTGCTGCAGGCGCAATTTAGCCTGTTGCTTTAAAGGCTTGAAGGAGTGCTCAACAGCTGTTAAGCACCTTTCTAAAATGATGAGGGAAGAAAAGGGCTCCGGTCTGCCGGAAAGAAGGGGGCTCTCCCTTACCTTCTCATAGAGAAACTGAAGAGCGCCCTCCTCCATTAAGGGAGACAAGGGCTCTTCGGCCACCTTTTCCATCAGGCAGGCAATCGTCTCTTGCCGATCGGCGCTCTCAAGAACCATTTTGTGGAACTTGCCCTCAAACCAGGGGGCGTTAGGAAAGACAATCCGGTTGTAGTCTTCGGTGCTTGAAATGGCGATAAAATGAGAGAATCCTCTTTCCTTGCCGTCAAGGTATGCTTTCAACCTGTCGGCGAAATAGTAGTTTTCGCCTGGCTTGCATGCTGTGTGAATATCATCGAAAACGAGGATGGTATCCTCTCCGTGCTTTCCGATAGCTTCTAAAATCTTTTGCAACACTCTGTCCCCATCCCCCCAGATCCCTCCTGAGTAGCTGGTAGCGATCAGGTCGGCCGTGTTGAAGTAGAAGAGCTGCTTTCCCTTCAGTTTTGGGTACATGCCAAGACAAATGGCTTTTGCCAAATCTTCAATGAGCTTTGTCTTTCCCACCCCTTGAGGACCGGTTATAAGCACGGGGCGCTTAAGTTCTCCTTCTCTTTCTAGATGAGTGGCCAGAAGGTCCAGGGAGCCTCTTCGTCTGAGAGGTTTAGGGGTTGTTGAGAGAGCCTCTTCACTTAAGTTTCTGGCGCAAGGCAGGCTTGTCGGCGCCGGCTTAAGGTAGCGAATGTAGAGGGCCGAGAGAGCAGCTGCGGCAAGAATACTTCCGGCGATGATGAATGCAGTTTCCAAATTGATTGACGATACGGCAAACAGGGTCAACAAGCCGGTGAGAATGGAGATCAGAAGGATAATCTTCTGCAGTTTGTGGGAGGCTTGAAATTCATTGTCGGCATGAGAGAAAAGGTCTTCGATGCCGAGGGAGGAGAGTATCGCGTCCAGAAGGTGCAAGATTTTTCGGATAGCGCTTTTGCAAAGGGAAATAAGGGTGCCGAGGATGGAGCTTTGGGCAGGAGGTTCCGGAAGGGAATAAACGCTGTCAGCCAATAATACGGCAAGTGAGCGGAGCGAGGGCAATTCTCCATGCTTTTTCCTTGCGGCCAAAAGCAGTTCGTCCCATGAAATTTCATGGAGGAGCGCATCGATCGCTCTCAGGGAGTCTTTGCTCTGGACTGCTTTTAAAGCACGTTGCTCTAAAGAGAGGACTATCTTGGAGGCTTTGGGCTTTATCCTTTTCGGTGCCGCCTGTTCGCATATCCTCTCTTGGGCGGCCGCATCAACTCGGTGGCGAACCTCATTTTGGAGCTTCATATCAGGGGGGCGGTATCCACTTGCCCTCAAGTGCAGGCAGCGCAAGGGCTCTCTTACCGTCAACATCATGTGCAAATCCATAGTTAGGAATTTGCCGTTGATTATAAACTAAGTGGGTATTTTAACTATTATAATCGGGGTGGTTGTTTTTTATTGAGATATTTTGGTGCCAGCGTTTGCAAAGCGATCGATGTCAAAACGTATTCTTGAGTGTTCTTGGATGGTTATTAAATCAGAATCTAAATCCTTTAGGATCAAGAGTGTCTCGTAAAGCATCGCCTACCAGTGCGATCGCGATTAGAAACACAGTCAGAACAAAAGCGGGTGGCCACAGAAGGTAGCTTTCACCGGGAAATGACGATCTTCCTTCATCCATTAAAACCCCTAAAGAACAAGAACCTTCTTCTCCAAGTCCAAGAAAGGAGAGCCCGGCTTCGGACGATATAGCTCCCATAATGGCGAAGGGAAGCAGAGTGAGGACCGGCGGGATGGCATTGGGGAGGATGTGGGAGAAGATGATGCGTTTCTTTGGCAGCCCAAGGACAAGGCAGGCGTCGACGTAAGAGAGGCTGCGCTGTTTGAAAAACTCCCCCCGGATGAAGCGGCTGAAACTGGTCCAGCCGAACAGGCCGATGATCAGGATCACGATAAAGATCGATTTAGATTGCATGACAGCGATAATCATGAGGAGCATGAAGAATGCGGGCATAGACTCCCAAATCTCGATCAGGCGGCAAATCAGCAGATCAGTCTTCCCTGCAAAGTAGCCCGCGATAGCTCCAATGGGAATACCGATGAGGAGGCTGATTGCAATGGAAAGTACACCGACGACAAGGGAGATGCGGATGCCGAAGAGCAGTGAAGCAAACAGGTCTTTGCGGTTAATGCGGGTTTTGTCGGTAATGTCGGCGATACGATTAAAAAAACGGTCTCCACCGGCGCCATCTTCCCAGTGAAACGGCCTGATTAGCGGCATGACAATCCACGATACTCTCAAAGACTCGTTTTCGATCCACTCTCTGCGTTCATTGATGTAGGCGATCTCTTCCAAATCCTCTTTCCGGGCCTTGGAATCACTCCCTTCCATCTCGACTCTTTCTTTAAGCAATGACAGGGTTTGCTCTTCATGGGCCAGACTGTTTTGGTAGTTGGTGGGCAGCTTCAGATCTTTCGCTTCTTTGCGAAATGACTGGACTTCCCGGATGTAATCGGGCAGGAGAGGGGCTAAAGCGTCGTGCCTTTTCTTGGATAAGATATGCTCAAGAAGCAAATTCAGCCTTCCGTAGGGGGAAGCCTCCTGAATTTCTAAAGCAAAATTAAGGCTCGCTTCGCCCGATTCGGTGGGCACGGAGTGCCTCGATTTTGCTGGATTTTCCACAAAGCCGCTTTCCACCAGCAAGAACAGGAGAATAAAGGCCGTGAGGGCAGTCATCCTGAGGGCCCTTCCTGTCTTTTTGGGGACAAGAAAAGTACAAAGGAAGAGGGGTATGAAAAACATCGCCAGATTGAAGAAAAGATCGATTCCTTTGGTGTAAAACCCTTTATAGAAAAGATAGCGGAAGAGGGGGAAATAGGGCTCGTTGTCGTATAGGACAAAGAGAGGCTTCGAAGAGGCAAAAAAGGGCGCGTATATTCCCAGGAAGGTAAGAAATAAGAAAACAACCGTGCCGGCAACACCGGTCTTGTGCCTGAAAAACCTTGTGCAGATAGCTCTCCAGTAGGGATCTTGAATGAAGGTGTTTATCATATATCAGTCCAGCGTTACCCTCGGATCTAAAAGCGTGTAGGAGATGTCTGCTGCCAGATAGCCAAGCAATGTGAGAAACGAGCCGGCCAGAGTGGAGAACATGATGGTGTTGTAGTCGCGGTTGAGAATGGCATCATAGAAAAATTTCCCGAATCCGTCGATTTCGAACAAAGTCTCGACGATCAGAGACCCTCCGAGGATAATTCCCAAAGATCCGGCGATGGAGGTGACGATGGTGATCGATGCGTTGCGCCCGATGTGCTTCCAGATGATAGTCCAAGGAGGCACGCCTTTAGCTTTCGCGGTACGGATGTAATCTTGCCTCATCACTTCCAAGACAGCTGTTCTGGCGAGTCGGCTTTGCGCGGCGATTCCTCCATAGAGAATGGCGATCAGCGGCAGCACCAGGTGCTGCACGGTATCTTGCAGTCTTCCGAGAGAGGTTAAATTATCGTAAACAGCGTCCGGGCTTGTGAAACCGCTTAGCGGAATAGGTGTATTTGTGAAGGGGAAATGGCCGTCCAAGGCGACATTTTCGATCAGGAAGGGAGCGACTACAAAGACGGGTATGGCATACAGCACTAGAGCAAAGAGGTTCAGGATGTGATCAAGCAGGGTGTTTTGCCAGATCGCCATAGCGATTCCGAGCAGCAGCGCAGCAAAGAAGGTGATCACCATGGGAGTGATCGCCAGAGTCAGTGAATATTTAAAACGCTTCACCACCTCCCCTACCACCGACTTGTTCGGGTCGTTGCGGACAGAGCCGAAATTTAGCGTTGCCACGCGCGACATGTACCGGAAGAACCGGGTGTCGAAAAAGAGGAGTTTGATCTTCTCCGGTTCACTCGGCTCGAAGTGATAGAAGTCCTTGTTCATTTCATACCACTGCCGGAGTTTTCCAATTTTTTCATCTATCTGTGGATCAGTGTCGGTGGCTAAGGGGAGCTCCTTCTGAAAAAAATTATAGTCTTCTGTCAGCTTCTGGTTGAAACTCTTCTCTTCGGGCGTCAAGTTAGGGCCTAAGATGGCCATTTTTGTCCCGCCCCGGATGAAAAATTGCGCTGCAATCAGCCTCATCGATTTCTCATATTGGGGGTCTTCCATGATCAAAAGGAGTTTGGGCATGACGAAACGGGACATATCGCCCATTTTGATACGGGTGTCATGGAATTGTTTTGAGGTGAGGCCCTTGTTAGCTCCGGGCTTTAAGTAATCGTTGATGCTCTCCAAAATATTGACGATGGATTGTTTGTCAGCGTAGCTCCATGTATTGAAGAGGATGGGCAGGGTCAAACCGAAAAATTCACGGAATTGCAGGTACCTGTCGTCAGTGCCGAAGGCAAGTGAGCCTCCTGCCTTTTTGGAAGCTCCCTGGTTTGAAATCTCTACCTGCGTGCTGGGGTCGCCTGGCGCTAAATTGATGATGACGAAATTAATCAGCACGATGAAAAAGAGCGTCACAGGGATCAAGAGAGCCCTTCGTACCAAATAACTCCACATGGACTTTTACCCTCCCGATTGTTGCTTCAGCCAGAAAATGGAAGGCACAGGTTCGCTGATGTTGGCATCCGGAATCAGGTCTTTCCTGTCTGTCGGCAAGAAGACGTTTTGCAGCGTTTCTCTATATAGCAGTTTTATGATGGGGGTATAGAGGAATGTATAGGGCTGCTGCTCATGGATGATAGAGTCGAATTTGTGGTAGAGGTTTAACCTCTCTTGGGGATCATATTCATAGTCGAGCTGGTCGATGATTTTATCCGCTTCGCTATTTTGGAATGCCACAACGTTGGATGATCCCTTCAGTTTTGCCTGGGAGGAGTGCCAAAGTTGCCTTGGATCATCAGGGGGCATCCCGAAACCCCAGGCCAGATACAGGGCGTCAAAGCTTTTATCTTCGATGGTCATGGACAGGTCTGCCATGTCAAGGCCTTTCAGCCGGCATTCGATCCCTATTTTTTTTAAGCTGTCGGAAACGAATTCCACAACGGCCTTCGTGGTGGGGTTTTTAACAAAATAGGAAAGGGCGAAAGAAAATTTGACGATCTTGCCGTCGATGGTCTTTTCCAAAATACCATCGCCATCGATGTCTTCCCAGCCTTCCTCTTTGAGCAATTTCTTAGCTCTCAAAGGGTCAAAAGCCCATGGTTTGATGGCGGGGTTGTTTTCCCGGCTGGCTACAAAGAATGTGCCGTGAATTTCCACCGCGTTGCCGCTTAAGTACTCATCCACGATGCGCTTTCTGTCGATGGCCTGTGTCAGGGCTTTACGCACGTTCTTGCTTTTGAAAAGAGGGTTTTCCTGATTCCATCCAAGCCAGGTATAGGATCTGTTCAGGTAAGTCAAAAGCTTGATCGCAAGGCCTTCCTTCTCTTGCCGTTTGTACTGCTCGGAGTTCAAAAAATCCTTTAGTTCCACTTCCTGATCAGGTTGCAGGGGATAAGTATCTAGTTTTCCAGCCTTGAAATCCTGCCAGATGCTGTCAGGAGAGTTTCTGAAGGCGATGACTCTCTTGTCGGCGAGCGCAGCGTTTCCCTCAAAAAAAGAGGGGTTTCGCCTGAACCGGATTTCCCTGTCGGTCATGCCGTCAAAAATCCACGCACCGCAGCTGGGGATGATGTTTTTGGCAAAATGTCTTGAGAAATTTTGTGCAAAGACAGTGCTTTTGCGATAGGTGTCAGGATCCTTATCATCTTCGATGATTTTTGTGCCGTCGGCGAAATATTGATAGAGGAAGCAGGGAAGCGGTTTTAAGGCTCCGGTCCAAGACCGGGCGATGTATTTCACCTTTTCTGTTGTTTTACCCTCTTCTGTCTGAACAGGGTGGGCTTTCCATCGGACAACGAATGTCTTAGGGTCGATAACTCTTAGCTCATCGATATCGGAGAGGTAGGTCCTTAGCGCCAAAGCTCCCGGTTCTTGGTTGCTCGGATTCATGAGCGCATCGAAAAAGAATTTGAAGTCCGCGGAGGTGACCGGATGCCTCTTTAAAAAGTGGGGTGCGAGGTTAATTTCCTTGGGAAAAAATCGCCTTTCCAACGGTTCAAAAAAAACTCCTTCGCGCAGGTGCACCCAGAATTCCGGATAGTCCTTCCCTTTGATGGGCCTCTCTTCGATCTTGAGTGCCATGGAGGGAGCGAATTTTTCGTAGACGCCGATATGGTCCTTAGCAAGGTTCAAAGAGCAAAGGGAGATCCAGGAGTTGATATCGCCCCAGTTGCTGAAGGGGTGCAAGCTGTCTGGTTTGCCATAGGTCGCTGCCTGAAAAGTACCGCGTGGAGTGAAGCCTGGAGGTAGCAGCGTGGGAAGTACGTGATCAAAAAAGGGATCTCTTGCAAGGAGGTTGGGATAGGAGCTGTCGATGTGGGGAGAGGAATATTTTGGGCTTGAGATCGGTTTCTCAGAGGCTGCGGAAGGGCTATGGATCATTTCTTTTGAATCGATCTCCCTTTTTAGCGTTTCAAGAGACTCCCTGTTTTCCATGAGGTCGTATTTGATTTTTCCAAGTTCAGAGCGGATTTGGATCAAATGCTCTTCCTGCAGTGTGAAGGACCAGTAGAGCAGCCCAAGAAGAATAAGAAATCCCAGCGAGAAGAGTGATTTTACAATCAACTGGAGAAAAGGATATCGAGCCATGTTTTTTGCCTGCTTGATGGGGCGGTCTCAAGAAAAGTGCAATATGCCGGTGAAGTTTCAACTTCTCTTTGCTAGGCCGATTTTATACCTATAGCGAAATGAATTCAAAATTTGGTTTCCTGTTTTTTTGAAAATCCAGGGTTTTGAATTTTTGGACTTTTATCAGTAGAGCGCAAGGTGGATGCCAAGCGGGAGCTCTAACGCCATGTGATTAATCCATCCCATTTCAGCAGAGCCTCTTAGGATTGCCAATAGGGCGGCCGGAGCGGCTGCCAGAGGGAGAAGGTAGTTCAGTTTCTTTTTGTCGGCTCTCAAAAGGGCAGGAACTTTCATCGCAAGAAACAGGGAAGGGGAGGTGAGGAGGGCGAAGAGAAACCCATTCACTAACCCGGCCAGCGGATCTCCAAAAAGGGCTATGGCAGAGAAGACAAGAAGCGTCTGGCCGCAAGGTAGCAAGGGAGTAAAAAATCCGAAGTAAAATGTGCCCGCAGGACTTCCTCTCAAAAGGAATGAGGCGAGCACCCCGGAAGCTTTGGCAAGCCTCTTGGCAAGCGCACTGGGCATGAGGGATGCTTCTGAAATTAAGGCGGCACAAGTAAAAAAGAGCATCAGGAAGCCGAAGAGGAAGCTAGCCAGCGCCGGTATACCTGCATTTTTCAGGCTAATCTCTAGCGCCATGCCAAAAGTCGCGGAGGTTAGCCCTAGCAGGGAAAATGAGAGGGCCCTGCCGAAAAAATAGAGCATCCTGTAGGGGTGGCTGCTGATGGTCATGACAAGAGGGCCGCACATGCCTATGCAATGCAAATTGCCGGCCAGGTACACAGGAAGCATGCTCAAGAGAAGCGCCATGTTATAATATGAGCCTCTTATGGGGAATCTTTCATCCGGATCGCCTGCACGGTTTCCATCGTCAAGCCCACAGGATGGGGTTTTCTGAATGAGCAGAAGATAAAGGCTAAAACCATGATGAATAGGTAGAGATAAAGGAAAAAGAAAGCAGCTATCTTAAATCGGGGTATCTTCTTGACTGTTTCTGAAGGCGCGTTTTCCATGGGTCAATAACCTATTCTTCTTTGCTGGGCTCTTGGGAGCTCATCCGGGGGTTGACGAGGCTCCATTTAATCAGCAGCGAGTCGTAAGTGCCATCGGCCATCGCTTCCTTAAGAGCTTTGTTGAATGTTTCAATGAGGAAATGGTTGGCCAGGGTCTTTTCTGCGACTAAGCGCAGACCCTCCTCCCTAAGGGGAGATGAGGCTACTTTGAGCCTGCCGGAGTAGAACACTTTGATGAATGTTTGTGCTGCCGAGGCGGGCAGAATCACTCCTTCGACTTTTTTTGTTTCCAGATCATCGAAAGCTGTCAAATGGCTGTCATAGGGCACAAACAGGATTCCACTGCTGGTCTTGTCCACCAATATCGAATCTCCCCGTTTAATCCCAACAGCCTTCCCTCTCAGGTCATCGATCGATTGAACCTGTGAATCGTGCCTGACAACCAGTACGGGACCCACCTCAAAAAAGGGTAGCGAGAAGAGGTATTGCTGACGGTTGAGAGGAGTGGGGGCCATGGTCGAGACGATGGCATCGAATTCTTTACTCTTCAACTTTTCAAACAGAAAATTGAAGGATGAGGTGAAAAGTTGTATCTTGATGTTTTTGTCTTTGGCGAGTTTGAAGATAAGCTCGTTGGTAAAGGCTGAAAGATTCCTCTCCTTTCCCGCCAGTTGGATTGGATAGAGGTTGGGGTCCCTTGCAATTTTGAAAGTCTTGTTTTTGCCGAAGTTTTCACCGCTGTCGAATCCTCTGAAAAGGAAAAAGAACAGCGCGAATGAGACAATCCCGAAAGCGGCTAGAGTTACAATATATGTGGTTCGATTTTTGTTGATCGCCTTCCAAAACTCTTTTAACCAGGGCATGTCCAACCTTAAGTGCATTTCAATATGGAGTCTATCATAACTGTTGTTAATAACCCTTTGCAATTTTTTTGGTAAATGGGACTGCCCACAAACTCATTATATGAGTTCAGTTTTATTACAGGGTCGTAAGCTTCGTTTTAATTTTCAACTCGTCCCACACCAAGCGGGCTCCTCCCGGCAAAATAGTGATGTAGACCGTTTTTTAACAGTAAGAGTTGTTGTAGGGCTTTAATAGCCAATTTCCTAAGTTGATCATACAATCGGAGTGCTTTCTCTTTGCCAAACCCAAATTTTGAGACACTTTCGGTATAGCTTCGCAGGAAAGAGTTGAATCGGCGGGGCCGACCGATTAAGATGCTCACACAATTTACCCTTTCGATCATGAGTGTTCTTCAATCTTGCTTGCAGAAGGAATTTATGCGCCCTCTTTTCCTCTTTTTTTTACTTTTTTTTGCAATGAGAGCCGATGCCGCCCAAGGGGACGAAGTGGACGTCAGAATTCTTAGCTTTCCAAGCAAGGCCGGTTTCGTCAAAGATGTCCGTATCCTGGAGGAGAGCCTCGATGCTTTAGGATACTCCCACGATAGCCGGTTTATCCCGGAGATGGCCGGCCTCGCCATTCACGGTGAGGTGTTTCCGAAAGCTAAAGTCCAAATTTTCATTCAGGAGTATGACAGCCATCTTCTGACATTCGGCGAGAAAAACTACCTCATCCCTAACCCGGAGTGGTGCTGGGACACTCCCGAGTCTTTGCAGAAAGTGGATCTGATCCTTGCCAGAACAAGAGAGGTTGAACGGCTCTATTCAGAAAAGGGGCTGCCGGTTTTCTACCTTGGCTTTACAGGAGCAGATCAGTTCTTGCCGCATGTTGAGAAGAAGTACCGCAGTTATTTTCATCTGAAAGGCTTTAGCCCGTTTAAATCCTGCGAAGAGATTGTGGCCGCCTGGAACCCCTCTTTTCCTGAGCTGATTGTGGTCGATCACTGGCCCCACTACAAAAAAATCACACCCAACATTACCATCATAGATGCCTACCTGACTGATGAAGAGATCAAAATCGCGCAAAACAGGTCGGGTATCCATCTCTGTCCGAGCAAGACGGAAGGATTTGGCCATTCAATGACCGAAGCCATGAGCGCCGGCGCTGTCGTTCTGACAACCGATGCTCCTCCCATGAATGAGTTTATCGTCGATCGCCGTTTTCTCATCCCTTACTTCAAAACCAGCGTCCACGGCTGGGGTAAGCTATATCATGTCTCTCCTCAAGAGATCAGGAAGGCTGTTGCCCACACGATGAAATTGAGTCCGAAGGAACTGAAAGAAGTGGGGGAACAAAATCGAAGGAGGTATCTCGAGCTGAAAGAAGAGTTTTTGCAGAACCTGCAAGATCTTTTAACTTTGGAGTAGTTATATGTTCCGTCCGATCCGATCATTTCTTTATGCCGAGGCCATGATAAAGCGGGTTTTGAAGAAAGAGGCTCTCTTCTGCCTTCTCTTGTTTGTTCTGACTTTCCTGCAATCCGAAGGATGCAGCAGAGAATCTTCTCCTTTGAAGATTCGCGTCATCGGCGAGTTCAATCAGAAAGGGCTTTCCAAGGATATCAAAATACTCACTGACGAGATCAGCAATCTTGGACATTGTGTGGAGGCGGTCGATTTTTACCGTTTAAAGGGGAAAAAAGCGGGTGATCCGGCGATTGAACAGGTCGATATTCAAATTCTGATTCAGGATTTTGCCGATTCCATTCTCTCTTTTGGTAAGAAAAACTATTTTATCCCCAATCCCGAATTTTGCTCCGCGACGCTTAAGCAGCTCAAGAAAGCGGATTTAATTTTGGCAAGAACGCAGGAGGTAGACAGGATATTCACCGGATACAACCTCCCGGTGTTCTATTTGGGTTTCATCGGCCAGGATCGAAAATTGGAAGATTGTGAAAAGGATTTCCGCAAGTTTCTCCATGTCAAAGGGTCAAGCCCCATGAAGGGGACCGTGGAGGTGCTGATGGGATGGCACAGCTCCTTTCCCCCGCTCACAATCATAGATCATGTCTCAAAGTACAAAAAAATCCCGAAAAATGTGCTTCTGATCCCCCATTTTGTACCGGATCAACAACTGAAAGAGTTGCAAAACAGCTGCGGAATCCATATATGCCCGAGCAAGACGGAAGGCTTTGGCCACTACCTCATCGAAGCCATGAGCGCAGGTGCGGTGGTGATCACTGTCGATGCGCCCCCCATGAATGAGTTCATCGACGATCCTGCTTTTTTGATCCAGCCGATCAAAGTGACAAAGCAAAGCTATGCAGATATCTATCATATTAGCCCTGAGGGAGCCAGGGAGGCGGTTGTCAATGTGTTGAAAATGGATCCGTCGCAACTGGAAGCGGTAGGACTTATGAATCGGAAAAAATATGAAGAGATGCAGGAGCTTTTTCGCGCCAGGGTGAAAGCGCTTCTTCTCTTAGAGCCTTGATGAACGGGAATTTTCAACGTTTACTTCTTTTTGTTCTTCTTCCGCTTGCGGCAGTCGGTTTTCTTGTGGCATTTTATGTCCATCTTCTGCCGATCGGGCTCATTTCTGATGACTTTGTCCTTCTGGAACGAGCGAAAAGCGGTGATTCCCTTTGGACGATCCATTATACGTGGACGCTGAATTGGCTTTGGAAATGGTTGGCAGAGGGGGTAATCACTTTAAGAGAGTACAAGGCCGTTACGTTAGCTGTGCACCTCGCCAACACGTGCCTCCTCTATCTATTTTTGGTTAAGCGATTCAGCTATACCCCCTTTCAGTCAGCGATGGCATCGCTACTGCTGTTGCTCTCCGCTTCCGGAATCGAGGCGCTCGCTTGGACCTGTTGCCTTGGGTACACGTGGACACTTCTTTTTATTTTGGCCTCCCTTGTAATCAACGCCTCCCCGATGAGCAAGGAACATCAGAGCATGGGATGGCTTGAGGCGATGGTTCAGGCTGCCGCTTTAATGACATGGGACTGGGGTGTTTTAGTCTTTCCCCTGACAGCGCTCTCTGCCCTTCTCAAGGAAGGGCGCCCCTCGCTCCCAAAGCTCTTTTTCTATTTCCTTCCCTCGCTGCTGGTGTTAATGGCTTATGGCCTCCTTCGAGAGCAATCGAGCAAGGAAACCATTTATGCGGTCAGCAGCCTTGCCGCCAGCTTGAAATTTCTTTTCGCAAGCCCTTTGATTGTCTTAGCGCCCAACATCAGTAAGGAAATTCTAAGCTCCTTTTTAGGCATCGTCGCAAGCCTTGCTTTGTGGCTGGTCATGCTCTATTTTGCCGTCAAAGAAAGGCGCAGCCGTTTTTTTGTATGCGCGTTCATCCTGGCGCTTTTACCTTGGCTGATCGGCGGTCATCCCTCAAGCCGATACTACTATCTTTCCGCTCCTTTTCTGCTTTCTTTAGCTCCGCTTCTTACGACAAGAGCGGCAGGAGGAGTAGGTCTCACCCTGCTTGTCATAGTGCAGTTTTACTCCTCCTTTGAACGGACCAAGATGTGGAATTTAGCTGATCGGGAGGTTAGAAAGCTGGAGGTGGAATTTAAATCCCTGGCTCTATTGCCAGCAGACGGGAAGCGTCTTTTGATCATTAACGCTCCGGATGCGTTTGGCCCCCCTTCCTTTCCGATGAGACCTCAGGTTTGGCACTGCGGCCTCGAAACGCTTTGTCCTGAAGCTATCCAAGTTAAGGTTTCTCCCGCCCCGCACATTTGGGCCGAGGGGGGCAATCGTGTCTCCTGGGAGGAGGTCGTTGCCCGTTATTCAAATGACATCATCTATGAAGTGGTTTGGCTGCCGGAGGAGTCCTCGGGCTCATTCTCTTTGGTGCTAAGGAACCTGCAATAGACTCAACGCATACTGTTTAGTCCTGGGAAGCCTACCCTTTGCCAAAAACCAAAGTGTGAAAGACTTTCGGTATAAAAAGCCAACCATCAGATTTTCAGATACTTTCGGCCGATTTCGCCTTTTAAGGAACTTATAGAGAACACCGTTGAGTAGTGTATTTACAAGTGATTATATCTTAGGGCGCAACTTAAATATTACGTCGAAAGTCAGCTAAAGTTGGGCAAAAAAAACAGCGATAGGGTATTCCTGATTTTTACGAAAAGGAGAAGTCATGCTGGACGGTTTTACGTTGGCGGTGGTCATAGCCGCAGTTGTTAATATTGTATTGGGAGCGGTTTGGTACAACCCTAATTTTTTAGGTAAAGCGTGGGCTTTTACACATGGCTTTCGGGAAGATTCGATTAAGGGGACCCCCAAAACTTATGTCGGCGCTTTTTTGGTGGGGTTTGTCATCGCTTACGTTTTGGGGCTCGTATTGCAAAAGCTTCAGGTCAACTCAGTGGCCGGTGCGATGACTTCCGCTTTCTGGCTTTGGCTCGGATTTATTGTCACAACCCATTTTTCCGGAGTGCTCTGGGCGAAGAAGCCATTCCAGGCCTATCTGATCGATGTGGCTTTTTATCTTGTCAGCTTCCAAGCGATGGCGATCGTATTCGCCCTGTTTAGCTAGTTTTTTATAGGCCTGGCTGAAGGGAATCGGCACTTGATGATCCGCAGGGAGGCGGATCTGTTTATCCCCCTCCCTCTGTGACGCGCTTTTCGTTTAGCGACTCAGGTGATTCTTTCCTTCAAGACCGAATACCTTCATGCTGTTCTCCCAAGTAATTTCCGCCACTTTTTCCACCGTGATGCCTTTTAGCGCCGCGATCATTTCAGCCGTTTTTCCGATATAAGCCGGTTGATTGGTTTTACCCCGGAAGGGTTCCGGAGCCAAATAGGGACTGTCTGTTTCAATCAAGAGGCGATCCAGAGGAACCCACTTGGCGACTTCCTTCAAACCGACGCTTTTTTTGAATGTGACGATACCGCTGAAGGAGATGAGAAATCCTCTCTCACAAGCCTCTTTGGCTTCTTCCAGGGTGCCTGTGAAGCAGTGCATGATACCGGGAAAGGCTCTTTTTTTGGGGAGGTACTCGCTATCGAGCATAGCAAATAAATCGCTGAAGGCATCGCGGCAGTGAATGATGATGGGGAGGTCGGATTCAATGGCCAGCTTGAGGTGCCTTGAGAAGATGTTTTGTTGTATCTCTTTGGAAGCGTGCATGTAATGGTAGTCCAAGCCTGTCTCTCCCACGGCAACCAGCTTGCCCTCTTTTGCCGATTTGGAGAAATAAGAGAAGGTCTCTTCCGAGAAGGTGCCTGAATCGTGAGGCGTCACGGCGGCGGTGTTGAACACGAGGCCGGGGTGCTGCTGTTGCAACAGAAAGCCTCGTGAGAGGCTTTCTGAATCGGTGGCGATGTTGACGATGGCGCTGACGTTGTGTGCTAAGGCCTCTGCAATGAGTTCATCGGCTTTTGCAAAGAGCGCCTCTGAGGCGATGTGCGCGTGCGTATCGAAATAGGCGACGCCTTTTTGAAGACTTAAGTTCAATTGCTCTCTTCCATTGCGCTGATGACGATTTCCGGGGTCAGGATCTGGGGAAGAATCTTCGGTTCCGCCTGTTTCCCATCGTAGTAAAGATAGAGCGGAACTCCGCTTCTGCCGAAGAGCCTCAGCTCTTTTGTGATCTCCGGGTCGCGTCTTGTCCAGTCGGCCTTCATCTTGACCACTCCCAGTTCTTTGAATTTAGCCTCGACGCCGGAAGTTGCCAGCACCATGTGGTTTGTCTGGCAGATAAGGCACCAGCGCGCAGTGAAGTCGATGATTACCGGTTTACCTTCTTTGATCAGGGCGTTGAGGCGCTCTCTGGAGAAGGGTTCCCAATCACCGTTTCGATGCAAAGCCGCGGCTGAATTGGAATTTTCCAAAACGGCGAACTCTTCGGGAGGGGTAGCCATGGATGCATCGACAAGAAGCTTTCCACCGATGAACGAAAGGGTCAGTGCAAACAGAGCGCCGATGAGCCTGACGCGTTTGGACTTGACGGGCGTTCCGAAGCGTCCCCAAATCCAGCAGGCGATAGCGAATAGGAGAAGCGCTCCCATCAGAAGGAAGAGCGACATCGGTTCTGTTTCCGCGCCAAAGACCCACAGCAGCCAGAGCACGGTCGCGATCATGATGAATGCCACGCCCTCTTTAAAGGCGATCATCCAGTTTCCTGGTTTCGGCAGGAAGCGTAGAAGGCTAGGGAAACCGGAGAGTAAAAGATAGGGCAGGGCCATTCCCAGGCCGAGCGACGTGAACATCAGCAGTGAGATGAAAGGAGACTGCGTGACGGCAAACCCGATGGCTGGCCCAAGAAATGGGCCGGTGCAAGGGGTTGCGACCGCTGTTGCCAGAACGCCGCTTAGGAACGAGCCGGTCAGACCTTTGCTCTCCTTTTTGGACTGCACCTCTTTCTTTCCGGCAATAGCCTGGAGAATTGTGCCAAATTCAACGACGCCGAACATCGACAAACTGAAGACAAAAAGAACAGCTGCTAAAATGGCGACGAAAAGTGGTTCCTGCAGCTGGAATCCCCAGCCGACAGCGTTGCCGTAAGCTTGCAAAACCAAGAGAGCGGCGGCGAGAGCCCAAAAGGAGACTAAGACGCCCAGAGAGTAGGCAAATCCGTGCTTGAGGGCGACGGTTCTGCTTTGCCCTGCAACTTGCATGAAATTTAGAATTTTTAACGACACAACCGGCAGTACGCAGGGCATCAAATTCAAAATAGCACCGCCTAAGAAGGCCATGGCGAGGAACAGGAGAACCGATCCTTCGCCTTCCTCTTCTAGGGGGGTAGGCGGAGAGGTCGGGTTTATAACAGGTTTTCCGGCTTCATCATTTAGCGCGATCAGCTGATCTTGCTCATACACCGGGGAAGGGTGCTTCAGGTGATGGCTGATTTCATAGGCGGAGGCTACCTTGGAGTCTCCTGTGACTAGCAGTCCTTCGACTTTCGCCTGTCCTTCCGGATCTGCCGGCTGTTTTTTAAGGGAAACGCGGATATAGCCTTCACGCGTCACCTCTGCAACGCAGGGAGAAAATTGGCCGGTTGGATCGGCGGCAGCCGACAGGAATTGCACTTGCGTCAGCTCCAAACCTTGCGGGGGAGCTAAGAGAAGCTCGATTGTCTCATCGGATTGCTGTTCCGACACCACGGCTAACCCTGATTCGGGTAGGGCGGATTTTGCTTTCTCGATCGTTTCTTTGTGTGCGCTTGCAAGGGCATTGCCTTCAGCTTTGGAAAGCTTGATTTCTATCTCTTTGCTGCCTGGCAGGCAAGCATCGTTGGAGCAGGCGAGCCAGCTGACGGTCGCTTTTATGGGATAATGGGCAATTTCCAGGGCAGACGGAGGGGTGATTTCAGCGAGCAGGTAGGTCTTCCCTTCATAGCCAAAACCGACAATGCCGCCTTCTGAGAAGCTGGAAGGAACGGGCCATTTGAGCTCGGAGACGGTGAAGCCCTCCGGCAGCTGCCATTCGACGCTGGTGGGAATTCCGACTTCGCCCGGGTTTTTCCAGTAGCTGTGCCAGCCGTCTTGGTGATCTAAAACGATGGCCACATAAAAGGGGTTGCCTGCGGTGATAGAGTGGCTATCTGCGACGCAGGAGACTGTCAAAGGTTCATCTTCCTCGAGTGTCTCTTGCTGAGTTTGACCGGGCATCTCCTGTTCATGGGCGAAGATTTGCGATTCCGCTCCGATAAAGCAGAAGAGAGCGAAGAGTAGAAATAGCGTGCGTTTAGCCAATATAATCTCCTTTAAAGCCGGGGCGTTTTGCCGAAAGTCTCTCATAAGTCGAGACGCTTTCGGTGTTTCTGCCCGGCGTTAGTAACAATCTTTTAAAGGGCAGGTCTGGTAAATGAACTTAAAAACTATTCATTTGGATAGTTAGTGCTCTATTCTATTCGAGTAGAATGCATAAATGAAATTTACCAAATCTTAAAGAAGGTTATTTTAGCACGAATCCAACTTTTTGCCAAATCGATAAATAATTAAAATTTTCATTTTACTCAATATACCCTCTCTTTCCCGGGCCGGTCATTCAACCGGGGAGTGGACTGCCCCAGCGAATTCCCCTGTGGCGGAGATTGCCTCTGCACTCAAATTATAGGATTAGTGTGCTGGATTTGGCTACAAGCTTCGAAACATTGTGAGCCGTATCGGCCAGATATAATAAAGGGGGGGCGCGCCGCTAGAGGGGCCCAAAAATTCCAATTGCCGAGAGCCCTCGCTCATGATAAAGTGCTTTCGAATCCCTGACTTTCCCTTCACTTCTTTATAAGGATGTAGTTCCCAGAAGCTTAAAGGGTGTCAGCCAACAAGGTGTAATTGGACCCATGAATGCGCTTCCTTTCCAGGTAATTTACGCTGCCAACCCTTTCATCGATGCCTATGTCAACTCCGACGTTCTTGGAAAATTGATCTTTATCGCCTTGGTCCTTTTGTCGGTTGTGACCTGGATTATCGTAGTGCATAAGGGGTGGATTACTTACCAAGCCAAAACAACCTCTTCCCAGTTCAAGAAAAAAGTCACCTTGGGAGTGAGCAATATTTTGAATATCGATGCCGAAGCTCCTCCTTCCAGCTATCCCAATCCTTTTCTCACCCTCTACCGCGTGCTTAAGGAAAAGACGATCGAGATTTTGGAAAAGAACAAGCACTTTGGCGCGACGGGAGAGGAAGCTCCCTTCCTCTCCCCTTCCGACATTAATATTGTCGAATCGCATCTGTCCACCGCTGTCGCTCAAGAGACTAAACATTTGGAAAAATATCTTTACTTGCTTGCGACCGTTGTCAGCCTGGGTCCGTTTCTCGGTCTTTTGGGAACCGTGTGGGGTATTTTAACAACGTTTTCCCACCTCCAGGCGGAAACATCGGCCAGTACAAATCAGATGGTTCTTGGGGGTCTTTCTCTGGCTCTTGCCACAACGGTGCTTGGTTTGATCGACGCCATCCCCGCTTTGATCGGCTATAATTACCTGAAAAATTCCATACGTGATTTTTCTGTCGAGATGGAGTGTTTCTCTTCCGATATTTTAGCCCAAGTGGAGATGCAGTACCGAAAAGTAGATATCGACTGAGATAGAGCAGATGCGGCTAAGAAGGAAAAGAGAGAGAGAACAGGGAGCGGAAGACGAAGGGCCGTCAGTGAATTTGACCCCTTTGATCGACGTTGTTTTCGTTGTGCTGATCATGTTCATCCTGATCGCTCCCGTTCTCGAGATCGGTAAAGTGGAGCTTGCTGAGGCAGGTGCGGATGCTAAAGATGTGGCTTTGCTTGAGAAGGATGACAGTCCGGTGACTCTCCACGTGGAAAAAGATGATTCCATTTTCATCAACAAAATGCGGGTTCGGGATGGAGAACTCGATCGGGTGCTGCGAGAGGCTAAAAGAAATTATCCCAAAGCTAAGCCCTTGGTGTTTCATGATCGGAAGGCTAGCTTCGGCACCTATCAAAGGCTGAAGAATGCCCTGGAGTCTGCCGGTTTTGAGGAAATGGATATCGTACTTTCCCCTTCGAAGAAGTAGAGCATTCTCAAAGACAAAAAGTCAAATTTTGAGACACTGTGCAGACGGTCTATAAATTCGCCAAAGAGCGATTCAATCAGTGAAATTGTAACATGCGCGGCAAAGAAGAGTTGCGGGCCATGATTCCTCTAAAAGGACCGGTGGTTTTGAGAAAAGACACCTCGCTCATCTATATTTCTGTCTTTGTCATCCTTGGCCACCTTTTCTTGGGGATGCTGACTTTTTTTAACGGTCCCGAGCCGCAGCCGGTAAAGAAAAAGGAGAAGTTTTTGGTCAAGACGGTGCAGTTGAAAGAGGCAAGATCGAAGCCTTCTGCCCTGCGAAGGCCCGACACTACAATAGCGGTGGTTGATACTCCGTCTCCCGCTAAAAAAGAAGAACCCATCAAAGAGGACCCCCCAGCGTCCCGCCTCGAAGAAAAGCCTGCCTTGCCACCCCAAGAGGAATTTCAGCCCCCCGCCCCTCCTAAAAAGACAGCTCCGAAAGAGATAAAGAAAGAATCCAAGAAAAAAGCTGCTTCGGCCAAGAAGGAGCCACCCCTTAAGCCAAAGCCTGTCAAGAAAGCTGAACCGGTCGAGGTTAAAAAGGTTGTTAAGCCCGATTCTTCCGCCAAAAAAGCAGAAGAAAAAAAGAGGGCGGACGAGAGGCTGAGCAAGTGTCTGAAGGAAGCTAAGGAAAAAATTGCAAAAATTGAAAGGAATCGAGATAACGTAAACGCTCTTTCTGCAAATCAATCCGCTAAGCAAGTAAATGAGGCGAAGCTGATCGGTTCGTTAAATGTCGATCTCTACGATGAAGGAAGCTATCAGCTGGATGTCGATTATACCGATGAGCTTGTCTATGCCCTGAAGCGGAACCTGAAGCTGCCGGAATATGGAAAAGTGGATATCGTGCTTCAGCTCTCATCCAAGGGAAGCATTATCAGCTTCAAAATAGAAAGGGCAAAAAGTAGTTTGAACAAGGCTTATGTGGAGAGCCATCTTCCGAAGATCAAGTTTGCGCCTTTCAGCGGGTCTTTGGCAAAGAAATCGGAGTTTACGTTTCACATCAGCCTGACAAATGATGAGTAGTTATATCGAAAGCCCCTCATAATTTGGCAGTGGAGCTTCGTTAAGCTCAAATTTTGAGAGACTTTCGGTATATCTGAATTTTTGTTTCAACCAGGTGCGTCATGTTCAATAGGTTTATAAAACATCTCTTTATTTGCTTGGTCCTTAAGGTCTCTGCCTCTTTTGCGGCAGAGATCGAAGACCGCGAGTCGCTGCTCGTGCGGCTGGAGACGGAAGTCAATCTTCTGCCCATCTATGTTTCCGACATCCAAAGTGACAATGCCGACATGGGCGGCGAGTATCTGAAGTCGCTCGGGGAGTTGCTCCGTTTTGATATAGGATTTGGCGGCATGGCCGCGGTCGCTGCCAAAGATCCTAAACTGGAGGAGGCGGCGAAGAAAAGTTTTGGCGATGAGCAGATGGCCGGAGCTGCTTTCAAGGGGGCGGATCTCCCCTATGCCCTTGCCTTGAAAGTGTCTGCCAATAAGTTGCAGGCAAAGCTTTTTTCGATCAGCGGAGGATGGGTTAAAACTGTTGGGGGCATCACGCTTTCGGGAAAACTCTCAGACGACAGGCGGCTTATCCATCTTTTCGCAGACCAGATCCATAAAGTCCTTTTCGGGCAGGAGGGCATAGCCAAAACAAAGATTCTCTACACCATACGCAAAAAGGCCTCCGGAAAGAACGAATGGATCTCTGATATTTGGGAGATGGATTATGACGGTGCCAACGCAAACGCTGTGGTGTCGGGAGAGGGGTATGTTGTCACACCGCAATACGCACCGGCAGCTCCAGGAAAGCATCCGGGAACGATTCTGTATGTGTCTTATCAAACAGGAATTCCGAAGATGTATGCCGCTTCCCTCACCGATGGTAAATCAACCCGAGTGACGCTGATGAAGGGAAACCAGCTGATGCCCACGATGAATCTGCAGCGGAATGCTCTCGCTTTTATATCCGATGTCGCCGGCAATCCTGATATGTTCCTGATGCCGTTCGAGAAAGAAGGGCAAGTGGAGGGTAAGCCTAAACAGGTGTTTTCCGTGAAATGGGGAACCCAGGGCACACCCTCGTTCAGTCCCGATGGCAAGAAACTGGCATTTGTTTCCAATAAAGACGGCTCTCCCCGAATCTACACCGTCGACATTTCCCGTCCCTGGACACAGTCGACGGATTTGAAGCCCGTGCTACTGACGAAGTTTCGAAGGGGATGTACGGCGCCGGCGTGGTCCTATGACGGGAAGAAAATCGCGTATTGCGCGACTGTCGATGGATCAAGGCAGATTTTTGTGTATGACTTGGAACGTGGAACGGAGACGCAGCTAACGACCGGACCTGGCAACAAGGAGAATCCCTCCTGGGCTCCGAACAGCTTGCACCTGGTATTTAACAACGATAATGGCAAAGAGTCCGACCTCTATATCATTAACCTCAATCAGAAAAAGATGGTGAAGGTGAGCAAGGGAGCCGGAGAGAAGAGGTTTCCGCACTGGGAGCCCCTCTTTTAAGTGTGTGAACATGAATGCTTTGTCTTGACATCGGTCCGTCGGCTGCAGAACCTGCCCGGGCGCGATGTCGCCGAGTTCTTTAAGCTTTTACCGAAAGTGTTTCAAAATGTGGTTTTCGGTAAAGAGAAGGCTTTCTGAGATTGAAAGGTTGTAAGTCACCTAATATCAGAAGTATGAAGTGGCTTGCGTCTTTTCAATTCCGAGGCTTTCAGAAAGCCCCCATGCTGAACTTTGAGATGCTTTCGGTATAAATTCGATAGCACAGCATGCAGATTTGAGTCTTAGCGCAGGCTCTTCAAAGGAAACCTTGCTTTAAGCACTCCCTATGGATCGCATTCATTCGATTTGGCTTGCCTTGGGTCGCTTCAGTTTGTTAAGATCGGGCACGTTTTGCCGGTTTCTGCGGTACGAAGGACTGCGCCTGTTCAGAGTGTTTGTGAGGGGTGTGGTGTGCTGCCGCCAAGTGTTTCAAAGTTTTTTAATGACAGTTTGTATGAGGATCATATGACTAAAAAGTTCGTATGTTTGGGAATGGCTATCTTAAGCCTCGCGATAAGCCCATCTTGCAGGCGCTCGACTGACGAAGTGGTGGATGATACAAGAACCGCTTCCAGGCATGTGAAGAGAGGTGTTTGCGCTCTCGGAGGAAAGCATAATGACTCGAGGCAGATCCGTTCGCGCGATCAGCTGTATGGAGCTAATGAAACGAAATTTCAAGACGACTTCGTTCCTCTTGGCGATGTGGAATTCGGTGACGATTTAGCTTTGGCTGATCCCACAGTGCGTCAGCCAAGAAACAGCCCAGGAGATCCTGGAAGTCCGATTCCCGGTATAGAGGCGTTTGTCGATCCAAGCACCATGCCGGAAGTGGCCGATATCTTCCGCAATATCCACTTCGACTACGACAGCAACTTGCTGAAAGGCGAAGATAACATGGCGATCGCACGCGATGTGGCCAACTACATGCGTTCACATCCCAACGTGTATGTGTTTGTCGAAGGCCATTGCGATGAGAGAGGTCCTGAAGCTTATAACCTGGCCCTCGGTGCAAAAAGAAGCAATGCCGTAAGATCGTATCTTGTTCAGGAAGGTGTCAGCCCCGATAACGTCTTTACCATATCCTATGGAAGGGAACGTCCGCTGGTGCTCGGAAAGAATGAGGACTCCTGGAGCCAAAACAGAAGAGCTGAATTCAAAATTTATTTCCAAAGATAGGGCTTTCAATCCATTTCAGGGTAAGAGCCTGTACTGAAATTCAAATCAGTACAGGCTTGAAAGCACAAGGTAAAGCAAGATGGTAAACACTTCTCTTAAATCCAAAGATGTCGCAGCGGCACTCTTGCTTTGCCTATTCTCCTTTTCCACAATCCCTTTACAGGCAGCTTCCTGGAATTCGCGTGAGGCCTCCAAAGACTCCCAAAGCACAGCCTCGGTGCGTCATGAATTGTCCAACCTCCAGACGGAAATCAATGTGATCAATGAGCGCCTGAGAACTCAGGAAGATGTCATTGAAGCGCTCAAGAGAGATCTGGAAAGTGCCAAGAAAAAGAACAACGAAGAGGCTAAGGGGAAGATCGGCAGCTTGGATCAGAAGTTTTCTTCGCAAGACAGCACGATCAAGGGGTTCGCACAAGACTTGAAGGAGCTAAAAAACCACAGCAACCATCACGCGACCTCTTACCAAGACACCCAGGCGCGTCTGAAGGATTTGGAAAAAATTGTTCAGGCCCAAAATGACAGCATCGAGCATTTGCGCTCGGCTCTCACTGCCTTGATGGACGGTCTTAAGAGCCCGGAACCCGAAAGCGATGGCAATTATGTGACCTACCAGGTTAAATCGGGCGACTCTCTGGGGCTTATCGCATCGAAAAATAAGCTCTCCATCAAAAGGCTCAAGGAGATTAACAACCTTAAAAACGATGTCATCTTTACGGGGCAGAAACTGAAAGTGCCCGCCTCCAACTGACCCGAAGCTGCTTATACCGCAATTGTCTCAAAGTGTGGCATTGGGGTTTTGCCAAAGACCAATTGTTAAGAATATCTCGGCGGCGCGATAGAGCTTTTCACCATTCACGAAGTTAACCTGTATTTTTACGATGAATCAAAAAGCGATCGGAATATTCGATTCCGGCGTGGGAGGTTTGACTGTCCTTCGCCAAATCAAAAGAGAGCTGCCCGATGAGTCTGTTGTCTACTTTGGAGACACAGCAAGGGTTCCTTATGGTAGCAAGAGCGCGAAGACAATCGAACGTTACTGCATCGAAAATGCCATCTTCCTCCTCGAAAAAAACATCAAGATGCTGGTTGTCGCTTGCAACACCGCTTCCGCCTATGGAATCAACAAGCTGAGGCGCCTGTTCAATATTCCTGTGGTGGGAGTCATTCATCCAGGGGCAAAAGCCGCCGTGGCTGTGACTAAGAACAAGCGGATCGCAGTGCTGGCAACAAGAGCTACCGTGGCCTCCGAGGTGTATCCTAAAGCGATTCATTCCATTGACCCTTCGATCGAAGTCATCTCCCAGGCCTGTCCGCTGCTTGTTCCGATGATTGAAGAGAGGATGGGCAATCATCCGGCGGCTGCACTGATGATTGAGGAGTATTTGCAACGAGTCAAGGAAAAGGCGTGCGATACCATTCTTCTTGGCTGCACACACTATCCCCTCTTGCATGATGAGATTAAAAAGGCTTTGCACCCATCCGTCTTCATTGTCGATTCTGCGACAACTTGCAGCAAAGAGGTGAAAGAGGTGTTGCTGGAATTGGGTCTTGAAAACAGAAAGGGAAGCTCAGCAGAAACTCGTTACTTTGTCTCCGATGATCCTGAGAAATTCCGCGAAACGGGGGAGCGATTTTTGAATACGCCCATCACAGAAGTTCTTCTCGAAGGGATTCACTAAGAGCCCCCTTTTGGGTGCCCCCTTCACCTCTTCTTCCAGATTTTATCGGTGCATAGAAGATAGCAGATGTATCCCATCAGCGCCAGACCGATCATCAACATAGCGAACGTGATAATCTTGCCGTCATCGTCTTCTGCAGGAAGAGCTGCAAGAAGATGCAGGCTGTGCGGCGGGTTTTGATCGATGTAGAGAATACCTCTCAGCGCAACGAGAGAACCCTCGCGGCTTGAAAGCCCCAAGCCTTCAACTTCAATCGCCCTCATCCCTTGCCCGTTCGCTTTTAAACAGCAGCTTTTCAAATTAGGCTCCGTGGAGAGGAAGTGTCTGTCTCCGGAGCCAGCGTAGAGAAATCCCTTCAGCTCCACCTCTTTGCCCTGATAGTTTTCGATGAGTTCTTTTTCATTCAATTTCATCAGCTGCTCAAGCGAGGACATCCCTTCTGCACCGAGCGTAGCGGTCTGCAGAAAGATGAATAAAATCAAAGATTGCCAAATCAAGAAAGGCTCCTTTTAATGGTATCCGAAAGTGTCTCAAAATTTAATTTTTCGGTTTTGAGACACTTTCGGCATCGTTGTGGAATTTGGCTCTGAGGTGCCCGTTAAACAGCATTAGAGGGCACTTTCGGTATAAATTAGAGCCTGCTGCCGATAGTTTCGGCACAGTTTGGCCAAGCATAGCGTTCTGATGAAAATAACAAAAGAGTGATTGAAAAATACGTGAGACCTTCTTAATGTTCTGTGAACTTTCATCAAGTCCTACATAAGGAGTGCCTATGCGTAGAGTAATGCTGTTTGTTGCCAGCTTTTTTCTCCTGCCGGTCATGGCATTTTGCCATACCCCGCTGGGGAAGGATTCTGAAGAGCCGCTTTTGATTTTTGAGATGGTGGACGACGATGACGATGACTACTATGACGGCTATCTCTCTAAAACTTCTTCAAGGGAGCAAATTGAGCCTAAAAAAGCTAAGGAGAATTTCCAATGGTTTTTAGCTGCAACGATCGTGTTTCAGAACGAGGCGCCCTGGCTAAAAGAGTGGATTGAATATCATAAGCTTGTCGGTGTAGAGCACTTCTACTTGTATAACAACCTGAGCACCGATGATTACGACTCTGTCCTTAAACCCTATATTGATTCCGGAGAGGTGGAACTGATTGATTGGCCCTTTGCCCATGAGGAGGGAAAAGAGGGCTCCTGGATTAAGGTGCAAACCGATGCAATCAATGATGCAGTGAGTCGCGCCAAAGACAAGGCTAAATGGTTGGCCATCGTTGATGCCGACGAGTTTATTGTCCCGGTCAAGCACGACTCTCTTCCTGCGTTCTTAAAAGCTTACGACAAAGTGGTTCCAAAGCTGTCGCAGATATCAATCAAGTGGGTGATGTTCGGGACTTCCTATGTCGAGAAGATACCGGAGGATAAGTTGATGACAGAGATGCTCACGATGAACTCGGGCAGAACTCCAAGTTCTTTGTTCAAGGTAATCGTCAAGCCGAAAGATGTCACAGGATGCGGGACAAGCCACTATTGCGGCCTTTCCAAAGGAAGAAAGTGGGAGAGCGCCCCGTTTGAATTTGCCCAGATCAACCACTACTGGACGCGTGATGAAGACTATTTTCTGAACGTCAAAGTTCCTCGCCGCTTGAAGATCGGGTATAGCTGGGAAAGCGTATTTGAGTGGGCGGAGAGCTTCAACGGCGACAACCCCGAGTCGAGCCTACCCATCACCAGGTTCTTACCTGCTCTGAAACAAAGATTGGGAAAAGCTGGTTAATCGTAAGCTTAAATTCTTGAGAAACAACTGCTAATTGGCGCTCTGAAGGCAATATTCTTAAGTTAAAGCAAGGAGTCTTTGGCTGAAAATTATTGCTAACAGAGCTTCTTCTTGGGTTCTTTGAGCTTATTCTCTATTTGTCTTTTCGCCGGTTAAAATCCGTATCGGCAAATCGCCGATAGCGATTCTTGAGACACTTTCTTGGAAGTTAAGGAACTTAAGGCCGGCAGCAAAGCCGGCCTTGATGAAGAAGGGGGGAGGTTACTTGTCGCCGATATATTTGTTTAAAAGGCCCGGCAGTTTAAACATGTTGACCGGCTCATCTGTACCCAAAACCTTGGCCAACTTCTTGTCAGGTACGATCAGGCGCTTGTCGTTTGCGTCCTGCAGCCCTTTTTCTTTGATATAGACCCACACCTCTTTGGTGATATCTCCGCGGCTCATCGTGTCTTTTGCCAAAAAATCCTTCAGAGGTCCTGTCAGGGTCAGTTCTTTCTGCGCCCTTTTTGCCTTCTCTTTGGCGGGGGCTGCTTTTTTGGCTTTAGTCGCCTTGGAAGTTTTTTTAGCCTTCGATTCTTTGGCCGACTTTTCTTTTCCCTTTTTTCCTTTAGAGGGGTAGCGCTCTTTTTTGACGTAGGCAGTGCGCGGATGATCCTGATATTTTGCATTCAGCTCTTCGACTGAATTGGCGATCACATCACACTCCGGGAAGGTTGAGCAGGAAAAGAAAATTTTGCCGAAGCGCGATTTTCTTGAGACAATTTTTCCAGGACAGCCGACTGCCGGACAGGAGGGCAGTTCGCTTTCGGGGATGATTTTTTCTCCCTTCTTAGGGATATTGACAAGCCCCTTGCAATCGGGGTATTTACTGCAGCCGAGGAATGAGCCGAACCGGCTATGTCTGAGTTTCATTTCAGAACTGCACAGTGGGCATTTTTGATCCCAGTCAAAGTCTTCTGCGTAATCTTCCTTTTTGAAATCGATCGTTTCGACGGGAGCTGAGAAACTGCACTCTGGATAATTGGAACATCCAAAGAAGTATTTGTTTTTCGACCAGATTTTTTGCAGTTTACCGCTCTCGCATTGCGGACAAGGGATATCGGTTTCAATTTTAGGAACGAAAGCCTGTTTCTCGGCCAGTTCCAGCTGGGGAGAGAAACGCTGCCAGAAGTCTTTCACAACGGCTTTCCAGGGACGCTTGCTTTCGGCGATCGACTCAAGGTCATCTTCCATGCTGGCGGTGAAGCCAATATCCATGATGTCTTTGAAGTTTGCCTCGAGCAGATTGGCGATCACCCGTCCGAGCTCTGTGGGTTTAAGCCTGCCGCTCTCTTTGACTGTATAGTCGCGGCTCTGGATCTTGTTCATGATAGCGGCATAAGTCGACGGTCTGCCAACGCCCGATTTTTCCAGCTCCTTGACTAAGGATGCTTCGGTAAAGCGTGGAGGGGGTCTTGTGAACGATTGCTCATGGAAGAAGTCCAGCGTCTTCAGCGTTTCTCCTTCTTCAAGCTTGGGCAGAAGCCTGTCTTCTTCGTCTTTGTCTTCTTCGTCGATTTTCTCTTCGTAAACCGCTAAAAAGCCGGAGAATTTAATGACAGAACCGGTAGCTCTCAGCAATATTCCCTTTCCGTTGACGATATCGACGCTCATCGTGTCGTATACGGCGGGCATCATCTGCGAGGCTAAGAACCTTCTCCAGATCAGGCGATAGAGTAAAAATTCTTCTTTGGACAGATATTTCTCGATCTTCTCCGGTGGGTGCAAAAGATTTGTCGGTCTGATCGCTTCGTGCGCGTCCTGTGCGCTTTTTTTGGTGGTGTAGTATTTGGGAGTTTCCGGTAAATAATCGGCGCCGTATTGATTCTGGATATAGGAGCGTGCTTCAGAGATGGCTTCAGGCGCTACACGAACCGAATCGGTACGCATGTAGGTGATCAAACCTTCCTGACCTTCCGTTCCCATGTCGATCCCTTCGTAGAGCTTTTGCGCGATGCTCATCGTTCTTTGGGAGGAAAAACCGAAGTGGCGGCTTGCCTCTTGCTGGAGTGTCGACGTGATGAAGGGGGGGACGGGGAAGCGTCTCTTTTCTTTTTTCTCAACGCTTTCGACATGGTAGGGATGTCCCTTCATCCTTGCGAGAACTTCTTCAGCAGCTTCTCTGTTGCCTATCTGATAACCATCGCCTTCGGAAGATTCTTTGATGATTTTCTTTCCGTCGACGGAGAAGAGGGATGCTTTAAACTGCTTCTCATCTTCCGCTTTCTTAAAGAGCGCTCCGAGTTTCCAGTACTCGACGGCTACGAACGCTTCTATCTCTTTTTCCCTGTCGACAACCAGTTTGAGGGCTACAGACTGCACTCTTCCGGCAGAAACGCCCTCTCCACGCCCTCTTTGGATGCGTTTGTTGAGGATAGGGGAGATTTTGTAACCTACGATCCTGTCGAGAAGCCTCCTGGCTTGCTGAGCATCGACCAGCGAGTGATTAATGTCTTTAGGAGTCTCAAGGGCCTTGAGCACAGCTTCTTTCGTGATGGAGTTGAAAGTGACTCGTTTGAAAGGAATATCTTTTTTGAGGGTGTCTTTCAGTATTTCCTGAATATGCCAGGCGATCGCTTCTCCTTCCCTGTCAGGGTCGGGGCAAAGATAGATGACATCGCTTTTTTTCGCGGCGCTCTTCAAACTGTCGCACACCTTCTTTTTGTCTTTCAAAATGGTGTAACTTGGTTCGAAGTCATTATCGATGGCGATGCCGAATTCACTTTCAGGCAGATCCCTGATGTGACCGACAGACGATTCAAAAATGTAGTTGGCGCCTAAGAATTTTCTCAGTGTCTTAATCTTGGCCGGCGATTCTACGATGATTAGCGATTTGCCCATCAAAAAATTTCTCCTTCGCATTCCCTAAGGCTTGCTGCCGCCTGTAGGGCTCCTATCTTGTAGACTTATAGAGAGTAGCAGCAGTCTATGGTATAGTGAATTTTCAAAAAACATCTATCTTGCCTGCTACCGCATTATACCGAAATGCGCTCAAAATCCCAAATTTTGAGACATTTTCGGCTGTATCACAATTTCACGGTTACAAAAAATTAGTGGTCAATCTCATGCGGCAGCCCTTCAGCATGTGTCCCTTGCCTAAAAATTCAGCGCATTTCGTTGGAAAAAGGGCAGCCTCTGTTTTCGGGACTCTCGCCGGAGGAGATCGGAAGTATATCGAAAGCGTCTCAAAATTTGGTCTTTAGCTTTCTGCAATCTTTCACTCTTGGAGAGATTTCTCAAAGTTAAAGACCAGATTTCTCAAAGCTTTGGGTATATATGAATTCAAAAAGAACCTAGGTGGCGAAAACGTTTCGCGGCCAGGTTCTCGGTCTCTTAGCCGATCCATTCGCTGCTTAAACGACAAGAAATAGGGGTGCAGAATGGAGCTCTAAAATCGAACTTTTGTCGGTTGGCCAGAGAATGTATCATCTTTGCGTTTAATTTCCAAGGAGATACATTTGTGTTGGGTTTTACCCCGCAGGAGGCCGCCGCTATTTCAGTTTTATTACAGGCTCTAAAGGAATCGATGGGGGAAGTGCAGCTCCATCTCCTCTTCCAGCTCGTTTATCTCAGGAGCTGAGAGTGTGCTCTTTGCCGTGTCTTCAATGGTTGGCTGCTGCATAATCCATGCCAGCTCCAGCGGGTTCTTCTCTTTTTGTCTACAATCTTCAACAATCTTTTGGGCGCTCTCCTTGACTGCGGCGACGAAATCGGCGTAACCTGCAGCGGCTAGAAACAGGTTGGATAAAGTGGCTGAGTAGCTTAGGAAAAATTCATCAAGGAACCTCGTCGTTTTCCGGCAAAAAAATTGCTCAATCCAAGTGATGTTCTGATCCTTTGTCCAGTAGGGTGTTTCTCCTTTCATCAGCAACAGTTTAAAAAGTTCAGCACCCCCGGCGGGCTGGCTTTGAAAAAGCCTGTTGATGGGTGATCCCCGTCGGCCCGGAGAAGTGGGGTTTAAGCCCGCATCGATCAGGAGTTTCACAAAAGCGACTTCGGAAGGGAACACAGACCAGCGACCGCAGAGGTCGTGCAGAATGGAGGATTCTAATCCAAATGGGGCGCTGGGGTCGGCGCCATGCGCGAGAATGAGCGAGGCCATCGAGAGGGTTTTAAGATTATCCCGCGCTCTTTGTTCCATGTCGTAGCTTCTCTCAAGCCGGGTGAAAAGAACCTGCAAAGGGGTGTGGCCTGTCATCTCCTCCCGGGCATTTAAACCCGTCTCGTTTAAATATGGCAAAAGTGCGTTTAAGCAATCACTTTCCAAATTCTTGCAGGCGGCATGGACTGGATAGACGCCATTGTGGTCTGAGAGAGGATTCGCTCCGAGCGAAAGCAGCGTTTTCAATGTTTCTAAAGCCCCTTTTTCGCAGCAGAGCACAAGCCCGTGCGTGAAAGTAGCAGCTTTGGTTTCTTCGCTAAGTCGCGAAGCTATTTTTGTGACGATCTGGGGCAGGTTGTGCCGGCAGGCTTTCAGAAGAAACAGCTCGTTGTTGAGTGTTATCTCATCAATTAAGAGAGAGGCAACCGTTTCGTCCCCTTTCTGAATGCAGTAGCTGAGCGTTTCGCCCAATATTCTGCATGGATCGTTCATTCCCTTTTCTTTTGGGGGGTCTAGTTTGAAGAAGCAAGATTTGGTATCCAGGGGAGGGAGAGATGAAAAAACGCCCGCTTGCGCTAAAGTTCGGATGAAGCGAGAGGTTGAATCGGTGGTTTGGGCATTAATTGCCGCGGTGAGGACGACGGAAATCAGACGGTATTGATGTTGTTTGGTTGTGATGTGATGGAGGTTTAGCCATTCAGCATTGAGCAACTGATGGGGGATGGCTTCCGTGAGGCGGTGCATGAAAACGGCCGGATCCGATTGAAACTTTTTCTCAAAACCACTCCTGCCAACCTCACCCCAGTCAATGGATTTGGGAATTATCTTAAGCATCGCTAGCCTCCTTTCTTTTTTTCAGTTCGAGAGACCGCCCACGAACTCAAACAATATGCTTTGCTGCTGAATTTGGTGATAATTTTCTAAAAAACTTTCAGGATATTGGGATACTACGCTGAAAATTTATTCGAAGATTATAACCTAAATTCAGCAGCAAAGCATATACCGAAAGTATCTCAATATCCTAAACTTTGACACATATTCGGTATAAATCGGATCGCGGATTGTTTCTCGAAGGAAATCCATTCCTTTTAAGATGTTGTTCCTGTTTCAGTTCCTATCGCATCAGCAACGGTCCTATATAGTCTTATGCGGCAGCATAGCATACTGATTTAAGTGTGTGGGTGCTCTCTTAGCTAACAAAGGAGCTTGAGCTGAGCAGGGATGTTTGCTCTCTGGGATCGCTCTTGACATCCTTATCGTCAATTTCCGCTTTTTTTTCTAATTCCCTGTACAATGCCGCATATCTGTCGCCGAGAGAAGAAGATGCTGAGTCGGGTTCGTAAAGGCTGTCATGATAGTAATTTAAAAGGCTTTTAATCCATGGGAGAAGTTGTTTGTTCTGATCAGACAGGGCTTTCACCTTCTCTGGATCAATACCGCATCCTGCTGCCTGAACAAAAATTTTATACACATTCTCCTCTCCACAGCATGCCATGGAGGTAAAGCGTTTTATTTCTTCCGGAGGAGGTTCCTGATCGTTTAAAAATGCCTCCAGGTGGGACGTCCTTTCGCTATGCAGAGCGATCAGCAGCCTTAAAGCACTGATAAAGGACCACAGGGGTTCTGCGGCCAACATAAAATCCCAAACTGTTTCAGCTTGAGGAAAATGGGTTTTTAGATTCTCGATTCTCTCTGCCATGGCTTTCATGATATTTCGAGAGTCAATCCACTCGACGGGTAGTTGTTGCTCTTCCGCCCTTTCCCTGATTATCTTCTCCACCTCACCTAGCAGAGGTTCAACTTCGGAGAGCGTCTTGAACGAGTCCGCTCTTGACTTCTCGGGAATCTCTTCAAGGGCTTGGATCAGTTGGAGGAGGTGGCAGCGGAATGTGAGGTGCACATGATTCCATTTCCTAATACATCCGTTCGAGTGAGGGAGAGAGCGGCTGTTGTCAAAATGGATAAGGCGCTTTTTGCATTCGCTGAGGAAAAGGTTGGGGAGACGCCCATCGGTACTCCCTAAGAGATAGCTGATCAAAAATCCCTTCACAAACGCAGACATGGAGACTTCCCTTTCCATCTTCTGTTCAAAGAGCAGGCCGAGTTGCGCTCCTCTTATTCTTCGCTGGATGCTTCCCGAAAAACTTCCGGTAGTTGTTTCAATAACTGTTAGTTTAGTTTCGGCAAAATAGGGCCCGAGGCCGAGTTTGGTAGCTACATCATAAACGAGCGTTTCCATTTGAGCCGTTAATGGAAAGGCTTGGGGTGTCAGACACTCAGTGTTGACTCCCTTGAGGAATGCAACAGGTTTTTGACATGTGAAGGCCATACCCCGGTAGGACTTATGCTTGAACAACAGATAGAGGGTGTTGTAGGACGATTCCAGATGGACTGTCAGCGTCTTCGTCTGCCTGGACCACTTTTTCGCCTTCATTTCAACTCTGTCCAAACGGGAAGCGGAGTCGGAACTTGCCTCAGGAAAAGAGCTGCCTGTCAGGTTCTTTGTTTCCTTAAGCCAAATTTGCAACTTAGTTAATTGAGCAACTCTCTCTTTCAGGACTTTGACCGCCTCTTTTTTTCGGGTAGCGACGGCATCGATAAACGATTCTAAGAGACTCTGTTCTTTGGGGTCTTCCGGTTTTTTCAGGTCAAGCCACAGGCAAGCGGACAGGCACTCTTCAATAAGGGCTATCCTGGATTCAAACCGGTGTGCCGCTTTAATCTGCCTTTGATGAGAAACATCCATTAACACCCAATTGCTCGATTGCGTCTCGTTCCAAAGGGGCTGAATTCGCTTGAAATATTTGTCTGTGGCCTCATGAAGGGCTGTGGCTAGGAGCCGGCGGTGGTCTGAGGTGAGCCATGTGCACGCTTCGGGTGACCGGATGAACTCATAGTAAAATGTAGCTGTTTGCATAATAATATTTTTAATTTGAATGATGTTTGTATTTCAATTTGGATGTTATGTGATGAACTGTTTAATTTAAAGCGGTCGATTGATTAAACCGAGCGGCTCCCAATTTTTTAGATGGTGGCGGTGTCACTACAATAGTGCGCCTATCTTGATGTAAGATTTTTTTGAAAATCAGGGGGTGGTTTTGGAAACAGACTATACCGGATACTGAAAGTGTCTCAATCCGGGGTTTTCTCAAAGTTTTAGCGCCCATTTCGATAGGCTTTCGGTAAAAAAAAAGCAGCTTGAAATCATCGATTTCAAGCTGCTTCAATTATCGTTTGCCTTTCGGTTAGAAAGACACATTAATTCTTCCTTTCACAAAGACTAGTTCTTCAAGGGAAGAATTCTCCACAAAGCGCTTATGGGAGACGACTTTTAGAGAAGATCCCATTTCATCAGAGCCGGGGACCTTATCCAAGAAGTCTTCTTCAACATCATAAGCGAGTGAGCAATGCTTTGGACTCACGGTATATTCTCCGTACCTCATCAGAGGTATCTATCAGGAGAATAACCTCCTTAAATCAATTCTTATGATGCGTCTTGCGTTTAAGGCGTTTATTCTCCTTTGCGGGTTTCAAAAACCTTGGATTTAGTATCCAAGGGTCCATTTTCTTTATTTAATTAAGACATCCAATTCGTGGTTGTTGAGCGTGCAAGCTAGCTTGCATTCCAAGTCCTCTGCCACCTCCTTCTTGCTCTTTTTGCTCCACCGGTAGGATGTTTTTCTCCTGGGTTACAGGAGGAAAAAGGGCGCATTTAGCACCCTTTTTTCAAGATGTAGCAGCAACTATATAAAAAATCAAAATATATGTATCTGACAAAATGAACGGTATACCGAAACAGATCAAAAAATGAGATTGTTCTGCTTCGGTATACAGCGATTGGTCCGGTTGGACCCTTTACTTTGAAGTATTTAAAGAGAGCTTACGCTCTTTGAGATAGTCGAGATAGTTAACTCTTTCGCTTTGAATCAGGGTTGCTATCGTCAAGAGGGGCTGGCTCATAGGGTCTTTAGCTTCAATCAGGCGAAAAATTTTTTCAATTGCCTGGAGCTCTATATCCTTTTCATTCGCCACTCGGGCGATTGCCGGGATTTGAAGAAGGTTGAAAGCTCTTAGCCGTGATGAGACATTTTCACTGGATGCTTCGTCAAATTGGCGTGCTGTCTGAAGAGCTTTGCTGATGTCGCCTGCGGCGATCTGCAGGGTGACGTCATCGAAGGGGCGTGCGCTTTCCGGAAATGAGGTAGCTGTTCTTTCAATGGATGCTGTCATCAAGGGAAGAGCGTCCTGATCTTTTCCCAGCATCAAAAGAAGTTGTGCCGATTCAGCTTGGAAAGCTTGGCGGAAAGAGGGACGGTGTGAAAGAAGTGTTTTCGTTTCCTGCCAAACTTTAACGGCTTCCTCATCATTTCCCTGGTAGAGGTTGCTCTTCATTTTGTCCAAGCTAGCCTGAAGCTTGATATACTCTTCTTGCTGCTCCGCATCGCTTCGCGTCATGAAGAAGGCTAGTGCAAGGAAAAGGGCAACGGCTATAGCCGCCGCGGTTCCTACCAGCCGGGTGTTGGACAAAACCCACATAAACAATTTGGACCGGGAAAGCTTTTCGGTTGCGCTTTCCTCCAAGAGTGGATTAAATTTGAGTTCGGATTTTTTTCCGGGGAGCATGGCTGAAAACCCTTGTGTTACAAATTGGTTTTGAATTTTACGGGATTTTTCAAGCCAAGTCAAAAGAATTCGGAAACGCTTTCGTGGAGCCTGTTCATAACAGAAAAGGCATACCGGAAGTGTTTCAAAATTTAGCATGAGGGCTTTGAGAGAGCCTCCAAGATTTCAGGTTGCCTCATATTTCTAATATTAGGTGATTTGCAATCTTTCGGTTCTGAGAGTTTTTTCAAAGCTCCACGCTAAATGTTGAAATACTTTTGGTATAAGTCCGCTAACATTACCTTACAGAAACAGGTCGACCATGGAAGAAAATCTGATAGAAGTCCCTCTTTCCGCCATAAAGGCGGGGGGAGCGCAGCCGAGAAGCCGCTTTGATGAAGAAGAGCTGCAGGAGCTTAAAACATCGATCCGTGAGATCGGCTTGATCCACCCTCCTGTTGTACGCTTAAGTCAAGACGGTTCGTATGAATTGATATCGGGCGAGAGGCGCTTTCGCGCTTATTCTCTTCTTGGAAAAGAGACAATTCCCGTGATCGTGAAGTCCTTCGATGATAAGACCGCGGCCATCGGATCGCTCGTAGAGAATATTCAGAGGGTAGACCTAAACCCGATCGAGGTGGCTGTGGGCATCAAAAGGCTGATGGAAGAGTTTCAGCTTAGCCAGCAGGATGTGTCTTTAAAAATTGGTAAGGAGAGATCGACTGTCTCCAACTACTTAAGAATTTTGCAACTGCCTGTCTCCATCAGAGATAGTTTGCAGAGGAATACGATCACCATGGGACATGCCAAGGCGATTCTTTCAGTGTCTGACGACCACGCCAAGGTCTTACTGCATGAAGCCATTGTCAAAGATTCTCTCTCTGTCAGAGAAGCGGAGAAAAAGGCTGCTTCGCTTGAAAAAAAGGTGAAAGAGAGAGCTTTTTTTCTTAAGCAGCGCGATTTTCATCTGGAAGACATTGAGAGACGGGCTGAAGAGAGGCTTGGCACAAAGGTATGGATTGAGGGGAGTGCCAAAAAAGGCAGGATATCGATCACCTATCACAACCTGGATGATCTTGACCGCATTTTGGCTATTTTGGGCATAGCCGACTCTCTGTAACCCCTTAATAAGGTGGAGCCGATGCAACCGAAAAATTCCGGTCGCCGCGAACGGATTCGTTTTACCGTTCAAGGGATGCGCAGTGTGCGATGCGCGGAAAAAATAGAGGCTTCCTTGCTGAAAATGCAGGGTGTAAAGGATGCATCGGTTAATTTCACCCTGAAAAGGGGAGAGATCGATTTTGAGGAGGGCACCTTTTCTTTTCATTTCTTTCAGAAAGAGATGGCGGAAACCGGATTCGAGATCGCTTTTGACAAGAGTGAAAAAAATGCAAAGTGGTCTTTTCCCTTCGAACAGTTCTTCTACGCTTTGCTGACAGGTGCGCCCCTTTTTGTCTCTAAAGGATTCGAGAGTGTTTTTGATCAGCCGCTGCTCACTCCGGCAGCTCGGCTAATACTGGCCACTCTGATGCAACTGATGTTCGCTTTGCCTATCTATCTCAGGGCCATACGTTCTTTCAGAGACGGGGATCCCTACAAGGAGTTTTTAGCTTCTCTTGCTGTCTTCTCAGCTTATTTCTATAGCTTGTTTTTATGGCTGACAGGCTATGCAAGCCCTTACTATTTTGAGGTTTCCGCCGGCATCGTTATCTCGCTGCTTCTTGGAAGGTGGCTTGATAAGAGATGTTTGGAAAGAGTGAGCGAAGTGGCAGCGGAATTGGCCGACAAGCTCCCCAAAAAGACTCTTGTCAAAATCGGCAATTTTTTCGAAGAGAAGGATGTATCTTTCTTGTTTCCCGGAGACATCGTCATGATTGCTCCAGGAGAGGTGATTCCGACGGATGGGATCGTTCTTGAGGGCGCTTCCCTTGTCGATGAATCAGCACTGACCGGTGAGGGGGAGAGGGCGCTTAAGAGGTCCGGGGATCACGTTTTAGGAGGAACCATGGCCCTGGACGGACGACTCATCATCCGGAGCGAGAAGGTAGGCAGGGACACAGTTGCAGGACAGCTATTGAACATGGTGGAAAAAAACCTCGATACAAAAGCCCCTGTTCAGTTGAATGTAGATCGCTTCCTGCCCTACTTTATCCCGATCGTTCTTTTGATTGCCTTCATAACGCTGCTTTACGGTCTTTCAGCGGCAGATGGGCGATCAGGGGCACTCAGGGCGATAGCCGTGCTGGCCGTTGCTTCCCCGGTAGCAATCGTCTATGGAGCGCCTTTTGTTTTTTTAGTTGCATCGGTTCTGGGAGCAGAGTCCGGTTTTGTCTTCCGCAGCGCGGCAGTGGTGGAAAAAACGGGCAGGCTTAATGTGGTCATTTTTGATAAGACGGGAACACTGACTCTTGGCGAGCCGAGGGTTGTCGAAATTATCCCCTTAAGCACTTTGTCTGAAAAGGAGATAATTTCCTTGGCCGCTTCACTTGAGATGAACGCGTCGCATCCACTCTCAAAGGCAGTTTTGGCGAAGGCGAGAGAGATGAATGCCCTCAGGGAGAGAGCCGATAACCCCGAGTTTAGGCCTGGAGCGGGGTTGTCAGGTGAAATCGATGCCTGCCGTTATTTTTTGGGCTCCAAACTCTTTGCTTCGGAGGCAGGTCACTCAATCAAAGAGGATGAAAACGCCCGCGAGGATAAAACGAAAATCTATCTGTTCGATGATAAGCAGCTGCTGGGTACGTTGGTAGTCGAAGACCCGATCCGCGAATCAAGTTGGCACTCGTTGAGGCAGCTGAAGCTACTCAACATCGTTCCGGTCATGGTGACAGGAGACAGTCAGGGTGTCGCTGAAGCGATCGCGAGGCGACTTGACATCACCACCTTTTTCTTTGATGTGCTTCCTCAGGGAAAGCAGGAGAAAGTGGAGTTGTATCAGAAAAATGGGCAGAAGGTTGGATTTGTCGGCGACGGCATTAATGACTCTTTGGCCATCGCGGATGCCGATGTCGGCTTTGCCATGAGGTCGGGGAGCTTTGCTTTGCATGAGTCGTCCGATGTCACTTTATTTGGCAATGACCTGATGAGTGTTGGACAGGCTGTCGATTTATCAAGAAACGCGCTCTCTAAAATTCGTCAAAACCATCTGTTTGCCGCTATCAGCACCCTTATTTTTATTCCGCTAGCCTCTTTCGGGATTTTAAATCCTGTTGCCGCTTCCCTCATCATGGCTATCAGCCCGGCGGTAGTGATTGCCAATTCGCTTCTGCTCAGAAGATATGCCGAAAATATCCCGAAATCGGGCATCCGGTCTTAGAGCTTGTCTTAAAACTGAAATCGCCTCGTATTTTCTATACTGGCCCCCTTGCGATTACTCCATTTCAAGATCTTTCTCTTTGCCGGAATCAAATTTTCGAGACACTTTCATTAAAAAAGGGCTCTTCAAAATTTAACTTGGGGTGTTATACCGAAAGTGTCTCAAAATTCGGCATGAGGGCTTTGAGAAAGCCTCGGGATTGAAAGACTGCAAGTCACCTCATATTTCTAACATTAGGTGACTTGCAGTATTTCAATCGCTTGAGCTTTCTCTTTGCCAAAACCAACTTTTGAGACACTTTCGGTATAGTCTGTCTCTCACCTCTAATGAGTTGGTTATGGAAGAGGGGTTTATATTTGGTGGAGTTGGAGTCGACGTTGAAGGATTCGCTCTTTCGTGTGCGGCTCTTGTTTTTTTTCTCGTGCTCTACCGTCTGTTTGTAAGGACAAGGGAGCTAAACGTTCTGTTTTCGGGTTTTTTCTTCTTCAAAGGAAGGAGGCCGACTATCCGGGAAAGGCTGGCAAAAGCCCCTTCCACTTTATATATGACTGCTTTGGCGCTTTTGCTCTTAGCGCTTGCAGATCCCTATTTTTTGTATCTGAAAGAACCGAAACCAGAGGAAGAGTGGGAGTCTCGAGGACTTGCGCTTTATCTTCTGCTGGATAATTCGACATCGATGAACTTCAAGGTGCCGGTGAATTCATCTTCCGGTCCCGAGCAAGTGATGAAGATGGATCTGTCAAAACGCGTCGCGAAGCAGTTTATTCAGGGGGATCCAAGGTCTGGGCTGAAAGGAAGGGCGGGGGATATGGTGGGTCTTGTCACCTTTGCAAGGATCGCAAGAATCATATCTCCGCTGACTTTGGATCACGAAAAAATTGTCGAAGAAATCGATAAGATCGAATTCAATAAAGACATTAGACAGGTTGGCACCGGGATTGGCTATGCTATTTATAAAACGGTATCTTCCATAAAGGCCCTGAAGCATTTCAGCGAGGCAGACGGAAGTGAGCAAGTGCCATTTTATGATATCAAAAATCCTGTACTCATCATCATCACAGATGGAATTAATGAGATCAATCCAGAGGATGCCAATAATCCGATTCGGGGCATGGATCTATGGAATGGGGCCGAGTATGCCAAGGAAAATGGCGTTAAACTGTATATCGTCAATATCGATCCTTCCTTTGCCAAGATGAAGGATAAGACCTACCACGAGCTATACGATCTGATCACGAAGTATACCGGAGGAAAATTTTACATGGTTGATGACTCGAGAGATCTGGTAGCAATCTACCGGGACATTGACCAGTTGGAAAAGAGCAAGATTCCTTTGTTTGCCAAAGATGTAAAGGAGAAGGCGCCTCCGCGTTCTGAAAAATATCATCTCTATCCCTATCTGATAGCGCTTGCGCTACTGATGATTTTTTCTGCCGCTCTAATGCAGGCAACTTACCTGAGGATAATCCCCTGATATGTCAGAGATCATATTCCTTAACCCCAACGCTGCGATTTTGCTCATTCTTCCCCTTTTGATCGCACTTTTTTTAAGTTTGATCTGGCAGAGGAAAAAAAGGGCTCTTCAGCTGATCGGCACGGAGGAGGTGCGGAAGAAAGTGGGCTCATTCCCCGTCTTTAGCTGGCATTTGCTCCGTAGCGTGGCCATTGTGTGGGCTACAGTACTATTCGTGATCGCTTTGACATCTCCGGCTGGAAATCCGCAGTATGTCAGTGATGGAACCCCACCGGATCAGGCTAAAATTCTCAAGGCGGAACATGAGGTGATATTCTTCATCGACGTCTCTTCTTCGATGCTGGTGGACGACATGCGTCTTAAAAAGCGACGCCTCGATACAGCCAAAGAAATTGCCGACGAGGTGATTAAGGGGTTAAGGGGAGAGACGGTCTCGGTGTTTGTTTTTTCATCGGAGGTGGAAAAGCAAGTTCCCCCTACAGTCGACTATCTTTATGCCAGACTCATTATCCGCGCTTTAAAGGGAAACGATGTGGCGGCAGAGGGAACCGATCTCGCGAAGACTCTTCGCCAGCTTTCAGAGGATCTTTCCCATCTGAAGAAGGGAAAAATGGCGACGGTGATTTTCATGACCGATGGAGAGGACACGGAAGGGGCTTTTGGGTCGTCTCTCCCGCCGGTCCCCAAAGACAAAATGCCGGGTGTCGATTTCATTGTTGTGGGTCTTGGTACGTCGGAAGGGGGAATCGTTCCTGATGTGATGTATCAGGGCCGCCCTGTGCGTTCCAAGAGGGATGACGAATCTCTTGCGAAACTGGCAGAAAGCTTCAAAGGCTTTTCTTTGATGGCAAATGATTCCTCGCCTTTGTTGATCGCGAACAAAATTTTGAACGGGATTAAAATAAAATCCCTGAAGAAGACTCCGGTTGAAGGAGAATCGACAGCTTCAGGGAGAGCGGTCATCCGCTATACCGCCTATTTCCAGTATTTCCTGCTTATCGGAATCGCTTTCTATATTCTTTTCCTCACATTGCCTCAAACTAATTTTGAGAGGCGGAATGGAACCGAGGTATAGAGGCATGCGAAGGCTGGTGGTATTTTTTTTTCTTTTGCTTGTAAAATCAGGCCTTCACTCCATTTCAGAGCAGCAAGAGGAGTTAAAACAGGCCGAAGTGCTTTTTGAGGCTTCCGACTTCGATCGCGGTCAGTCTTTGCTAAGTAAAGAGGAGCCTCTGACAAAAGAAGAGTGGAGGCGCCTCTTTATCAATTATGACCTGGCGTTCGGCCGAATTCGCCAAGGAAACCGTATAGAGGCTCTCTCGTTGCTCGATGATCTTTTAAGGCAGGGAGGGAATTTTCCTCCTTTGGCTGCGCGCGTTTCCTATGCGAGAGCTTATATTTTGTTCCTGTCCTTAAAAAATGCAGCCCTCGCCAAAGAGGGGGATCCTGCTTCATTTAAAATGTCGCGGGAGAGCCTAAGGTTTTCCTCCAGGGTTAAGGATGCCTATTTGAACCTGATCAAGGACCAATGCCTCCTTGACAAGGCGAAAGGGGGCGCAGAGTGCACTCCTGCTGAGTTCTTCAAAGAGATGCGCAACCAGGCTTTAAACTTCAGGTCCGAGATCGCCGGTAAATACTACCGGATGAGGACTCAAGTGTTCACTCCCATCGAAGCCCTTTTACAACTGCTCATTGGCACTGAAAAGATAGAGCGCCACTTAAAGACAATCTTAGATTCAGTCAGCCAGCACTTACTGTCCCTGCATCTTAACTATTTAGCGGAAGAGATGCAAAATTTCGACGCTGTTTTTCAAAAAATTGAGCTGGCGGGTATTGAAGAGATCAGAGAGCAGTGGTCAGACTTTGTCAATGCGATGCTGCAAGGTGATATCAAAACCAGCCTGGAGAGAGTTTCCTCGGTTTTGCAAGGGATTCGGGAGCTTCTCCGCTCGCAGTTTAATGAAGAAGAGGCAGCGGGAGCTCTTTACAGGCTTTCAGAATCATTTCAGGAAGTTTTTCTTGAAGAGGAACTGATTCCGAATTCCTTGCGGTCTCTCGCATTTTTGCAGGAAGAGACTTTTAAAATCAAAAAGGTTCAGGAGGTCTTGCCTTGGAAGCTGAGACAGTTCGTGAGCATCCACATCCAAGAAGCGATCTCTTTGAAAGAGAGTGGGAATGAAGAGGGGTCGGAGAGCGAATTTTTATTTGCCGACTTCATGGTCAAAGCCTCCCTTTTATTTGTTTTGCAAAACGAAAAGGCTCCGGCTCGCGCGGTATTGAAGCTGCTTATCTCCCTTGTCGATAACATGGTTCAACAAGATACGCTCTATCAGTATCTTAAGGACGACGCTCTCAAGAAATGGAAAGAGGCGGTGCTCCTTACAATCAAGACAGCGATGGAAAAAACAGAACTCTTTGATAAAGCGGCTCTTCGGGAGCAGAAAGAGCTGTTTAGCCAACGTGAGAACGAAGATGGGAGCCGGGGGGCGTGTGTGGCAAGTCCCTGGGAAAGAGTCATCCCGCCCTTTGATGAGGGGCTTGAAGCTCTCGATAAATCCCTCCGGCTGACCAGCAGGGAAGATCGCAGTTTTAATCAGGTTGGCGTATTGCATGCCTATGTATTGGAAAAGTGGGTAGAGGCCCTCGAGCAGATGGATGATCTTTCACCTGCCAAAGGTTGCGGTGGCGCACAAGGAGGAGGTCAGGAGAAAGGGGAAGATGAAGCGCAATCGACCGGGGCTGAGGGAATTGAGGAGACCTTGCGCAATATAGTCCAGATGGGTGAAGATGACAAAGAATTTGATGAAAAAAAAGAGTTTCCCAAAAAGGAATCCGGTAAGCCATGGTAGCCTGCATCAGTCGCACACTCTCTTGGGTATTCTTCGCATTTTTAGCCCCTCTCTCTTTGGCGCTGGCCGAGGATGTTCGTCTCAGCATTGAGTTTCAGAAGGAGTCGCTGCAAGAGGGGGTGGCGATCGAAGGGGATCTGTCCATATTTCATTCCAAGAACGACGCAGTCAATCCTAAAACAGCCATTTTTGAGGGGAAATCTCTTCAATTGCAGCTTGTGAAGGAAGTGGAGGAAGCAGGCAGGGTCAAGAGCGTTTACCGTTTTAAATTGGGTTCCAGGACTAAAGGACTGTACGTTCTCTCCCCTATCACAGTAGAGGTTGGGGGTAGGGATGTCAGCTCGGCGAGACAAGCATTTGAGGTGGGGGGCTCCACTCAAAGTCAGGCTTCTGTGAATATCAACGGCAGTCTCTTATTCAAGCTAGAGCCGATTATTGAAGGCAGGCAGATCTTCTATCCCGGCCAGAAGGCCATTTTTGGGTATCGTCTGATCTACAACCAGAACGTGGAAATGACGAAAGATGAAATGCCATTGCTTGAACCCAAAGGATTTAAAAAGATCGGCGGCGAGGATGTCAAAAATTTTCGCAAAGGAAGCCTTGCATACCGTGAGATCAGACAGCAAGTCCAGGCGGTAAATCCTGGACGCTATGTGATTGGACCGTCGGTAGTTTCCGGAAAGCCGTATACGATGACGCTTTTTCAGACCAAGGAGTATCTCGGAGAGACGGTAGAGGCAAAAGCGGATCCGGTTATATTGGAAATAAAAGCTTTTCCGGATAAGGGAAAGCCGGCTTCTTTCAATGGGGCCATCGGCAAAAAGTTGACGTTCAAGGTAGTTTTGCAGTCATTTTCCGATGTTTCAGTCGGAGATAAATTCACCCTTTCCATGGAAATCGCCGGCGATGGCGAAGTCGAATCGGCGCCGATGCCGGAAGTTTGCTGTCAGCCCGGGTTTCCCGGAAGGTTCCGCTTAAGTGACATTCCTCCGGCCGAAATCTATAAAAATGGAATCAAATATATCGTAATCGATCTCACTCCGCTCTCGACTGCCATTAATGAAATACCTGGGCTGGAGTTCAGCTACTTCGATCCTGAAAATGAATCGTATCACACCTTGAACAGCAATCCCATCCCTGTCAAGGTGAGACCTACCAGCGAGGGGTTGGAAGAGATCAAGGAAGAGGCTCAGAAAGAACAGGCAAAAGAACCCAGCACCGCGACGGAATGGCCGGAGTTGAATGCGAAGCCCGAAAAAATTGAAATCGAGACGATTTTCCCCCTCACAACAGATGACCTGCAGAGCCGCTTCTTAGGAACATTTTCAAGTCTTTGGATCCTTCTTTTCGGAGGCCTGGCTTTGATTCTCCAGTTGGATTATCGCTATCGGAAAGAGAAGAGAAAAGAGAAAGAAAAAGTAGATGGCGTTGCGGCCAGGCTTTGGAAAGAGATTGAAGCCCTGCCGGAGGGTGACAAAGATCTTTATCCCAAGATCGCAAGAGCGTTGATTGCAAAGCTGTTTGAAACAGGCCATGTTTCAAGAACGGATGTTTCCTGGCATGAACTTGCCGATGCAGGGGTCAGCGGCGAGATCAAAAGGTTCTTACATGAACTTGAAGAAGACCGTTTCAGCGGGAAAGGACAAAAAGATCCGGCTCAAGTCAAACAAGATGCTTTGCGGTTGATGCAGTCGATAAAGCCACGCGTCTAGAAGGTGATTCACTATGTATAAAGTATCTTTAAGCCCTATCGTGATATTTATAGTATCTTTCACGATTGTGATCGCTCTTTACATTTTCATGATGAGGCACGCAGCGCACACCGTCATAGAAGAAGCGGCCACTCTTTATAGCAAAGGAGAGAACGCCCAAACAGTATTTGAAAGGCAAAAGTATTTCAATCAGGCGCTTCAGCTCTACCAAGATATAGAGAACAAATACGATCCTCGCTACACCAATGGAAAACTCTATTACAATATCGGTAACACATTCTATCAGCTGAATCAGTATCCTTTTGCCATTCTTTACTACCTGAAGGCAACGAAGCTGAATGGAGACACGAGGATTCAGGAAAACTTGTCGACAGCTCGGGTGAAAGCGGGTGTCGAAGCTCCCAAAAACCATGGCGGATTTATCGACGCTTTCTCTCTTTCCAATGTGTTTTCGCTCCCCACCCGCCTTCAGATATTTTCGTTTACTGCCCTGATGGGATTTGCTCTTTTCTCAATTACCATCTGGAGGTATATGCCTCCTGTCCGTATTGTCTCCTGCCTTTTTTTCGCGCTGGCCGCTTTCATGCTGCTTGGGCTTTTAACTGAGGTGTTTTGGGGAAGGGAGAGCGCCGTGCTTGTTAATGGAGAGAATTTAAGGAAAGGCGCCAGCATGGAGTTTGCTTCTGTTTTGGAAGATCCGCTGAGCCCGGGAAGCGTTGTGGATGTTGTCGGTGAAGAAAAGGGAGGGGAGTGGCTTAAAGTCATCCTTAACGGAGACAAGATCGGTTATCTTCCAGCCAAGTCCTTACGTAAGATCTGAAGATATACCGGAAGTGTCTCAAAACAAAAAAATAAAAGTTTTAGGCTCTTCCGGTATAAGGCGGATCAAGATTCAGAACGCCATTCGGCCTGCAGGACCTCATCGGCAAGCAGCGATACATCACCCGATACTTCGAGTATACCTCCGGTGACTTCCATCTTCATTTTGGAGAAGTTCTCCAAAGTGATGATGACATTCCCTTTTTGCAGGGAAGTGATTAGAGCGGCATGGTGGGTTAAAATTTCCAGATAACCCAATTTGCCAGGGGCAATGACGGAGATGACTTTTCCGTCGAAATACACCTTGTCGGGAGATGCCACAGTTAAGTTGAAGGCCTTTCCTTGCTCTTTCATATCGGTTGCTTTAGATCTCTGCTTTAATTTTTTCCGCTTTTTCAAGAACCTCTTCTATTCCGCCGACCATGTAGAAAGCCTGTTCTGGAATGTCATCAAGCTCTCCATCCAGGATTCTCTTGAACCCTTTGACAGTGTCTTCCAGTTTGACGTATTTTCCCGGTTTATTCGTGAACTGCTCGGCAACGAAAAAGGGTTGTGAAAGAAAGCGCTGAATTTTACGCGCTCTTGATACGGTCTGCCTGTCTTCTTCTGTCAATTCATCAATCCCTAAAATGGCGATGATGTCTTGCAGGTCTTTGTAACGCTGCAGAGTCTTTTGGACGCTCCTGGCAACATCGTAGTGCTCATCGCCAAGGACAGACCGTTCCAGAATCCTGGAGGTTGACGTCAGCGGGTCGACAGCAGGGTAGATGCCTAACTCGGCAACCTGCCGTGAGAGGGTGACGGAGGTGTCGAGGTGAGAGAAAAGGCTTGCCGGAGCCGGATCTGTGTAGTCATCGGCCGGAACGTAGATCGCCTGGATGGACGTGATAGAGCCGCGTCTTGTTGAAGTGATGCGCTCTTGCAGTAAACCGATTTCTGAAGCCAGTGTGGGCTGGTAGCCGACAGCGGATGGCATTCTTCCAAGCAGAGCGGATACTTCCGAGCCTGCCTGGATAAAGCGGAAAATGTTATCGATGAAGAGCAGAACGTCTTGGTGTTCGACATCCCTGTAATATTCTGCCATGGTCAGTCCGGTCAGTCCGACACGAAGCCTTGTTCCCGGGGGCTCATTCATTTGACCGAACACAAGGCAGGTTTTCGAGAGAACGCCCGATTCTTTCATTTCAAGCCACAGGTCATTGCCTTCCCTCGTTCTTTCCCCGACCCCGCAAAATACTGAATGTCCTCCATGCTCGGTGGCAATATTGTGGATAAGCTCCATGACGATCACCGACTTACCGACACCGGCTCCACCGAAGAGACCTACTTTTCCACCTTTCGGATAAGGACAAAGAAGGTCGATGACCTTGATGCCGGTTTCAAAGACGGAAATCTTAGCTGCCTGATCTTCAATGGACGGCGGGGCTTTATGGATCGAAGATTTGGGGGAGGAGGGGTCGATGGGCGGGAGGCCGTCGATCGGCTGTCCCAGAATATTGAAAATTCTTCCCAGCGTCGCATTGCCGACAGGAACGGTGATGGGGTGGCCTGTGTCATCAGCCTCCATTCCACGGATCAGTCCGTCGGTTGAGGAGAGGGCAACACAGCGGACCATGTTGTCACCAAGATGTTGGCACACTTCAGCCGTGATATCGATTTTTCTTTTTTCATCCGTAATGCGAATCGCATTGAGGATATTTGGCATCTTATCTTCGGGAAATTCCACATCAAGCGTGGGGCCGATTACCTGTCTTACTTTTCCTTTAGCCATATTTTAACCGTTATTTAATCCTTCTGATCCTGAGGCGATCTCCGCCATTTCCCGCGTGATGCTGGCCTGGCGCACCTTATTGCGCGTGAGCGTCAGCTTCTCTATCATCTCGTCTGCATTTTTGATGGCCTGCCTCATCGAGCACACGCGTGCGCCCAGTTCCGATGCCCAGGCCTGATGGAGTATTGTCTGAAGGCGATTATAGACATAGCGGGGAACCAGGTCGTCATAAATCTCTTCGGAATCAGGCTCAAAAATATAGTCTTTACTAACTTCCTTTTGCGATTGCGTCATTTTTTCGATACCGAGCAATTTTTCCGTGATAACTTTCCTGGTCAGCAAGTTGACATATTCGGTGTAAATGACTGTAACTTCATCGATTTCATAATGTAAAAAACTTTCGAGAAGATAGTTGGAGAGTTTCTTGACCTCTTCCGGAGTGATTTTTCCACCCCAGTCCAGCACTTTTTCCCTGATGGTCCAGTTTTTTAACCTGAAATGATCGAGCCCTTTGCGCCCCATTACGATCAGCTCAGGCTGATTTTGGGGATACTTATGCAGAAAGCGCTCCGCGGCGTTGATGATATGGGTGTTATAACCACCGCACAGTCCCCTGTCGGAAGTGATGATAATCAGCACCATTTTTTTAACCGGGCGTTTGCTGAAAAAGGGGTGGTTACTCTTGACCAAGGAGAGGTTTTCTAAGACAGCGCGGAGTTTTTTTGAGTACGTACGGGAACCTAGAGCTTTCTCCTGTGCCTTGTGCAGCCTTGAGGCAGCGACAAGCTCCATCGCCTTGGTGATCTGTTTGATGTTCTTGACGGCACGGAGGCGCTTTTTGATTTCCCGTAAGCTGGACATGCTTTAGCTGCCGGTTTTGAGTTGATTTCGTTCTTTAAACTGCTCTTTAAAAAGAGCGGCCTGCCTTTCAAGGGTGTTCATCGCTTCGCCAGAAAACGCTTTCGTTTCAGCGATCGATCGGGGGGCTTCAGGGCACTTCTCTTCGATGTATGAGAAAAATTCCGTCTCGAATTTTTTTACCAAGCCGAGCGGGATATCATCTAAAAACCCTTTTGAGGCGATAAAGATGATGATAACCTGTTTTTCAATGGGATAAGGATTGAATCTCTCCTGTTTTAAGATCTCCACCATCCGCTCTCCCCTACGCAGTTGCGCCTGTGTTGCCTCATCAAGTTCCGAGCCAAATTGCGCAAATGAGGCCAGCTCCCTGTACTGGGCAAGGTCCAGACGGATGCTGGAAGCGACTTGCTTCATCGCCTTTTCCTGTGCTTTACCACCGACACGCGATACGGAAAGCCCTACGTTGATGGCCGGTCTGATGCCTTGGTGGAAGAGATCGGCTTCCAGGAAGATCTGTCCGTCTGTGATTGAGATGACGTTAGTCGGAATATAGGCGCTCACGTCGTTGGCTTGCGTCTCGATGACAGGGATGGCTGTAAGCGATCCGCCGCCTTTCTCTTTCGAAAGCTTCGCGGAGCGTTCCAGAAGGCGCGAGTGCTGGTAAAAAATGTCTCCGGGATATGCCTCTCTTCCGGGAGGTCTTCTAAGCAAAAGGGCTATTTCCCGGTAGGCGGTAGCATGCTTGGAGAGATCGTCATAGAAGCATACGGCGTGCTTGCCCTGATGCATAAACCACTCTCCCATCGCTGTTCCGGCATAAGGGGCGATGTATTGCAGGGAAGCGGCGTCAGAGGATGTGGCGGCGACGATGGTTGTATACTCCATGGCCCCATGCTCTTCTAGGGTGGAGACAACTTTGGATATGGTCGAAGCCTTCTGTCCAATGGCCACGTAGATGCAAAAGATGTTTTTGCCTTTTTGGTTGATGATCGTGTCGACGATGAGGGCCGTTTTGCCAGTCTCCCTATCGCCAATGATAAGTTCCCTTTGTCCACGGCCTATCGGAACCATGGCGTCTATCGCTTTGATACCTGTCTGGACTGGCTCGGAGACCGGCTGCCTTTCAATAACACCCGGCGCATGACCCTCCATCGGAAGATAGTGCTCTGTTTTGATAGGTCCTTTTCCGTCTCTTGGCTCTCCTAAGGCGCTGACAACTCTTCCCACCAGTGCATCTCCTACGGGAACCGAAGCCAGCTTTCCAACTCTTTTAACAATGTCACGCTCTTTGATGCCCTCTTCGCTGCCGAATAGAACAACACCGACGTTATCTGTTTCCAAGTTCAGCACCATACCTTGTGTGCCGTTGGAGAACTCAACGAGCTCTGAGACCATCACATCATCAAGACCAAAAACCCTTGCGATGCCATCGCCTATCTGCAGGACCTGTCCAAATGATTCCAGCGCGGGATGATCATTGAATTTCTCTAGTTCTTGTTCCAGTATCCAGGTTATTTCCCCGGGCTTGATCGTCATGCAAAACCTCTTGATGCGATAAGGATTCGGAAGCAACAGGCAATACTAAATGCGTGTTGTGCCTCTTCCTATTATTTTGAAGACACTTCCTAAAATTTAACCGCGCAAAGACTGTCACTCAGCCGATTTAGGCTCTGTTTGATGCTGAGATCGAGAATTTTGCCGGAAGTAATCAGAATAAAGCCTCCCAGAATTTTCGGGTCGATTTTTAAAGAGATTTCCATTTTCTTTGAAAAAAGAGACTCGAGTTTATCGGAAATCTTTTTTTCCGTGGGAGAATCGATGGGTGCTGCCACGATGACAGTGGCCTTCTCTTTCCCGCACTCCGCAAGTAAAAGCCGTTTATATTCCTTGGTCACGAGGGGAAGGCTGTCGATCTTTTTCTTTTTGACCAAGAAAGTAAGAAATTTATCCAGCAAAGGATCCTGAATGAGCGAGTTGCATTGTTTCAAAACGGCACTCTTATCCTGCTTTAAAACCAGCGGGTTTGCAAAGAATCGGGAGGCTCTGCCCTCACTCTGGATTGCCTGGCAGATCTCTTCCATATTCCTGGCACGGGCAGCCTTTTCCTCAATACTGCCTTTGACAGAGAAGAGAGCTTTTGCGTAGTTTGAGATGGATCGATGTCTATTTTTCATCGAACTTGACTTCCTTGATCAGCTCAGCGACAAGTTCCTGCTTTTTTTCCTGATCCATTTTTTTTACGATCAGTTTTTCCGCGATCGCCACCGCCATTTTGGCCACTTCATTTTTCATGTCTTCCTTGACTTTCATGGCCTCTCTTTCCGCATCGAGAAGGGCTTTGTTGACGATTCCCTTGGCTTGGCCTAGTGCTTCGAGTTGGATTTCTTTGGCGAGCTCCTTGGCTTTTTTATGGGCCTCTTGCAGTTCGCGATTTTTAGAGTTCTCGATATCAGCCATTTTATTGCGGTACTCTTCCTTCAGCTTCTCGGCAGCCTCCTTCTTGTTGGCGATTTCATCGAACTCAGCACGTATTTTCGCTCTTCGTTCTTCTAAAATGGCGAGCAGAGGCTTCCATGTAAATCTCTTCAAAATGGCCATCATTAAGAGAAAGGCGATTACCTGGGAAATAACCTGCTTGAGTTCGATCATCTTTAACGTCCCTACTAACCGAGCCTGGAAAGGACGCTGAAGAAGACGATCAAGGTGTAGATTGTCAGTGACTCGATCAGTGCCGCACCGATGATCATGTTTGTTAATATTTTACCGGACGCTTCGGGCTGTCTGCCGATCGCTTCCAAGGCTCCTTTCACGGCCAGTCCAAGTCCTATGCCGCATCCGAAAGCCGCTATTCCGACTGAAAGAGGCGCTGAGAGCGCGAGAGCTGTTCCAATATCCATCGGGACTCCTATAGTGTCTGCATTGGTTTTTCAAATGTTTACTTTCTTTCATCCTTAGCACATTGCCGGGAATCCAATCAAGAAACCTCTCTCATGATGAGTGTTTTGTCTTTTTTTAGAAGCTTAATAATGCAATTGCCTTCGATTAATTGACAGCGTTAGTGATGGGATTCCTCGCCTTCTCCTGCAAGGGAGAGGTAAATCGAGGAGAGAAGGGTGAATACAACTGCCTGGATGAAACTGGTAAAGATTGCCAGGAGCATGAAGGGAAGCTGAAGAGGAAGACCCAAAGGCAAATTTAAAGAGGCAATTGCTGTCACGCCAAAGAGAGCGAAAACACCGATCAGAACTTCTTCGCCGAAAATGTTGCCGAAGAGGCGAAGGGATAGCGTCACAGGCCTTGAAATCTCTGTAAGCAGCTCAATCGGAAGCATCAGCGGAACTATCAGCCATCCGATGACGTCTTTCGGAGATCCTGCCAGATGGTAGAGATAGCCCATCACACCCCTGTTTTTTAAATTCAGGTATAAAACCCGGAAGAAGACACACAAGGCCAGGGCTGCCGTGATGTTTAAACTGGTGGAAGGGGCTTTCATCAGCGGTATGAGGCCTGCCAGGTTCATGCAGATGATATAGACAAAAAGAGTGCCGATAAAGGGGAGGTGCTTCTCTTTTTTTGGCCCTAATACAGCTAAAATGTTGTTTAGAATGGATTCTGTCAGCCATTCCAGAACGTTCTGCATTCCCTCGGGAATCATCTCTTTTTTCTTGGTGCCGAAGTAGAAGAAGGAGGAGATCACAATGGCGATGAATGTCGCAAAAATGATGTCCTCCCATTCAAACAGCATGGTTGCCCATTCTTGTCCATGGTAGGCCTTGTGAATTATGGAGATGAGGTTGGGTAGAACAGGTGCATCTTGTTCAACGAGAGAAGGACCCGCATCGTTGTCCGCATTTTCATAGGCGAGCGCGGAAAGAAGCAAATTCATGTTTTCACCAAAGCGTTTCGGGTTGCGGCCATTAAGGCTGTCAGAAAGATGAGGGAGAGCCCGGCGAGAGTATATGCTACAGGGAGCTCTGAGACGATGAAAAGATAGTATCCCGTAAGATAAAGTAGGGGAAACTTAATCAGGAATGTCAAGGCGATGCGCATGGCATCGCGTTTTTCTTGAAGGAGGCATGTTTCCAGCAGTGATTTGATGGCAAAGAGATTGGCGATGCCGAGAAGTGCTCCCAGAGACAGCGCCAGTGCCGGATCGGTTCCTGCCAAGAACGCCAGAGGAGCGCTTATCAATGCTGCCAGGAGCGCAGTGGCGATAATAATGCTTTTGATCATCTCTACTCTTTGTCTCCAAATTTTTTCACCAGGCGGTAGAACTCTCTAAATGCCGCGACAAAGCCCAAAGCCAAGAGCGAAAGCATCAGATAGGGCTTAGTGCCAAGAAGATTATCCAGGAACTTCCCCAGCAAAAGCCCGCAAATCGGAGGGACGGCGAGCACAAAAGGGATCGTGACGAAAGCAGCAAATCGGGCGCTGACTTCATTTTCTCCCTGATCAGTTCCTTTCCTAAAAAAAGCCAAAATTACTTCCGTATAAATTCAAGCAATAGCACGATATTAAAATTATTCACATGGAAATATTTTATCAAGCAAGGTGTATGAACCTACCCCAATAAAACATTTCGGTCCCTGATCCGAAAGTGTCTCAAAATTTGGTTTGCGGCAAAGAATATACCGAAAGTATCTCAAAACTTGGGATTTTGGCTTTGAGAAAGCCTCGGGATTGAATGATCGTAAGTCACCTCATATTTCTAATATTAGGTGGCTTACGATCATTCAATCGCGAGAGCTTTCTCTTTGCCAAAAACCAAATTTTGAGACACTTTCGGTATAATTCCTTGCGATCGGAAGTTTTCGATTTACCTAATATCAGAAAGTGAAACACTTGCGCTGTATGCTGGGTTAGGGCAGCTCCTCAGATGGCCATTGACAGCGTGTAGTAGATTCCGACAGAGAGCAAAGCTCCTGCGGGCACTGTGACAAACCATGAAAGCACGATATCCCTTGTGGTGCTCATATCCAACGCCTCAAGGCCGCGCGCCAGACCGACGCCAAGTACGGCACCGACCAGTGTGTGTGTCGTGGAGACGGGCAGTCCCAGTCTTGTCGCCAGCACGATCGTGATGGCGGCGCTGAATTCAGCGGTGAAACCTCTCGAAGGGGTCAACTCGGTAATTTTCTTGCCGATCGTTTCGATCACTCGCCAACCCCATGTAGCCAGGCCCAGCACGATGCCGAATCCTCCCAGCGCAAGAAGCCATGTGGAATTGAAGCTGCCGTCATCTTCGACAGATCCCGAAGTGAGGACGCGCATGGCCGCTGTCAGGGGGCCGATAGCATTGGCGACATCGTTGGCTCCGTGGGCAAAGGCCATCAGACAGGCGCTGACGATCTGCATATAGCCGAAGATCTTCTCAACGGTGGCATAGTCGGTGGAGCCGATCGTTTCCCGGTTTTGCATCGCCTTGGAGAGTCTTTCCACCTCTTCAAGCGCTAAGGCAGCCTGATAAGCGACAGCTCCTTGAGCTTTGTTCTGAACCACAGCGAGCTGGCTTCTCGCTTTATCCAAAGCCGTTACCGCTTCAGGGGAAAATTCGACTTGGGGCTTCAGTTCGCTTTCCGGAGTTTTAATGCGTTTGACGACAAAAAACGTGATGACGGCTGCGATAGCGCCTAAAAAGAAGCTATAGCAGAGGGCTTCGTCTATCGATAGTTCGATATTGAGGTTTTTCAGGCCGTTGAAAAGCAGAAGAACGGAGAGAGTGGCGACAAAGGGAAAGGCTAGAAAAGGGGCCAGTTTTTTAGTTGCCTCTACCGGACATTTTGCATAGAAGATACGTTTTCTCAGCACGTTGAAAATAAAAAAGCCTAAAATCCCACCCATGAGCGGGGAAAGCACCCAGCTGGAGATGATCCAAAGGACGTTATCCCAGTATATGGCCTCCCATCCTCCTACGATCAGCCCGAATCCTACGATCGCACCGATGATCGTGTGAGTGCCTGAAACCGGCCATCCATAGTAGGAGGCAATCTGCAGCCATACACCCGAAGCGAGTAGTGAGGAGAGCATCCCGATGACGAAGTGCAGGGGGATGTCTTTGAAAATCAGTGGATTGACGATTCCGTTCTGGACAGTGGCAGAGACATGAGAGCCAAAGAAAAATGCCCCGGAAAATTCCAAGACGGCGGCGATGTAAACGGCCTTCTTGAGCGTGAGCACTCCAGAGCCTACGGAAGTGCCCATGGCGTTCGCCACATCGTTGGCGCCGATGTTCCATGCCATGTACATGCCGGCAATGAGAACCAAAATTGTTAAAATCAGTTCAATATCCATCAATTGATTAAACTTAATTCAGAGCGTCCCAGCTGATTCATATTTGATGACACCCCTCTATTTGATTTCAAGCATTCTTCTCACTCTGAAAGCGAGGTTTTCCGACAAGTTGGAGACTCCCCCAAGTGCCTCCACGATGCGTTGCCACACGTGGAAGGTGGTATAGGACATTTCGTTTTCCGAGTTGAAGAGAATTTTCAGCAGCTTTCGTTGGATCATGTCCACTTCATGTTCTTTGAAGGCGACAATTTCCACGAAATCCTTGACCTTTTCTGCTTCAGATCCTCCAAAAGAGGATTCCAGGAGTTCGTGCATCTCCTTGATGATCAGTCGCACCTCGTCGAATGCTTCGATGTTTTTATTTAAAAATTCCATGAACTCTGTCTTGAAAGAGTCTAAGATTTTCACTTCTTTGAGAGTGAGTAAAACGGCGACGTCCTCGGCCTTATCGGCAATATTGTCCTGAGTTGAGATGATTTCAAGCAGATGACCTCTGTCGACGGGAAGAAAAAGACTTTTAGGCATGTGGTTGCGGATATCATTTTTTATCAAATCCGCCTGGTGCTCTGCTCTCGAGATGGCCTCATAGATCTCCTGCATCTTTTTTTGGTCTTGATCCAGAAGGGCTGCAAAGAGAGGGGGCAGCAGATGCACGCATTCGGCGACTTTTTCCATGTGGCTCTGCAAGGGAGCGAAGGGGGATTTGCCGAATAGTTTGAGTATAGTCAGCATAGAACGCCTTTTTTTTTAGATCATATGCGGATTTTCCACATTTTGGAAATCAAAATGATGGAAATTCGCTTTCTGAGAAAGTTGCGTTCTTTCGGATTTTCAGCCTGTGGTACACAAAGAGTCCGGTAGCAGGATTTTAATGGTCAGAATGTTAGGGCATGTCCTCGGGGTGAAAAATTTGGTAATTTGCTTTTTCGAAAGCGCATTTTCGGTATCCATTGAAGAGACAATGCGTTCTCTTGTATGATGAGCCTGTCTCTTTTTTTTTAGCGGTGGCTTAAATATGCGGGAAGAACCTGTTTTAAAAGTTCAGAATCTGAAGACCGAACTCTATCTTTCCGGACGCCCTTATGCTGTGGTGAAAGATGTCAGCTTTGATCTCTACCGGGGAAAAACGCTTGCCATTGTCGGGGAGTCGGGCTGTGGTAAGTCGCTCACCGCCCTTTCGCTGATCCGAGTCCTTCCTGAGCCCCCGGCTCTCCATCCCAGAGGGAAAATTTGGTACCAGGGCATCAATTTACTCGATTTGAGCGAGAAAGAGATGCGGAAGATCCGCGGCGGAAAAATCGCGATGATTTTTCAGGATCCTTTAAGCTCTTTGAATCCCGTTTACACCATCGGAGATCAGCTTGCGGAAGCGGCTGCCCTCCACCTCAATTTGTTTGGCGAGGAGGCCTACCAGAAGGCCGAGGAGATGCTGAATCATGTGGGCATCCCTTCCCCTAAAGAGAGGCTTGCCGATTATCCTCACCAGCTGTCTGGTGGAATGCGCCAGCGCGTGATGATCGCTCAAGCGTTGATCAGTAAGCCCGATGTCTTGATAGCCGATGAGCCGACGACAGCGCTGGATGTGACGATTCAAGCTCAGGTTATCGATCTGCTCAAGCGACTGCAAAAAGAAGACGGTATGGCAATTCTTCTTATCACCCACGATATGGGTGTCGTCTCTGAGCTGGCCGATGAGGTTTTGGTCATGTACGCATCTGAAGGCATCGAATCGGGTAGCGTCGATGAAATTTTTGAAAACAAGTCTCACCCTTATACTCAGGGGCTGTTCAACTCAAGGCCCAGTGGATCGGCCGAGGAGGGCGACGTGCTCCACCCTATACCCGGTATTGTCCCGCAGCTGACCGATTATCCATCCGGCTGCCGGTTTCACCCGCGCTGTCCTTTCGCTATGAAAAAATGTACGCTCAATTCCCCCCCTCTGTTTGCACTTGGAGAGAGGGGACGGCATCAATCGGCGTGTTATCTGGAAGATGGCACTGAAGAGAGCGAGAAGATGCGAAGAGAAGGCAGATGGCAGTAGGGGCGTTTTAGGAAATCACGCTCGCCTCCCGAGGATTTCTTAAAGCCAAAAAATACATTTCGAGGCATTTTCGGTATAAAGAATTTGAGGGGAAGACGAACATGTCCGAGCCGTTGCTTAAGGTCACAGATCTTCATAAAAGATTTCCTATCTATTCGGGCCTCTTGAGGAAAGAGGCAGCGCATGTCCATGCGGTCAATGGGGTAACTCTTGAGCTCAAGCAAGGTGAAGTGCTCGGTCTTGTTGGAGAGAGCGGGTCTGGCAAAAGCACGATCGGCCGCCTGGCTCTTGGCTTGACTCAGCCGACAGAAGGCGAAGTACGCTACAAGGGAAAATTACTTGGAGAGATGGATGGGAAGTCATTAGCCGACTTCAGACGCTCTTCGCAGATGGTATTTCAAGATCCCTACGCATCCCTAAACCCCAGAAAAACCATTTTAGAGGCGATAGGTGAGGGGATTCTATTTCACGGCATTGCTAAAAATTATAGGGAAATGGAGGCGATCGCGGAGGATATCGTAAAGCAAGTTGGCCTGCCTAAAGATGCTCTAAAGCGCTATCCTCATGAATTTTCCGGGGGGCAGCAGCAGCGCATCTGTATTGGCCGGGCGATCGCTTTGAACCCGGCACTTCTTATCTGCGATGAAGCGGTGTCTGCGTTAGATGTCTCCTACCAGGCGCAAGTTCTGAATCTTTTTAGGGATTTGAAGGAAAAGAGGGGGCTTTCCTATCTTTTTATTTCCCACGATCTTGCTATCGTTCGCTACCTAGCAGACACCGTCGCCGTTCTTTATCTGGGAAAGGTCATGGAGATCGCTTCTGCAAAATCTCTCTTTAGCAACCCGAAGCACCCCTACACAAGGTCGCTTCTGTCGGCATCGCCGACTTTGGATCCGGAAAAAAGAAAAGCCCGAATCAGGCTGGAAGGAGAGATCCCATCCTCTTTGCGTCCACCGTCGGGTTGCCCTTTCAGAACGCGCTGTCCTTTTGCGCGGGAAGAGTGCAAGCGTCCGCCCCCCCACAAAAAAGTCAAGGATAGCCAGACGGGCGGTGAAGACCACAGCTACTTTTGCGTGCTCGACGATTGATTTCAACAGATCAAATTTTAAGACACTTTCGCCATATTCCCCTATGGGGCAAACAAATCTACGATTTCAGTTTCTAGTGCCCATAGGAAGAGAACTTGTCGAGATAATCTTGCTGGGCGAGCCGGATGACCTCAAAGGCTTCTTGCCGCCCATAAGTATGGGTGATTTGAACGCGGCCCTGTTTTTTATCAGGGGAGTCTTTGTACGTCAGGAAGTAGTGGCGTAGCCGCTCGACGATATTTTCCGGGCATTCACCGATATCCCTGAATTTTCCATAGACGTAATCTCCCTGGAGGACAGCGATGATTTTGTCGTCTGCCTCATTGCCGTCAATCATGCGCAGACCGCCGATCGGATGTGCATGCAGCAAAATGTCCCCCCTGGGAATTGCCCTTTCGGTCAACACGCAAATATCCAAAGGATCTTCATCGCCCCGGATATTCTTCAGACCTGATTTTTGCATGCAGTATTGCGCGGTCAATGTGCCGCAATAGGTCTTTGGCAGCAGCCCGTATAAGCTCGGACAGAGACTGGAGTACTTTTGCGGCCGGTCTATCTTGAGGATGCCCGTCTCTTTATCGAGCTCATATTTGACGGTATCGGTAGGGACGATCTCGATATAGCAGTTCACCGATTCGGGTGCTTTATCCCCAAGCGGCATTCCATGCCAGGGGTGCGAGCGGTAAAGCATGTGTTTCGGTAAAGAAAGAGGGTTTTTCTTTTCCATAAGATTCCTAACTTTCGTGTTTGAGTTTAAAATACGGAATTCGAAGCGATTCATGCAATCGCTTTTCCGTGGAATAGTTTATACCGAACGTGTCTTAAAATTTGATTTTTTTTGCTTTGAGAATGCCTCGGTAGGGAGAAACTGTCAGTTTAAATCGCTTGTGTGTGTTGTGGCAAAAACATTGATCCTCAGTCGTTAGACTCCATTCATTTTCAGCTTGCTGTGTCTTATTTCGTTAAAAAATAAGTAGACACTTTAGGCAGGGCCTTGATATGAAGTCATTAAAGACTGTTCGTAAACTGCAATCGTAGGGTTTCAGTTTTAGTACAGACTCTTATGCCGAAAGTGTCTCAAAATTTGGCTTTGAGAAAGCTCCCTCGACCGAAAGATTGTAAGTCACCTCATGTTTCTAATATTGGGTGGTTTACAATCTTTCGGTCTTGGGGATCTTTCTCAAAGCTAAACCCAAATTTAGAACTTTTTTCGGTATACACCGGTTTATGCGCTGTAATTTTTTTTAACGGTTTGAAGTGAGCAGGGGACAGTCGTGCCTTCCGATTTTTATCCGGTCCATATCTACTTTCTGCTGGTTGCTTTCGTCACGCTGGTGACGCTCGCCCTGTCGGGCCTTTTCCCCTCTCATAAGGAAAATCCCGCAAAATTTGATGCCTATGAATCAGGCATCAAGACGGAAACTCATCTGCTCAGCAAACGGTTTCCTTTACGTCATTATCTTGTGGCGCTGGTGTTTTTAGTGTTCGATATCGAAGTGGTTTTTCTCTATCCCTGGGTTGCTGTCGCCAAAGAGATTGGACCGTTTGCATTTTATGAGATGTTATTTTTCGTCGCCGCGCTTTTTGTCGGCTATCTTTACGTTTGGAAAAAAGGAGCGCTGGAATGGCAGTGACGCAACAGGAAAAAGCGCCCTTTTTAGTGGCGCCTTTAGAACTTTTGATCAATTGGGCGCGGTCGAACTCGCTCTGGCCTGCCCAGTTTGGCCTAGCCTGCTGCGCCATTGAGATGATGTCCACGGCCGCCAGCCGCTACGACATGGCCCGGTTTGGCGCCGAGGTCTTCAGAGCCTCACCCCGGCAAAGCGATGTCATGATCGTAGCTGGAAGGGTTAGCCAGAAGATGGCTCCCGTTCTCCGGGTTATCTACGAGCAGATGCTTGAACCGAAATGGGTGATCGCGATGGGCGATTGCGCCTCTTCCGGTGGTGTCTACAACAATTATGCGATTGTGCAGGGGGTCGACAAGATAGTTCCTGTCGATATTTATGTTGCCGGATGCCCTCCACGCCCTGAAGCGTTGATGGATGGACTGATCGCGTTGCAGAAAAAGATCAGAAGCGAGAGAGCTTTTAACAAAGTGAAAAGATATCCATGACAGCTTCCGAAATCATCCAAAAAATTGTGAAGGCCTTTCCTTCGGCGATAGAAGGCCAGAGCGAAGTTTTCGGTCAGCTCTGTATTCAGGTACACAAAGCGTACATTAAAGAGATCATCGCCTACATCGCCTCCCGTGACCGGCTCGGCTTTCGCATGTTGATTGACATCACAGCGATCGACTATCTGCAGCCTGATCCGAAAACACAGGTGCTCTACATTTTGCACCATCCGGAAACACTCCTGAGGATTAAAGTTTCCGTTGATGTCGAACGAGGCGGTGCTATCGAGTCTGTCACAGACATATTCGAGGGTGCCGATTGGTATGAGAGGGAAGTATTTGACCTCTTCGGCATAACATTTTCGGGACACCCGGATCTAAAACGCATCCTGATGCCGGATGACTGGGAAGGTCATCCCTTAAGAAAAGATTACGCTCTCACGGAAGAGTCTGTGGAGTTTAAAGGCCAGGCAAAACCCAAAGTTCCATCGGCGATCATCCCTTATGTCAAAGATTGAAGGCTATAGTTTAGAAAGAAGCGGCGAGGTGATGGAGCTCAACTTAGGGCCGCAGCACCCCTCTACCCACGGAGTTCTCAGGCTTCTTTTGAAGCTTGATGGCGAGGTAGTCCTCTCGTGCGAGCCGGTCATTGGCTATCTGCACACGGGCGTTGAAAAGGAGTGCGAAACGAGGACCTATTGGCAGATCTTTACCTTGGTGGACCGGCTTGACTACCTGTCAGGGCCGGCAGAGGAACAGGCTTTTGCTTCCGTCGTCGAGAAGCTGATGGGAATCGATATACCCTCAAGAGCTAAAACAATCCGCCTGATCCTTCTTGAGCTATCCAGGATAGCTAGCCATCTTCTCTGGCTTGGCACAAGCGCTCTTGAGCTTAATATGTCTTCCGTGTTCATGTATTGCTTTGTTGAAAGGGAGAAGATCCTTGATTTGTTCGAGGAGTTTTCCGGTGGGCGGATGTTCCCCAACTGCTGGAAGATCGGCGGGCTTTCAAACGATATCGATGATGCCTTTGAAGAGGAAATCAAGAAATTTATCCGCTATTTCCCTGCTGTTTGGAAAGAGCTGGATAATCTTCTGACAAACAATTACGTCTGGTGCCAGCGCCTTAAGGACGTCGCAGTCATCGACAGGGAGACGTGCGAGCAATTTGGCTGCACAGGCCCTATCATTCGAGCGGCAGGAGTCCCCTACGATATTCGTAAAGCTTTTCCCTACCTCGATTATGCGGAATTGAGCTTTGATATTCCGGTGAGATCAGAGGCTGACTGTTATGCCCGTTATCTTGTCCGCATGGAAGAGATGATGATCAGCCTTTCTCTGATCGACCAGGCCCTGAAGAAACTAAAACCAGGTCCAGTGATCGTGTCCGACAGAAAAGTCGCTCTCCCTCCTAGAAAAGAGCTTGTCAGAAGCATGGAGGCGGTCATTCACCAATTTAAGTTGGTGAGCGATGGTATTCGCCCACCTGTCGGAGATGCCTACAGTGCCGTCGAATCCGCCCGAGGCGAGCTCGGCCATTTTCTTAAAAGCGACGGCAGCAATAAGCCCTATCGGCTGCGCGTCAGGTCGCCTTCTTTCACTCACGTTCAGGTACTGAAGAAGATTATTCCCGGACATATCCTCCCTGACGTGGTGGTTGCAATTGCGAGCATGGATCCGATTTTAGGGGATGTGGACCGATGAAAATTTCTGAAAAGACCAAACAAGCCATCTTGAAGCTGCAGACAAAGTATCCAGAGAAAAGATCGGCCTTGATTCCGGCTCTTCACTTGGCCCAGGCTGATGTCGGCTACTTGCCTGAAGAGATCCAGAATGAAGTTGCAGAATTGTTCGATATCAATCCCAATGAGGTGAATGCCGTTGTTTCTTTCTATGATATGTTCTTTGAAAGGCCGGTCGGGAAGCATATTGTTCATGTATGCAAGAACGCCTCCTGCATGCTGCGAGGGGCGGACGGTGTGCTGCGTAAAATGTGCGACAAGCTTGGCGTCGAACCTCACGGAACTTCGGAAGATGGGCAGTTTACCGTTATCCCTTCAGAGTGTCTTGGAGCCTGCGACAGAGCGCCCATGATGCTGGTGGATGACCGGGTTGTCGGACCTGTCAATGAAGAGATGGTGGACAGTATCATTAATGAAGCCAGGAAGATGCCTGGTCATCCCTCTCCCATAAAAATGGAGGCGGATATCCATGAATGAGATGCGCATTCTGACTGCACACGTGCATGACAAAAAGCAAAAAGAGATCGATACTTATATCTCGCACGGAGGCTATGAAGCTGTAAAAAAGGTCATACCTCACACTAACCCGGTAGAAATTACAGAACTCGTTAAAAAAGCGGAACTGAAGGGAAGAGGGGGAGCCGGCTTTTTGACAGGCACCAAATGGGGATTTATCCCGAAAGATCCGAATATAGACAAATACCTTGTCTGCAACTGCGATGAGAGTGAACCCGGTGTCTTTAAGGATAGACTGCTCATTGAAAACGATCCCCATCAACTGATTGAAGGGATGATTTTGGCAAGCTATGCCATCGGCGCTAAGAAGTCCTTTATCTACACGAGAGGAGAGTATTTCGAGGGGATAGCTACCCTGGAAAAGGCTGTTTCCGAGGCTGAGAAAAGGGGGTTTTTGGGGAAGAATATCTTAGGCTCTTCCTATTCCCTAGAGATCATCGTGCACCCGGGAGCCGGAGCCTATATCGCCGGGGAGGAGACCGCTCTTTTAAATTCGCTTGAAGGATTCAGGGCCACTCCAAGGCTGAAACCCCCTTTCCCTGCTATCGAGGGTCTCTACAGGAAGCCCACTGTTGTCAACAACGTTGAAACCCTTTGCAATGTAGTTCATATCATTAACAGAGGGGCTGATTGGTTTCTGTCCATCGGAACCAAAGGAAGCCGCGGCACCAAGATCTACCAGGCGAGCGGCCATGTGAAACATCCGGGATGCTTTGAGTTTCCTATGGGGGTGACTTTGGCCGAAGTGCTGGAGGCAGCCGGCGGGATGCTTCCCGGCAGAAAATTCAAAGCCTGTTATCCCGGTGGATCTTCTTGCGCACTCCTCACAGCCGATGATTTAGATTTACCCCTCAATTTCGAGGATCTTGCCGCCAAGGGAACAATGCTCGGGACAGCGTCGCTCATCGTGATGGACGACTCGGCCGATATGGTTCAGGTGGCAGAGCGCCTCATGGAATTTTATCAGAATGAATCGTGCGGAAAATGCACCCCGTGCAGGGAAGGTACGAGGTGGATGGTGCAGGTTCTTAAGAGAATCAACGCCGGCCATGGTGTCATGGCTGATCTGAAGACAATTCAGGAAGTGAGCACCTTAATGGCGGCCAATTCCTTCTGTCCTTTAGCTGCCGGGGCAGCTCCACCGGTTGTCAGTGCTCTTTTGAGTTTCAGGGAAGAGTTCGAGGCGAAAATTCAGAGAAATCCTGATATGAATAAACTGCAAGTAATGAAAATTGCCTATCCCTATCAGGCTGGAGAGTAAGGTGGTTGTGGAATCGAAGAAAGTCAAACTGACCATCGACGGCAAGGAGATCGAGGTTCCTCAGGGAACAACTGTCTATCATGCCGCCAAAAGCCTTGGCATTGATCTCCCTATCTTTTGCTATCACGACCGGATGCCGCCTTTCGGAGCGTGCCGTGTCTGCCTGGTAGAAGTGGATAATTTTCCGAAGCTTCAAACGTCTTGCACGCTGGAAGCCAAAGACGGGATGAATGTCAAAACCTCCAGCAAGATCGCTCAAGAGGGACGAGAGAGTATTTTAGAGTTTTTACTGATCAACCACCCTCTCGACTGCCCCATTTGCGATAAAGGCGGAGAGTGTCCGCTGCAAGATCAAACATTGAAGTTTGGTCCGGGCATCAGCCGTTTTTTCGAAGAGAAAAGAAAGCTGGCAAAGAAGCTTCCTTTAGGTCCTGTTTTGATGTTGGATAGGGAGCGCTGCATTGCCTGCGCGAGATGCACGCGCTTTGGCGATATCGTTTCCGGCGATCACGCTTTGGAGTTTGTCCAAAGGGGCTATAAAACAGAGATAGGAACGCCGGGCGGCGGGCCGGCCGAGTCGAAATATATCGGCAACACCATCATGATCTGTCCGGTTGGGGCACTGACGAGCCAAGTTTACAGGTTCAGGGCAAGACCTTGGGATAACGACTCGGTAGCCAGCACCTGCACACTATGCCCTGTTGGATGCAGTCTCAAGCTGGATTCTCGAGATGGAGAGATCTTGAGGACAAGGTCCCATGAAGATCCTCTTTTAAACGACATCTGGCTCTGCGATAAGGGATGGTTTGGTTATGAGCATGTCGATAGCGCCGATCGTCTTAAAACTCCTCTTATCAGGGTCGATGGATCGCTAAAGGAGGCCTCTTGGACGGAGGCTTTGGACTATATCGCCGATAGGCTGAAAAATGAGAAGAGAGCGGCTGCATTTGGAGGAAATGCCCTTACATTTGAAGAAAGCTATCTTTTTCAACAGATTTTCCGATCACTTGGCATACCCCACATCGACCATCGTATCGGCATGCCGGAGTTTTCACTGAATGACGAGGGACTCTTTGGCGGTATGGAAGAGCCTCCCGCAAGTTTGAGCAAGCTATCTTTTGCCCTGATTTTAGGCTGCGATATCACCGAAGAGTTTCCCGTTTTGTGGCTCAGGCTCAAATCGGCTCTCAATCAAGGTGCGGAAGCCTACTTTTTCGGCCATTTTGCTCCCGAAGTGAGACCCTATTTTAAAGAGACCCATCTGCTCACTCCAGGCGACGAGGAAGCATCAATCGCTAAGGTGCTAGCCCTTGCAGAGCAGCTCCTTAACAAGGGAGGGCAGGGCGCCATTTTAGTCGGAAGCCAATACTTAAATTCGCCGAGCAGAAAGAATGTTTTGGAGGAGTTGATCAGGTTCCGGATGAAATCGAAGAATCTTGCACTGCATTTGCTAGACGCTTGCGAAGGTAGCCTGGGAGCCAGAGAAGCCGGTATGCATCCGGAGACGGGGCCATTCAACCAACCACTTGATAATCCGGGTCTTTCGGCCAAAGCCGTGCTCCAAAAAGGCGCCTCGGAGGGCTGGGGATTTTTATGGGTAGCAGGATCCAACCCCGCAGCCAAATATTCGCGCCGGGTATGGAAGAAATTCCGAGAGAATCTCGGTACATTGGTGTGTCAGGACCTTTTCTTGACGGAAACAGCTCAAGAGGCAGATGTGGTGCTGCCCGTTCTTTCTTTTGCGGAAAAGACGGGTTCTTTCATCAGTATTTCAGGAAAAGTGCAAAAGCTGAATCCCGGAAAGGAGATACCGGAAGGGATTTATAGCGATGAGATGATTTTCCACGAGATCGGCAGACGCCTTGGGGTTCATTTACCGGGAAGTGCTGAAATGTCAGTTTCCGGCGTGGCCCCTTCGCTGCATCGAATTCCCAAACGTAAAGCTGAATCATTCGACAGAAGAGAGGAGCGACAAAGCTCTATTTTAAAGTCTGAGAATTCATCGGGTATGATCAGGGCCACTTTTTCAAGGCCTCTTTTTGATCAGGGAGTGCGCATGAAAAAAAATCCTCATCTTTCCCGGTCGGCCAAAGAGCCCTTTTTGCGCTTGCATCCCGATGAGGCCAAACCCCGTGGCTTTTCGGACGGGGATAAGATCAGAGTCTCAACACCTGCCGGTTCTATTGTCGGAAAACTGAAACTGGATAGCCAGGTCGCCAAAGGAACGCTGGTATTGCCTATTGGCTTTGAGGAACTGCCCGTCAGCGAGCTTGAATCAGGGTTCATCAATGGATTTACAGTCGATCTGGAGAAAGAGTAGTAGTTATGCTGAACGATTTCATCGAGGTATTGGCCAAGGGTCTTGTCATGATCCTGTTTCTAATGCTTTCTGCCGCCTATATGACGTGGCTTGAAAGGGTAGTGATGGCACGTATGCAGCTACGCCTCGGTCCTAACAGAGTGGGACCCTTTGGGCTTCTGCAACCTATTGCAGACGGCATCAAACTGCTCTGTAAGGAAAGGTTTCAACCCCACGGTGTGGAAATTTTCACATTTTGGCTGGCTCCCGGAATTTCAATGTTTTTAGCTCTTTTCCTGTTTGTCCTAATTCCCTTTGGCGGGAAAGTGGAGATCATGGGAAGGCAGGTCTCGCTCCAGATAGCCGATGTGAATGCCGGGCTTGTGTTCCTTTTAGCATTCGCTTCTTTAGCGGTCTATGGCGTCGTTCTCTCCGGGTGGTCTTCAAACAATCGCTACTCCCTTTTGGGGGGCTTAAGGGGCACGGCACAGATGATCAGTTATGAAGTGCCGATGGGCTTATCCCTTTTGACAATTGCGCTGTCGGCCGGATCGTTGCAGCTCTCTCAAATTGTTGAAGCGCAGAGTGCACACTGGTTTATTTGGACCAATCCCATCAGTTTTGTGGTCTATCTGATCACTGGGTTTGCCGAAACGAACAGAGCCCCCTTTGATTTGCCTGAGGCAGAACAGGAGCTGACAGCCGGCTATCATACCGAATATGGCGGGATGAAGTTTGCGATGTTCTTCCTGGGGGAGTATATCAACATCCTCTTGGTTTCTTCGATTGCGGTGACTCTCTTCCTAGGTGGATGGCATGGGCCGGGCGATATCCCTGTACTGTGGTTCCTGCTGAAGGTTCTCTTTTTCGTCTTTTTCTTCATTTGGGTTCGCGCTACGATGCCCCGCTTTCGCTATGACCAGCTGATGAGTTTTGGCTGGAGGGTGCTCGTGCCGGTTTCCACGATTAATTTGATAGTAACGGCCTATTTTATCTTGGTGTGACATGAAAAAAACTTTCTCTGAGATCATCTCGATGTTCAGGGGCCTTTTGATAGTATTAAAACATGCGTTCAAAAGACCTGTCACGATCCGCTACCCGGAAGAGAGGCGAAAGCTTCCCCCGCGCTCAAGGGGCCGTCATTTTCTGACCAAATGGGAAGATGGCAAGGAGAGATGTGTAGGCTGCGAGCTTTGCGCCATTGTCTGCCCGTCCCAGGCGATCTATGTCAAGGCGGCAACAAACGAACCGGGAAAGGAAGTTTCGAGAGGGGAGCGCCATGCCAAGGACTATCAGATTAACATGCTGAGGTGCATTTTTTGCGGTCTTTGCGAAGAGGCGTGTCCAACGGGGGCTGTTGTACTGGGCACCGATTACGAGCTTTCAGGAACCAATAGGGAATCTTTGATCTACACCAAAGAGATGCTGACCGAAAAAAATCCCGGTGATTCCGGTCGCGATCCGAAGAGGGAGATTTAGTGAGATGAGCGCTGTGGTTATCCTTGAAGCCTTTCTGGGTCTGATTCTCATTTTTTCCTCGCTGGGTGTGATCTTGGCAAAGAAGCCGGTTTACTCATGCCTCTTCTTTTTGCTCACACTTCTGACTCTCGCGACGCTCTACATTGAGCTTTTCACCGAATTCATCGGTCTTTTGCAGGTTCTTGTCTACGGCGGCGCGATCTTGGTTCTTTTCATGTTTGTGATCGTTCTTTTCCAAGATGCCCATGAACAGATCGTCAATCTGCCGGCAATGAGCTCCTATCCTCTTCTTTTCATGGGGGGCATTTCCTTGATCGGCGCGTTCTCCTATTTCTGCTATAGGATCTTCGGCTTCGAGAATCCGAGGGAAGAGGTGAGGGAAGGTTTTGGTTCGATCCATTCGATAGGAAAAACTCTTTATCTGGACTATTTTTTTCCTTTCGAAGTGGCTTCTCTGATGATTCTCGTCGCTTTAATAGGCGCATTATACATAGGAAGGAAGGCTAGATAATGGAGATCTTTCTTTTCATATTGATCAGCATGGCGATATTCGTTGTGGGACTGATCGGAGTGTTAACAAGAAGAAATGCCCTGATCTTTTTCTTAAGCATCGAGTTGATGCTGAATGCGGCGAATTTACTTTTTGTCGGTTTCGCGAGAGCTTGGGGAAATGAGGTCGGCTTTCTCTGGGTCTTTTTCATCTTAGTTGTCGCCGCCTCCGAAGCGGCGGTAGGATTTGCCATTATCATCAATATGTTCCGTCACAAGCAAGTTGTTGATGTGGATCAGTACAATGAACTAAGAGGGTAGACGTGGAATTGATCATCTGGACGGCTCTTTTTCTTCCTCTGCTGGGATTTATCTCGCTGCTCTCGACCTCCTTTTTTATCAAGAGGACTGCAGCGGCAGTCGTCGGCTGCAGTACGGTGGGTGTTTCGTTTGCACTCTTCTCTCTCTTATTGTTCTTCTATCAGACCGAGGATTTAACTCCGTTCTCCGTGACTCTATTTTCTTGGATTCCGATCAAGGGCATCGATGCCGATTTTCTTCTTTTGATCGATCCGCTTTCACTTTTGATGACTTTGATTGTGACGGGAGTTGGCTTTCTGATTCATGTCTATTCTGCCGGTTATATGGATCATGATGATGATTATGCGCGCTTTTTCGCCTTCCTTAACTTTTTCATTTTCTCGATGCTTCTTCTGGTGCTTTCAGGGCATCTTCTCTTGATGTTTGTCGGTTGGGAAGGCGTAGGGCTTGCCTCCTATCTGCTGATTGGGTTTTGGTACAGCCGTCCCAAGGCTGCAAAAGCTGCTACAAAGGCTTTCATCGTCAACCGCGTGGGAGACCTGGGATTCTTGCTGGGACTTCTTTTGACTTTTCAGACGTTTGGAACAGGTGTTGTTTTGGACATTTGCCAAAGCCTGCCGAAAACCTATTCTCAAGGGGCTCCCGTTATTGAGGCCATGACATTACTGTTTTTCATCGGTGCGATTGGAAAATCGGCGCAGGTTCCTTTGCATGTGTGGCTGGCAGACGCCATGGAAGGCCCGACTCCGGTTTCCGCCCTGATCCACGCTGCCACTATGGTGACAGCAGGAGTCTTTCTGCTGACAAGGTTTCATTGCGTCTACCTCCTCGCTCCGAATACTCTTGCCATTGTCGGCTATGTGGGAATCGGCACTTCGCTCTTTGCTGCCCTTTCAGCAATTGGACAGACCGATTTAAAAAGGGTCCTTGCTTATTCTACAGTAAGCCAGCTGGGATTGATGTTTTTGGCATGCAGCGTCGGCTCATTTTATGCGGCAATGTTTCACCTCACGATGCACGCGTTTGTGAAAGCCCTTCTCTTTTTGTCTGCCGGAAATGTCGTTCACATGATGCACGGTGTCACCGAGATGGATAAAATGGGTGGACTCTCGAGGCAGTTCAACAAAACGCACATACTCTTTTTTATCGGGGTTTTGGGTCTGTCGGGCATAGCTCCTTTCGCCGCTTTTTTCAGTAAAGACCTCATACTTGAAGAGGAAATGAAGGCCGGCCACGCCTATCTGACGGCGATCGGCCTGTTGGTATCGACACTGACAGCCTTCTACCTGACGCGGGCTTATTGCCTGACATTCAAGGGCAAGAGCAACATGGATGTTCGTGAAGCGTCTGAAGTTAAGGAGGCGCCAGCGGTCATGCTGATCCCTGTCACTGTCCTGGCTTTTCTGACGATTACAGGGGGACTCCTGGGCTTTTCTCTCAAGAAAGCTCCCCTGCTGGAAATTTTTCTGCAGGAGTCGGATGTTACTTTACAAGACAGGGTGGCCAGCACCGGGTTCCATTTCTCTTCCGAGATGATGATATCGGTGTTTATGGGACTTGTCGGTTTCGTCCTCTCTTGGGTCATGTATACGAAATATCGCGACCGCTTTAAGGGACAGATTGTGCTTTTGAAAAAGGCGTTTTATATAGACGAACTCTCTGTGATTTTTATTATCGCGCCCCTGAAAGCTTTAGCCTTTTTGATTTCCGGTGTTTTCGATCCTAAATTTTTTCAAGGTTCGATCCAGCTGGCGGCCGATGGAGTATCCGGAGCGTCTCATCTGTTGCAGAGGGCAGCTTCCGGTCAAATCAGATCGTATATTGCCTGGATGGCTCTTGGACTTTTTGCCATGAGCTGGATATTGTTTTTTTAAGGAGACTTTTCAATGCAGCTCATGCTTTTACTTTTAGTTCCCTTTCTCATGGCTGTCTTGGTTTTTTTGTCTCCCCTCAAAGAAAAAAAACTCAAGCTGACTTCATTCGCTTTCAGCCTTTTTCCCCTCTTGTGGCTGATTGTCTTTGGACAAAAGGCGCTGCACTCTTCCCTCAAAGTGTCCTGGATTCCATCCCTCGGGCTTGATTTCTATCTGGCGATCGACTCCCTCTCTTTAGTCTTTCTGCTTTTGACGGCTATTGTTATTCCCCTAAGCCTGCTCTCTACTCCAAGCGGGAACAAGGAGATGGACAGTCCATTTTTCTTTGGCCTGGTGCTCCTTTTAGAGGGGCTTCTGATCGGTTTTTTCCTTGCCCGGGATTTGCTACTTTTTACCCTCTTTTTCGAGGCGATGCTCTTCCCCTTGTTTCTTATCATCTCTCTGTGGGGAGGGGGAAAAAAGGAAGAGGCGGCGTTTCAGTTTATCCTCTACATGATCGCCGGCTCCTGTCTGATGATTGCGGCCATTGTGGCCCTTTACTTTGCTTCCTTGGCAGCCTTGGGGAGCGGAACTTTCGATATGGATAAACTGGCGGGGATTGGCTCCACTCTGCCACACGCGACATGGCTCTTTGCCATTTTTCTTTTGGCTTTTGCTGTCAAGACACCCCTTTTCCCCTTTCATGGCTGGCTTCCTGCCGCTTATACTGAAGCTCCTTTTGCCGGTTCCATTCTCCTTGCGGCCATTTTATCGAAAGGCGGCATTTACGGACTGATGCGGGTCGGTCTAGAAATCTTTCCTAAACAGCTTCAAGAAGCCTCTCCAGTCCTTCTTTCACTGGCCATTATCGGTGTTCTCTGGGGAGGGCTCACGGCTTGGGCTCAGTCTGATTTTAAGCGTCTGATCGCCTATTCCAGTTTTTCGCACGTCAATTTTGTGCTGGCAGGACTTTTTGTGTTCAATCCCGAAGCGATCTCGGGCTCGATTCTGCAGGCCTTCAACCATGGAATCACCATCACCGGCATGTTTTTGGCCGGCGGCTGGCTTGCCGAGAGGATTGGCCGTACGACAATAGGCCTTGAGTCAGGCCTTGCCAAGTATATGCCGATGCTTGCATGGCTGACGCTGTTTTTCGCGCTCTCTTCCGTCGCTTTGCCGGGGACGAATAATTTTGTAGGGGAGTTGATCATTTTGTACGGACTTTTTCTGAAGAGTCATGGAGCCGCGTTCATTCTGGGACTCAGCATTATTTTATCGGCGATGTACATGCTGGGCTGGATTCAAAGATCCTTTTTCTCAACACCGAGCCTTTTCAAAAATGGCTGGCTGGACATCGGGAAGAAGGAACTGGCATTGGCCGCTCCTCTAATCTTTGTGATTTTGCTGGTTGGAATATACCCGTCCCCGATGTTGAAACTGACAGATGAGGCGTCAAAAATGGTCTCCTCTTCGCGCACGATGGAGAAACGATGAACACGAACCCTGCACTTCAAGACTATTTAAGCCTCTCTCCGATGGCCATATTGCTTTTATCTGGACTTGTCCTGATTGTGATCGAGAGCCTGTCTCCTAAATTTTCCAGAAAAAGCGCTTTTCCTATCGCGTTTCTTTCAATCATCGCAGCGCTGATATCCTCTTACTTGGCACCCGAACCCACCCACCCGTACATTAGCGCCTTTATTGTATCCGACTCCCCCGCGCAATTTTTCACCTCATTCTTTCTTGTTGTCGGTGCGGTGATCGCCCTGATTTCCGCCTCCTTTTTCAAACAGCGAACAGAGAGCCATGGGGAATACGCCTTTTTGCTCCTATCCTCATTAATCGGCCTTATCCTCATTGGAGCCTCAGCTGATTTTCTCACCCTATTTTTGGGGCTGGAAATTCTATCCCTTGCGCTCTACGTCCTCGTTGCCTACATGAAGACCTGGAGCAAAACTCATGAGGCGGCGATTAAATTCTTTCTTTTAGGATCAATGGCGACAGCTTTCTTAATTTTCGGAGTGGCGCTCATCTACGGCGCGACAGGCACCACCCGGTTTGAGGGGCTGCTTGAGAAATACGGAGCACTGACCGATGCGCCATCGCGTGTTCTCTTTATTTCGGGATCCGCCTTGTTTGCTTTAGGACTTTTGTTCAAGGCCGCGGTTGTCCCTTTCCATTTCTGGGCTCCGGATGTTTATGCCGGAGCGGCAACGCCGGTTACCGCCTTTTTAGCGGTCGGATCCAAGGCAGGGGCGTTCGCTGGATTGGCCAGAGTCTTCTTAATCACGATACCGGGTTTTGATCCCGTTTTTAGTACGATGATCGCTCTTGCGGCCGCGATCACTCTTCTTTATGGCAACATATTGGCGATCAGGCAGAGAGCATTCCGTCGCTTTTTTGCCTACTCAGGCATATCCCACTCCGGATTCATGCTGATTGCAATCGCCGCAGCGGGAGAGGGGGGAGCTTTTGAAGCTCTCGCCTTTTATCTTACCGTCTATTCGGTAGCAACCCTGGGCGTCTTTTCGCTTTTCACCGCCATGGACGCCGGCGATGGGGATATTCCTTTTGAGAGCGTGCAGGGACTGTTTAAAAGGAGCCCATGGATAGCGCTCGCTTTTGCCCTCTCTCTTCTTGTGCTGGCAGGGTTTCCTCCCTTTGTCGGGTTTTTCGCCAAATTTATACTGTTCAAGGTGGCCTATACGAAAGGGCTCATCTGGCTCATGGTGCTGGCGCTTATTCTGACAGTGATCTCTTCATACTACTATTTCCGGCTTGTCCTTCTACTTTTTAAAGGCGCTGTCGATCAGGTTAGAATCAGGCCAGAGTGCTCCCTTTCTTTCGCTTTTGCCTGTCTGGCGGGAGTGCTGCTCTTGATCTTAAGTTTATCGCCCGACAGGCTAACTACCCTGATCGGAGCGATCAAACCCTGAAGCATACCGAAAGTGCCGCGAAATTTGGTCTTTGGCTCCTCATGCCAAAGACCAAATTTTGATTCGCTTTCGGTATAATCTGTGAGGGAACATGAATATTTTGGGTGCAGGGTTAAGACAGACTCTAAGGAGTGGATTGAAATATGCCTTCGATTCAATGCGGCAAAAAAATGCCGATCCTGCCTCTGCCGAGATGAGGGGGCGGATGATTGTTGAGCTCCGTGATCGGATTTTCCGGGTGGCGGTTCAAGAGAGCGTAGAGGGAAAAATCGATGAGATCAGGGATAGAAACTTGCGCTATGGTACCGATTATTTCCGCCCGGGCAAAGGGTCCCTGCAGCTCAAGAGTTGATTGGTGAATTAAAATTTCAATTGAATCAATGGCCTGAGCCGGCATGGATCCCGATGGGGTGGGTTCACGGAAAGTTTTCATTTAGATGGGTTTATGTAATCTTTTTGATGAAAATGCCCGGCTTTTGAGGTATACTTTTTTATTCAACCGGGATTACACCAAAATTGTTTCAAAATTTGGTTTTTGGCAAAGAGAACGCTCTCCGAGATTGAAAGATTACAAAATCACCTACCCGAGGTTTTCTCAAAGCCAAAATCCCAATTTTTGAGATAATTTCGGTATGTGGTAATCCTGTTGCAAAGACGTACCTTATGATGAAAGATCTAGCAGATAGCGCCTATGTGACCCAACGCGCCTTTCTTTGGACCCGCGTTTTGGATACCCCTTTCTGGGCGCTGTTCAACATGCTGTTTATCATTTTGTACAAAGATCTGGGAGCCACGCCCTTTCAGCTCGCTGTCGTGATTGCACTAAAACCGCTCTCCTCCCTGTTCTCCATGTACTGGAGCCACGCCATTACCGAGAGGCGAGACAGGCTTTTATCCAATGTCATGGTGGGTGGGGTGCTAAGGCATCTGCCTTTCTTTTTTTTCCCCTGGATAGAAAACACCTGGCTTGTGATAGCAGCTTTCGGCTTTCACATGAGCCTGGCAAGAGGTGTGCAGCCGGCCTGGATGGAAATTCTCAAAATCAATATTCCGGGAATCACGCGCGATAAGGTCTTTGCCTGGGGCTCATCCATCGGCTATATCGGCGATGCCTTGGTGGCATCTTCGGTTGCCCTTGTGCTGGATGGCTATTTTCAAGCCTGGCGCTGGATTTTTCCCCTGGCGGCATTTATCTCCCTCTTTGCCCTCTATTTCCAGTCGAAAATCCCGATTCCGGAAGGGGGGAGAACAGCACCGCCATCCGAAGAAAAGGGAGCGCTGAAGCCGCTGACCGATCCATGGAAGAAGGCTTGGGGATTAATCAAAAGCCGGCCGGATTTTATGCATTTTCAGATAGCGTTTATGCTGGCAGGCAGCGGTCTGATGATTTTGCAGCCTACATTGCCTATCTTTTTTGTGGATGTGCTAAATCTGTCCTACACAGAGTTTGCGTTGGCGTTTACCGTTTGCAAAGGGATCGGCTTTGCCCTGGCATCCCCAATTTTGGCTCGTTTGATCGGGCGGATTGATATCTTTCTGTTCACCAGCCTGGTCACCTTCTCCCTGGCTATTTTTCCTCTTCTCCTGATGTTGGCCAACGGAGGAATTATCTGGCTATACCTCGGCTATATCGCCTATGGAGTGATGCAGGCCGGCAGCAATTTAAGTTGGAACTTGTCGGGACCGATATTCTCCAGGGATGAAGACAGCTCGCTATTTACCAGTATCAATGTCGCGACTGTGGGGATTCGGGGAATGATCGCTCCGGCTCTTGGGAGCGCGATTTTTCCGTTCATCGGCGCATTCGGGGTGATGGGTGTTAGCAGTGTCATCTGTATGTCCGCGGCTTTCCATCTGATTAGCTGCAGCCGGCGTGAAAGAGAGGCCTCTTCTCTCGGTGCCTAGGGCGCGCCCTAGGATTGTAGATGAGAGGTGGCCTCTCCTTTTCTTGAGAGGTAATACGTCTCCATCTCTTGAATCAGTTTGGCGAGGGGCGGGGTGCCGTTGATGCCTCTTTCGAAAAGGTCGATGGCTTCTTTTAAATTATTCTCAAGGCAGTGTGCCGCCTCTTGTTTCGACTTCAGGGGGTTGTTGATCTCTTGGTAGAATTGATCGAATTGGTTGAAGAGGGCAGCCTGGATGATGCGGTCTCCCTCCGACAGGAGCTGAGGGTCAAAACCGGCGACTTCTGAAAGTTCCTGAAGAAACAGGGACAGAATCGACTCTTCGAAAAGCGCTGCGAGATAGAGGATATACGCTCTTTTCTCGGAGGAAGAGGATTCCTCGTTAAGCTTCTCGATCCCCTTATAAAATCCCTCTCGATAGGCTTTGGTCAAAGCTTCTTTCCTTTCCCTGCTATCGGCAACCGAGAAAAGAGAGATGTGCTTTTCATAGAGGCGTTTTTTCTGCTCTTTAATGAAAAGATCGTTGAACCTTTCGTAGGCAGAAGCGATTTCGGAGAATGGGTCTTTAGATCTTCCCACAGAAGAAAAAAACAGGCCAGGCGCCTCATTCACATAGGACGACGGATCCGTCCTGATTTTACGGAAGGCTGTCGCAAGCAACAGGTGGAGTTCTATATAGTCGTCTTTGCCTTCGTTGAAAGCGTTGATTTTCAGGCAGAGATTCTCTTTGGCTGCCTCGTTCAGCCTGCCTTTGGGCAGGAGGGCAACGGCGGCCTCCTCCATCTTTTTGTGGATGCGATAAAAATCAGGAATAGCCTCAGGTCGTAAGGGGCAGGCAGGAAAGAGGGAGTCGGAAAACGCAAAGCCGGCAAGCTGGAGCGGATGAGGGAAGCCTGTCTGATGCGATTTTGCCTGCAGCCTGAACGTTTCAATGAGCGGAATGCTCCTTTTTACCTTTCCTCCAAGACGCTTGAACTGGCCTGTGAGCTCGATCTCTTCTCCGGGCAGTGTGGAGATGAATTGACGGAAGGAGATAATTCCTTCTGAAGGACCCTCTCCTGCGACTTCTTCAGAGGCTCCTTCGATCATTTTGACGGAGAGGTTATGCTGCTTCAAGAGCATGATCGCTTTCATCCTGAACATGTCCCTTTCCGATTTGGTCGGGCTGGAGGCGGAATGAGGCTCTTCGGCAATAGGGGTCAAAACACTTTTGGTGAAAAGGGTGGCAGGGGATGATTCTTTGTCTTCTTTGGTCTGAAAGCTTGTCTGAACAGGAATTATGATCTTGGAATCGAGCGGACGCTTCTTTTCCATTCCCAGGGTTTTGAAGATGAAGCCCGTCGCTTTTTCGGCAAAGTTCATGTGCCGTCGTCTTTCGACAATTTTATTGTGCTTTTGAATTGTCTCCAGGGCGAAGGCAGCTAAGTTTTTTTCCCTGGGAGTGCCCTCTTTGAATTTTTCGATCAGCGGGTAGTAGCGTTTGATTGTTTCGACAGCTTCCAAAAGGATATTCGAGCCGCTGAAAAAATCCCTTACACACACATCGAAGGGCTTTCCTTTGAAAAAACTGACGACGGCATCCTTGACTTCCCTGATAGCCATCGAGCTGCCTTGAAACGCGTTTTTATCTTGCGGACTTTCTTTTGATAGGGAGGACAGGGCTAAGAGGGCCGATTCGAGCACTTGAGCCGGATCAGAGACAGGAGAGTCTTTAGGTCGGTCTTTTAGAATGCTTTGCTCGTTTTTTTCTTTCATCGTCCCGCTTAACCGTTAGGGTGTGCCTGCGATATGCCGAAATTGTCTCAAAATTTGGTTTTTGGCAAAGAGAAAGCACCTCAAGATTGGAAGATTACAAGTCGCTCATATTTCTATCAGGTGACTTGCAATCTTTCAATCCCGAGCTTTTCTTAAAAGCCTCATGCCAAATTTCAAGGTGCTTTCGATAAAGGAAATGGTAGACGGAGTCTTACTTCTTAGGAGTGCTCTTCCCCTTCTTGCGCTAGGAGCGGTTTGGAGAGGGGGGCCGCTACTCTCAGCTTACTCATTTCGTTCAGCACAAAAGTGTTTCCCTCGACTTGCGCGCCCTGAATTTCAATGGCTTCGCCTCTTTTGATGAACTCAAAAGCCCGGGTCTCTTTAGTTGCTGTTTCCAGTGAGGAAGTAAGCTTCTTTCTTCCCCCTTTGCCGCAAAGATAGTAAGTTTTTTTACCTCTTTCCTCAAAAGGAGGGCTGATAATACGGTAGAGGTCTTTTTGTATATCGGGAAGAGAAGCCTCTTTGCTTCTCACTATCAGGTAGGACATCTTAAGGGAATTCATGTTGATGCGGCCTGAGCGCTGCGCTTCTTGGATCAGATAAGGTTTTTGCAGCTCTCTTTGGGCAAAACAGATGTTTTTATTGGCAAGGGCCGGGCATCTTCCCTGATAGATACAGGGCGCCTGGATGCTGTAGCCGCCTTCGACGATCTGGTCCCTTAACTCTAAGATCTTTTTGTTTTTCTTCTCCGTCGATCCATCCACAATCAACAGGTAGCCCTCAGGTGTTAAGGAGTTGAGCAGATCAAGGACGAGCTCCTTTCTTTTTTCGCTGTGGGCAAGGGAGTCTGACGGATAGAGGTCAAGCAAAGTGTAGCTGAGGGTAATGAGGTCGTAGCGCTTGGATCCTGTCTTGAAACGCGCAAGCTCATTGCGGATCTGGAGGGGATAGCCATAGCGGCCTGCTGCTTCTGCAGTCAGATTCAAAGCTCCCTCATTCGAACCGATGGAAGTGACGTCCAAATAGCCGTGCTTCAAGGCTGCAAAAGCGAAAGGGGATGGGCCGACGCTTAAGTCCAGCGCCGAGTATCCTGTCTTTGGGAGTTCTCCGAGCAGGTGCATCGCTTCAAGATAACGGAGCGGCCAGAAGTAGAGGAAATAGGCGCCCAAAAGGTCTCTGCTTTGCAGCGCTTGGCTTAAGGAGCCCTCCTGTTCTTTGCTCTCTGCTTCGTAAAGCGATTTTACATTGGCTACGAAGGAGCGGAATTCTCGTGTTTGCAGCTCGTCAGGAGGGCCGGAGAGCTTAAACATTTTTCTCCAGATGCCAATCAAGAGGGGCATTATCTCTTCGATGTCGGTTTCAATCCGTTTTCTCTTTGCCATTATTCCTGCCCTTTCAGCCTTTGCTGTTTCGTCCCAAACAGGCTGTTTTTTTCGCTTTCGGTCAAATTTCTGTAAACGCCTTCAGATAGGGTACCGAGGTGCAGTCCGCCGATACGGATCCGCTTTAGGTCAAATAGGTCGAGGCCTGCGTGGGCTACCATCTCCCTGACTTCGCGCTTCTTTCCTTCCATTACCGTGATCTTCAAAGTCCCTTTGCGAACTTTGGTGACTCGAACCGGCTTCAGAAGGACGCCTTCCATTTCGATGCCCTCCATCAGTGTCTTCAGGTGAACGTCGGTGATCTCCTGCCAAACCTTGGCCAGGTACTCCTTTTGAATTCCGAAGGAGGGGTGCATGACGCGGTTGGCAAAATCACCATCATTGGTCACCAGAATCAGACCGGTAGTCTCCTTATCAAGCCTTCCGACCGTGAACAGGCGCTCTCTGACGTCCTTGAAAAGGGTTAGGACGCTGTTCTGGCCGTTGGCAGGTTTTGCGCTGCAGACATAGCCTTTCGGTTTGTTGAGGAGGAAATAGTACTGTGTCTTTTTAACCCTGACACTCCGCCCGTTGACCGCGATCCTGTCGGTTTCGCTAACCCGAATGCCGGGGTTGTCCGCTACTTTTCCGTTGACCGTGACCCTGCCGGCGAAGATGAGTTCATCGCATTTTCTACGGGAGGCAACGCCGCTTTTGGCGAGCGCTAAATTTAAACGTAATGTGTCCATGAAATGAAATTTGTTATAATTTGTAATTTTAGAAAAAAATATTTTATTCGATTGAGTGTTAATATTCAATCGCAAAATCATGCTGGTTTTCCCTGTTCCCGGAGTGGGTGGTGAAGTTGCCTCACGGCATTCAAAATTTCTACTCGACAGAAGACTGAATTTGGGGGTGCGTCGCTAGGCCGGGCATGTGCTAAATCCCCAATTTCGAGACACTCTTGGTCCAAGCGGCAAAGCCCACGAGACGGCTCGATGAACGCGTGCCGAAATCAACGGTTGCCTTACAGATCAGGTCATTTTTTCAACCGATTTTCAGCTTGTCTCGGTTTAAAAAAGAGGTTATCGTAAGGGGGCGACAAGTAAGAGAGCGTGTACTGAAAGCTCATTTTAGTTTAGCGTTGGGGCTTTGTGGACAGTTTTTTAGATTAGGGGATTGTAAGTCACCTAATATTAGGTAGATGAATCGATCGGCAGTCGTTTTGTTCGTTCGCTAAAACTAAATTTTTGCAAGCCTTCGGCAAGCAAGTCATACGAGTTCAGGTTGTGGAAAGTCTCTTAAATCAGGGGGTGTTGAATGGCGCTATTAATCATGCTGCGTCATGGAGAGTCGGAGTGGAACCGGCAGAATCAGTTTACCGGCTGGGTTGATGTTCCCCTTTCATCCAAAGGAGTTGAAGAGGCCCTTAAGGCAGGAGAGCTGATCAAGGATATCCCGATTGATGTGATCTTCACTTCGACCCTGATCAGGGCGCAGATGACTCTGGCACTCGCTATGCTCAAGCATGTTGGCAAAAAGGTTCCTGTTTTCCTCCATGAAGGCGAGGGCGATTTGGAAAAGTGGGGGAAAATCTACTCGCCGCAAGCTGAAAGCCACACAATTCCGGTATACAAAAGCTGGCGTCTCAACGAGAGAATGTATGGCGAGCTGCAGGGTCTCAATAAGGCCGAGACGGCGGAGAAATTTGGAAAAGACCAGGTCAAAATCTGGAGGCGCAGCTACGCTACTCCTCCCCCATCGGGAGAGAGCCTGGAGATGACAGCGGCGAGAACCATTCCCTACTTTGAAGAGACGATAGTCCCTTTTCTGAGACAGGGGAAGAACGTATTTGTCTCAGCTCACGGCAATTCGCTGCGCTCCATCATCATGGATCTGGAGGGCTTAAGCCAAGAAGAGGTTGTCAGCTTAGAGCTCGCCACCGGATCGCCGCTTCTCTATGAATACAACGAAGGCGTTTTTACCAAAAAAGAGTTGCAAAATGGGTGAAGGGACATACCTTGACAACAGCGTGAGCGCGCAGCCTTCCAAGGAGACGATAGCCGAGATGATACCTTGGCTTGGCGAGCGCTTTGGAGCGCTCGAGTCTCCTCACCGGGTCGGTCAGGTCGGCTGGAGCGTTGTCCGTGAGAGTTTGGGCGCGATCCATGCCCTTTTGGATGCTGACAAAGAGGACTCTTTCGTCTTCACATCTTCAGGAGAAGAGGCAATCAACCAGGTGATGCTGGGGATGTTTTTTACCTATATCCAGGAGTCTGGCCGCAACCATATCATCCTCTCTTCGGCTGACGAGGTTGCGCATCTCTCTTCCATGAAGAGGATGGAGGAGCTGGGCTGCTCCTATAAAATTGTCCCTCCAGGGAGGGATGGGGCTGTTTCTGTTAAGGCTTTGGAAGCGGCGATCACTCCCCGAACGATTTTGATGTCGCTCGGTGCTGCCCACGGTCTTACCGGCGTGGTCAACCCTGTAGACGAGATTGCTTCCCTATGTCATGAAAGGGCTATCTTTTTCCATCTCGATGTGACGCACGCCATCGGCAGAGTTCCCTTGAATCTAAACCATCCTGGCCTCTCTTTTGTCACATTCAGGGGGGAGCCTCTGCACGCCCCTCAGGGGACAGGCGGTTTACTTTTGAAGAAAGCGGTCAGGACGGCACCTCTCATCTTAGGGGGAGGAGAGCAAAGCGGATTGCGCGGCGGGGCATTCAGTCTGGCACTTTTATCGGGGCTTGGGGTTGCCGCAAAGACTCTTTCTGAAGCTAAGGACTATCTGTCCACGGAAATTGCCAGGATCAGGGTCTTTTTCGAAGACGAGGTGCTAGCTTCCATACCGGGATCTGAAGTGCTATTTCTTGATACTGTCCGCCTGCCACACGTCACCACGATTGCTTTTCCCGGCGTGGCCAGTGAAGTTTTGCTCTATCACCTCAACAGTCTCGATGTTTTTGCGAGCATGGGGGGAGGGCCGTTCCTTCCCTTGAGCGCTACGCTCATAGAGAGCGGATTTCCCCCGGAGAAGGCTCTTTCTGCTTTAAGCTTCTCCTTTTCACGCTACTCGACTGAGGACGACGCTCAGGCGGCGGCTCAAGCCCTTAAGAAGTCGGTTGAAAAATTGCGCGGGCTTTCCCGCTATTTCACAGGTGTTTAGATGGCCTTACGAGCAAACGAACCCTATCCTTGGTATCGCTACAGCAAGAAAATCCAGCAGAGGATTTTAAATCCACGCTCCTGCGGTCTTTTCGATGAGAGGAGTGCATCGGAAAGGGCCTTGCGTCTTGCAGTCGGAGAGGCAGGCAGCGTCAAGGAGGGCAACGCGATCGCCCTCTTCCTCTTGGTCGATAAGCAAGACGGCCAGATTGTCGACGCCAGGTATCAGCTTTTTGGCCAGACGGCGCTCATCGGGGCCGCCGAAGCGGCTGTCGATATCATGGTGGGAAAAAACTACGATCAAGCGGGAAGGATCAGCGGAGAGCTGATCGACGCCCATTTCAGTGATAAGACCGGCGAGCCTGCCTTGCCTAACGAGGCATTGCCCTTCATTAGCCTCGTTATCGAGGCGATCCGCCAGGCGAAAGAGCGCTGCATGGATATTCCTCTTCCCGTCGGCTATACCGCTCCGCCTGTTCCTAAGGAGGCGTCTGATAGCACCGGCGAAGGATATCCCGGCTTCGAGCAACTTTCCCTTAAAGAGAAAATCTCCGTGATTGAAAAAGTGCTCGATGAGGACGTCAGGCCCTATATAGCTCTTGATGCCGGAGGTGTTGAGGTGATTAATTTTTTAAACGATCGGGAAGTGATCATCAGCTATCAGGGGGCTTGCACCTCCTGCTACTCATCGATCGGCACCACGCTCTCCTATATCCAGGATACGCTTCGCCGTAAGGTATTCAAGGGGCTGATTGTCATACCTGATGTGGACTTCATGGCTTCGAAATAGGGACTTTTTATCGCTCTTGTTCCTTTTCGTCAGCTCTTTAGGGGAGTCAATTCAGAAAACAAGATACCCGGTTAACGGGGGTCGCTTTGTCACCGGTAGGATTTAGAGAGTGGGCTGCTATTGAAATCGGATGATTTGTTTGTTGAATGGGCCTAAACCGAAAGTGTCTCAAAATTGGGGATTTCAGATACTTTCGGTGTCTGTGCTTTGGCACTACGTCAGCTTTTTACCCTTTCCTTCGATCAACTCACCGCTTTGAAACACCTTGACGTCGCCGTTTTCGAGCAGCAGTTTCAGGGATCCGTCAGCGGATATATCCATTCCCTTGCCCTCGTATAGCTTGCGGTTGCTGTCTTTGAACTGAATTTTTTGGTTCAGGATCATATTCCTTTTGAACTGATCAAGAAAATGCCCAAATCCTTTTTCAATGAAAATTTCGACGTAGGCATTAAACTGATGCGTGATCTTTTTTAAGATCTCATCGACGGAAAACTCTTTTTGAAGCTCATTCAAAAGAGAGGTTGCCGGACTGGGAATTGCGGCCAGATTCTCTTTTGGCATATTCACATTCAGCCCGAGGCCAATGGCGATGAACCGTTCGCCGCCGAAATCCAGCGTTTCGCTTAGGATGCCTCCGATTTTTTTGTTCCCGACGTAAATATCGTTGGGCCACTTAATCCGGGGCTCAAGCCCTTCTCCTTTTAAAATTTCGATCGCTGCAAGCGCGAGAATTTGTGGAAGATTAGGGATGTCCTGGCGCATGGGCAGGAATAAGCAGAAAGTGGCGTATAGGTTTAAGAAAGCGGGCGATTCCCATTTATTGGCCTGTCTGCCCCGTCCCGCTGCCTGCTCGTCGGCAGAGACCACCGTCAGTCGATTTCGTGGCAAGAGTTTAGCGTTCTGCAAAGCCCAGGTGTTAGTCGAGTAAACATTGCGAAAATGGTGAAAATCTATATCCATGGGCAATCCTTGATTGGGGCGAAGGTGATCCTATTATATGTATTCCCGACAAGGATTTCCCGCAAGAGTTTATATTCAAGATGTTTGGGTGATCTCCTGGAGATGCCGTTAAAACCGAAAGTCTCTCAAATGCTGCGCTTTCCATCGGCGTAAAGTGGCACTGTTCTTTAAGCTGCATTCCCCCTTTTTGAGATATCCCCCGCGCTCTTCATACTTCTCTTGTTCATTCTTAATCTGTTGTAACTCTTGCTTTTAATAATTCTTAATCGAATATGTTTTTTTTGAAAAAAATTGACTACTTCTAATTGTTAAAATTATAATTAGTGGTATCACTTCCTGTAAATGTATTAACTAATATTTGGTCTGATGTATGTAACCGGAGGTTTGGCATGGATGCGCATTCCGTGGGTGGCCACTACAAATTTATTCCAAGGGAATGGCAGGATCTGCTCTCTCTTCCTGACGAGGAGCTCGGCGATAGGCTGAGTGGCGAAAATCAGATCATGTGCCGTGCGGTGATCAACCATCTGTCGGAAAAGATTGAGAGTTGCGACGGCAATGACACACTGATACCGGAGGCGGTTAAAATCGTCCGCTGCCTTCCGGAGCAATACGGCAATAGCCCCGCTGTCTTAAAGGTGATCAATCACATCAGCGCGCATGGTGGTTTTTTTGTCGAAAAGGGATGGCTGGGCTCCAAGTTCGGATCGTTTCTTGGCTACTCCAAGCACGATGCCAATCAACAACTTGTCGATAAGGTCCGCATCAGTATCGAGCGAGGACACGGCGAAATGGCACTGGCTCTTCTGGAGAGTGGATTTCCGCTATCGAATCATCAAAAAAGAGAGTTCCTTCTCATTGCCTGCGAGAGAGGGGAAACAAAAATCGCTGAAAAGCTGATAGAACAGCTCTGTAAAGGTAATGCTATCGATTTCTACCTCTGGAAGATTCCGGTCGAGGCGGGAGTCGTGACGTTCGATGTTGATTTTACAGGAGGAGACTTTGAGGAAACCCCTTTGCATATCGCTTGCCGTTTTGGCCATGCCGACATCGCGATGATGCTGATCCAGGCAGGCGCCGATGTGAACGCTCTTGACTCTGATGGCGAACCGCCTTTATTTAACGCGTTCGATTCCGGTCTGGAACAAGTGGTAGCAGAACTGATCGACCGCGGTGCGGATCTTGAAATCGAAAGCGAGTATGGAGAGACCCTCTACTCGATTGTCAACGAAAAGCTTTTGGGAGCAGATCAACCCGTAGCAGCGATTGACAAGCGCCTGATGCTTCTTCTGATCGAGAGGGGTGTCGAGGCGAAAGATTTTGTACAAAGCGAGCGTTTCGAGGAGATCTTTGGAGATGTCTTGGCTGAGAGCATCGAAGAGGGAAAAACGGAGTGCGCACTTGCCTTATTGAGCAACGAATTGGCGGTAAGGCCTGATCACCTGATACTTTCTTGTCGCACTAGTAACGAAAAACTCGCGTTTGCGCTGTTAGAACATCTGAAAGATGACGATGTTCAGCCTGTGGATGAGCATGGAAATACTGCCTTGCACTGGGCTTGCAGGAATGAGCTGGGTAAACTTGCCCTGGAGCTGATTAAGAAAGGGGCGTCTTTGGAGGCAGTCAATGAGGCCGGCGACACGCCTATTCAGGAGGCCATCCGAAGTGATGTCAAAGAGGTGATCGATTATTTATCGGATCAAGGGGTGGATGTCTCCGCTATACGCTGGGAGACGGAATTGAAAGATATTTCCCGGTTGAGCAGCAGTTTTTCAAAGCGAATTTCTGAAGAACTGGGCAACAAGTCAAAAGAGTCAGAAGAGGCTAAAACGATTTTCAGACTGAGTAAAATGTTGAATAAATTCAGAAGCCAAAACGAAAAACTTCCTCCCAGCCTCCAAATCGATGAAAGGGTATTTATCTCCGCCCTCGAAAAAGAGGTGGGGACGGCGCAAAAGGGCAATTTTTTTACCGCGCTTGATGCGGCCATGCAGCAGTTGCGGAAAATCGAGCGCAGAAAGCAATTTGAAGCCTTGCCGGCTCTTTTGCGAGAGAAAGTAGGAGAGAGGTTTTCTCAAGACTGCGCAAAGTTCTGCCTGAACCCATCCCTTCCGGAAAACGAGAAATTTGCCGAGGGGGCGCTGTCGATTTTTGATCATCCCTTTTATTCAGCACCTCGGCAAGAACAGATCCAAAAGGTGCTTCAAGCCAAGGCGGAGCAATTGGGGTTGACGGAAAAGCAGTCGGTACAGCTCTTCTCAAAATTGGATTTGCCTTCTTTAAAATCAGAGGTGAGTCTCGAAGAGTTTTATGGAAGGGCGGACAGCGTACTCTCTCTTTGCCTGGGACTCTTTGAAGCACAGGATATTTTCGATACATCCAGCCAGTTTATTAAATCGATGATAGGGGAGAGGAAAGAAGCCGGCTTCTTCAGTAAAGTCGCTAACCACGCTGTCGAGAAGTGGGGACCTATACTCATTGCCAGGTGCGCAACGCAAGATCCCATGATATGGAAAGAATCTCTCGACAAACTGATGACGTTAGCCGGCAGTTTGAACTCCGATGATATCGAATTTGATGCCCGGGTCATCTCTGAGGTGATTCTGAGGCTTGGAGATGATCATGGATTCCCGGACGATGTCGGAAAGTTCAATAAACTCGTGAGCGACCCGGCCGCAAAAGCACTTCTGTCTAAAATGTGCGTAACCGAAGCAAGCAAAGAACGATACAGACTGGAGAACATGCAGCTTTGGAGGGACAGATTTGAGATAGCGGGAGAAAAAGTTGCTGCGATAGATGTGTTTTCTAAAGAATTTGAGCCCTTTTTCCAGGGTCCAGTTAATGCAAAGGAACTCAATGTGCTCTTGGATGCCGCTTCCTACGGAAACGGATACGCCTCTGCTACGGAGGTTGCTCCTGATGTATTTGCAAAGGGGTTTGTTCTCTATTATCAGAAAGCGGGCAAATTGACTAAGGTTCCTGAGCTCGAAGAGGTTATTCCTTTCTGTGATGCGATGCCTGCCCTGAAAGGTTGGGAGGATCGGGTTAAGAGAGAATGTGGCAGCGCGATTTCAGCGGAAGAGAATGAGCTTTTTTGCTCAACGCTGAAAGAAACGAATCTGCTTCCCAAGACTGCCAAAGAGGCTGAAATTATCGGAAAAACGTTCTCTTTAGCGATGGAGCTGCTTAAGAAGGGTGGATACTCACAAGCTTCCGAAGCGAAGAAGCAGGTAGCTTTGGGCTGTATCGCACTCATGCTGAAACAACGTAAGAAACAAGAGCCGCTTGATAAACCGAGCCCAGAAGCGCTTTTGGCCTCCTTTAAATCCGGTCTACCGACTCTGGAAGGCTGGGAAAAAGACCTGCTTAATTATAATGAAGATTATGGACCCTTACTCCTCGATTCTATGCGAAATCAGGGGGTGCGTGGCCCGGTTAACCAAGCCGAGCTTGAGGCGCTTCTCGATTATCCCCCTCAGATTAAAGTGTTGAGCATCAGAGGGTATTCCGAAAGTGTGGCTGTATGCGCCCTGGCGCGGTATATCGGTAATCAGTTTAGGAATGATCTGCCGTTGGAGAGACCGATCCCTGAAAAAACACTTCTTCGATTTTGCTTTGAGGCCTGTATTGAACGTGCGATTGCCAACCAGCCGAGAGAGACCATAGAGGACACTGTCGCCTTGTTCACTGCGGTCAAGGGTAAAGAGCTTGTCTTGAACAAAGAGGGGCAGAGGCGGCTTGCTTTCTTGGCAAAGAAAGTCTCTGCACCCGATTTTGCCGAGGGAAGAGCTCCCGGACACTTCCGTGTCGTCGCGAAGTTTCCGCAGATCATGAGCGCGCTTGATTTGAACCATGTAAAAAATATCAACCACTTGCCGTATGATGAGAGCCTGCTGGGCGATCTATTTGATCAGCAGGTGCTTCATGTATTTAAAAATCTAAGCATCAAAGAGCTACTTGACGCCGTATCGGTCAATCCCGATAAGGCCATCGCCTCCGTGGCGGTCCCTGCCTTGGCTGTGCTGGCGGGCGATGACAGCCCTGAGTTTAAAGAAAACATTCAAAAATTGATTCCCCTGCTCACATCCCGAAAAGAATTTAACGAAAAGATCGAAGAATTTAAGAAACTGCTTGCCAAACTGGAGATGGTCAATGCCGTGGAGTTGGATCTGGAAGTGACAACTCCTGAGGTGATAGCCGGATTGCTCTCAGGCCTCGTCGGAATGAAGACGGAAGAGATCTCTTCCCAAAAATTAGGTTCGAAGCAAACGGAGGAAGAGATTGCTTTAGTCAGACAGCTCTTCAGAACCTTGGGTGGAATGATATTCGATGCTGATCAGGACAGCTCAGAGGGCGCGGGAACTACGGGAAAGTTTTTTCTTAAAATGGCGCTCTCTACCGTCGCCACATCACAATCGAAGTTGTCTCAGGTATTAGGCAGCAGCGCTCTGCAATATGGCGTCTCCGGAGCTGGATTCGCCATGGAAAAATGGGGGAATTTGAAATCGTATGTCACGGGAGATGACAGCTCAAAAGTCGATCCGGATCTTATGAGAGCAATGCCCCTCTTGGTTCCGATCATGCAAAAAGTGGCTGTCCACCTGCTTGATAAAATCCAAATCGACGGAAAGCAGGAGCTTATCAATTATTGGATCAACCTCGAAACGGAGTCGACGATTGATCAGGAGATGCAGAACAAAGGTGCAGCTGCGGAAGAATCTAAACGGGTAAAACAGAAGAAGAAAAAAGAGCTTGTCATGATGCTGTACCAGTCGGGAGAAGTGCTTCTCAAAGAATGTCAAAATACACTTCCAGGGTTATTTGAAGGGGTATTACAAGGTGTTAAATCCATTCCCCAATCTGCGCTTCCGAAGAGGCAGGTGGAGATGTCTTTGACAGCCTCTGAGGAGGCTTCAGAGGAGGGGGTTGCTTGGGAGGATCAAGCGCCGAAGGAGAGAGAAAAAGCTTTCTCCAATGAGTTGGTGCGAGTTGTTGCGGGTTTATATCGTACGGCCGAGGATGATTTCATTATTAATAAAATCATTCCCCTTCTCAGCGCCGAGATGGGAAGAACAATACTGCAGACACGCACTCTTACCTCTAAGGAGATTTCAGAGATAAAGAAAATTGTCGGTATAGGATATAAGCTATACCAGGAACATCAGTACAGTCCGCAAGAGATTGCGATAGCTTGTTGCCGCTTCTGTGAAGACAGGCTCAAACAGGAAAAACCGATAGAAGCCGGCTATACAATCCTGATTGAAGAAAAAGAAAGACAGGCTCTTTTACCCTACATCTTCGATGCAGCCGTAGAGCTTCTTGCAGAGGAGATCCTCTCCAATACATCTAGAATCGATGAGAGCACCCGTCAGCCGGAGGAGCATTTAAAGCAGAAGATCCAGCTCTATCTCAATCATGAGTGTATCAAAGGCTGCTCTGTACCTTTAACGAAGCAAGGGCGAAAGTCCCTTGAAGAACTGATCAAAGCCTTCCTCAATCCGCAGTTCTCTTTGGGAAAAAATCTGCTGGATCCCCTGGTTGTCGAACGGATGCCGCTCATGCTGCAGAGTGCTAAGCTGAGTAGCGTTCAGGAGGTCAATCAAGCCCGTCCAGAGCAAATTCTGAAGGCTATGATCGTAGAATCCGATGTGTGCATGAAGAAAATCAATATCGGCACTCTGCTTGAAGTCGTTAAACAAAAACCTGCTGAGCTGATGTGCGCTCTTTCCAATCCACTGCTCGACGTCCTGATGGAAGGAGCAAGTTTTGAAGATGAGCAGCAAGCCAAACAGATGGCGATAAAGCTTTTGACAACCTTCAATGAGACATCTTTCGCAAAATCCCTGATGACACAACTGGAAGCGCAGCTAGGTAAATTCGATTTCAAGGGGGTCAGCTTTGAGCTTAGCCTTTCTCTGTCGCAACTTTTGGAAGGCTTAAGCCAAGACACTAAGCTTCTAAAGAGGGATCTGGAAAGTGGAGAGGTGCCTACGGTGGAAGCGGCTGAGGAGTATGGTCTAATAGCCCCGCAGCTGCTCAACTTCGCCCGCCATGTCAGTGCAGTTCAGAAAGAGAGAAGAATACCGGTCGACGTCCGGGATAAGGAACTCTCCCAGTCCCCTCTGATGACAATGCTGGATGAGGCAAAACCTGTTGCCGGGATATTTTCGTCAGAAAGAGGAGTTGAAGAGGATAAGGGAGCGTTTGGCCAAGTCAAGAAGGGGGTCATCTCGTCGATTACCGAAACAGCGAAATTCATCGTCACCGGCCAATCGGTGATTAAGTTGATCGTTGGTAAGATTGTTGAAGCTAAAATTGAAGATGAGGTGAAGAGGCTGAGAGAAGAAGGGACGAGAGGACCTTTAACAAACGAGCAGCAAGATCAGTTGAAATTTTATCTTATTCTTTTAAGCGATATGAAACCGATAGTGGAAGCGGTCAGCAACATTGCTGCCAAAGCCCTGGTGCGCCACGATCTTTCCCTCCATACTGGGCTTGTAGGTTATATGGCGGCGCTTTCTGAGAATCCACAGATGGATGTCGACGAGAGAATACTGACTGAACATGTGATCGTCAGCGTGGAGGGGCTGCTTAGCGAGGTAGATCTCTATCGAGATTTGATACCGGGACTTTTAGGCGCGATTGCCAGTTCCCAGAAGCTGGCTTCTTAGTGCCGGCGTGATCAGGGACCTTTTGCTCTCTGCGTAATTCGTAAGGGCGGAGACTTCTTCCACCGGGAATCTGGGGTTCCTCTCAAGAAGTTCAAGGGCGGTCTTTCCTTTTTTATCTTCTACGCTAACATCCAGGCCATGATCGATCATATTTTTTATCAACTGGACAATCGAGTCGCGGTTTAACGTCATATAGCTCATTCCCATATCAACCAAGGTAAAGAGTGCGGTCGGGTATTTGTCGGCGTGTTTTTCAGATAAGCTTAAATTCGGGTCAAAGCCTGCGGCTAGCAAGTGATTGGCCTCTTCGATATCCTTATCGTTTGCGAGGTGGGTGAATTTGTAGCAGGCGATCTTTTCAGGCTGGTTGAAAAAGGTGGCTTGGTTGACCACATTGCTGATTTTCTCGGCTTTCCAAGAGAGGGAGTGATCGGATTTGAGCTCTTCGATGAGTGACGTGGGGAAAAGGGGGGCTCCTCCCTCTGGACTCCACAGATAGACATGGATTTTGAGATCGGGATTATTCAAGACAAAATTGACTCGGGTATCCAATTCTTTGATGTAGATTTTTGTTTTTTCTTGCAGGCTGACATTTTGAAGCTGTTTTATCCTTGCCGGAAGCAGGCTCTCGATATGGTTTTGCAAATTGGCGTTTTTCTTAACAACTGTGGCCCATTGCTTGCAGACTTGTGGAAGGGTTGGCAGGTCTTCCAAGTCAAGAAAAGAGAATAGATAAGCTAGTGAGTCTCCATCCAGACCGTTTTTTTCAGAGGGCGGTGAAGGAATAGACGGGGTTGTCAATTGAGCTGCCCCTGCTAGATGGGATGACACGGTCATAAATTATTCTCCTGGATTAGGAAAGGAATTACAGTTGTATAATTCTAATTAATTTGTTTGTTTTTTGTAAATTAATATTAATAATTGTTTTTTAATTACGGGAGCGCAGGGGGTAGCACTAGCTTTTTCCTAAAGTGAGATTTTTAAGCTCTCGGAAGCTTCTGTATCAAACTTTTGATTTACCGCTCCCGTAATTTCCTTTAAACTACAGGGCATTTGCGACGCTCCTAAAGGTTTTGCATGTGGTGGAATCCTAAGCTTCTGATGAGGCTCGATTTTCGAGTGATACCGATCATATTTGCCCTGATGCTAATCAGCCTCTTGGTGATTTCCTCCTATTCGGAACCTTTGAATATGGAAGGAGAGTCCCACTTTTTTACCACGACCGTTCTGGTGCAGATCCAGTGGTTTGCTATCGGATGGCTGCTCTTTTTATTCTTTGCTGGATTCGACTACAACAAACTCAGGGAGTGGACCTGGTTTCTTTATGCGCTCATGATCGTCCTGCTCGTAGGTCTTTTTTTTACCGATCCCATTCAGCGGGTGCACAGGTGGTATAAAGTTCCCTTCATCGGCGCCAGCCTTCAGCCTTCGGAGTATGCTAAGATAGCTGTCGTAATCACCTTAAGCTGGTTTCTCGAAAGAAAAAAGCATGTCTCCGATCACCTTTCCACGGCCTTCCAGGCCTTTGTCATTACAGGTATCCCGTTTTTACTGATTTTCAAACAGCCTGATCTTGGAACCGCGCTGGTTCTGTTCCCTATCACTCTTGTCATGTTCTATTTTGGAGGCGCCCATCCCTTTCTTGTGCGGGTGATGTCCTATTTAGGGTTGGTTGGGGTTCTGATCATTGCGGTTATTTTTTTAAATATCGTCCCGCATCAAACGATCAAGCCCTACGCACTGAATTTTTTGAAAGAGTATCAGTTCGACAGGCTCGACCCCAACACTCCTCACCAAAAAGCGGCGCAAACAGCGATTGCCGTCGGAGGGGTTTTTGGCACGGGTTTTAAAAAGAGCGAATTTGTCAAAGGGGGTTGGTTGCCGGCGCCTTTTACTGACTCTGTTTTCCCAGCTTTTGGCGAAGAATTCGGGCTACTTGGGCTTTTACTCATCCTTGCGCTTCTTTTTGCTTTGATCTATTGTTCCTTTCAGGTCTCGGCAGTCGCCAAGGATCACTTTGGAAGGCTGTTGTCTGCCGGTATCGCCGTCTTGATTGCCATGCATGTGATTGTTAACATCGGCATGATGTCGGGATTTTTGCCGATCACAGGCGTTCCGCTGACGCTTATCACTTACGGGGGCTCATCAGTCCTCTCGACCATGACAGCGCTTGGGGTATTGCAAAGCGTATATAGCAGGAGGTTCATGTTCTGATGGATAATCAAAAAGGGCACGATTTCTTTTTTCACGAAGGGACATGGCTTGGCGAGGGACGGGTTCAGTTCAGCGGATCGGCTGACGAAATTAAGTTCTACACCAAATGGCAGGTTGGCAGCGAGAAAAATGGAGCGATTGTTTTAAAGCAGCTTGTCGAAATGCAGGGCATCAATGAAAAGATGTTAAACACCTACACGCTCCAGTCGATCCAAAACGAGAAATTCGAGATCAGCTTGACCAATGACCTTTTGCAAGACGTCAGGGGGAAAGGTGTTTATGACACGGGCAAGATCGCCTGGGAGTTCACTTCGAAAGGTATTTTCGAGGGGTTCGAGATTTTTGAGAAAAAAGCCGACGGAACCTATCAGTTCCATGCCGAATACTCGACAGAAGACCTCTTCAGGACTGTCATTGATGGAGTCCTCTGGAAAAAATTTTAATCTAGGGCGAGAGTTTATCTAAAGTGCCTTAAAACTTAGTCTGGGCAGAGAGAGCTCCCCCAGATTGAAACATTGCAAGCCGCCCGATGTTAGAAATATGAGGCGACTTGCAATGTCTCGATCCTTACGGCTCTCGATTTCCTAAAAAGTCAAATTTTAAGGAGCTTGCGGCATATAGCGGGCGCCTTTCGGGTGCATGTTTGGTGCTTTCCACCCTTTGCATGGTGGTGTCTAAAAAGCCGAAAAGCCGCAAGAGCAGATACTAGATCCGACAATTGGAGCGAGCGCTCCCTCAGAATTTGTGCCATCCGGTCGTCGATGATCCCGAAAAGATAGATTTCATCCTCGGGCAGAGATCTTTTAGCATCCAAAAGTTTCGCGGTATAAGCATCTTGATGAGAAAGTCATGGATATTTTGCTCCCTGAATGGATACCGAATTTTGAGACGCGTTCGGTATATCTTGCATAATGCAAGGCGAAGCCAAATGTCAATGCTGCAGGAAGTTGTTGAAACGGGAGGGAAAAAAAAGGGGCTTTAAAAAGCCCCTTTTTAGAATCTAAGCTTTACGCTTTGATTTTGATATCTACACCGGCAGGAAGAGTGAGCGTTTTTAACGCATCGATTGTCTTCGCTGTGGGGTTTAAGATGTCGATTAGCCTTTTGTGAGTTCTGATCTCATACTGGTCGCGCGACTTTTTGTCGACGTGCGGCGATCTGAGAACTGTGAACTTCTCACAGCGGGTCGGCAAAGGGATCGGGCCTGCTACTGCAGCGCCTGTTCTCTTTGCTGTTTCAACGATATCTTCTGTAGAGCGGTCAAGAAGTCTTTGATCGTAGCCTTTAAGGCGGATGCGGATCTTCTGCCTGCTCTGCTTGGGAGTTGCTTTATCTTGTTTAACCATGTTGTCAAAACCTTATTTCTTGGTAATTTCTTCCTGGATTTTCGCAGGTACGGGTGCGAAATGGCTTGGCTGCATCACAAAGGAGGCGCGTCCCGAAGAGAGCGATCTCAATTGTGTGGAGTAGCCGAACATCTCGGAGAGCGGTACTTCTGCGTGGACAAGCACAGCACCCTTCAAGTTTTCCTGGCCGACGATCTGGCCGCGGCGGCGGTTCAAGTCGCCGATCACATCTCCCATCGCAGAGTCAGGAGTTGTGGCGTCGACTTTCATGATCGGCTCAAGCAGGATCGGAGCGCATTTTTTCGCTGCGTCCTTGATGGCCATCGATCCGCAGATCTTAAATGCCATTTCGTTCGAGTCGACATCGTGGTAGGAACCAAAAACGATATCAACAACGACGTCTACAAGGTTGAAGCCGGCAAGAACGCCTGTGGAAAGACCCTCTTCGATCCCTTTGATAACCGCAGGGATGTATTCTCTTGGGATCACACCACCGACAATCTTGTTGTTGATCTCGTTGCCCTTACCTTTTTCGTTCGGGCGAATATCGATTTCAACGTGGGCGTATTGTCCGCGTCCGCCAGACTGTTTGACAAACTTGGTTTGCGATGAGCCGGGCTTGGTGATGGTCTCTTTGTAGGCAACCTGAGGTTTACCGACGTTGGCCTCAACGCTGAACTCTCTCTTCATCCTGTCGTGCAGGATTTCGAGGTGAAGTTCGCCCATCCCCTTGATGATCGTCTGTCCTGTTTCTTCGTTGGTTGAAACGCGGAAAGTAGGATCTTCTTCGGAGAGGGAGGAGAGGGCCATCGACAGCTTTTCACGGTCTGCCTTGGACTTCGGTTCGATCGCCATTTCGATAACGGGCTCAGGGAACTCCATTTTCTCAAGGAGAAGAGGAGTGCTCGGATCGCACAGGGTATCTCCTGTTGTCGTTCCTTTAAGACCGATGCAAGCAGCGATGTCGCCGGTGTAAAACGCATCCCTTTCCTTACGCTGGTTAGCGTGCATCTCGATAAGACGGGATATACGCTCTTTGTTATCTTTCGTCGTATTGATGACGGTGCTACCCTTTTCAAGGGTTCCAGAGTAGAGGCGGATGTAGGTAAGACGGCCGACGTACGGGTCTGTCATTACTTTGAAGGCCAGAGCTGCAAAAGGAGCTGTGTCTTCAGGTTTGACGAAGACGTGCTGGTCTGTCTTCAAGTCGATCGCTTTAACAGGCTTTCTGTCGAGCGGCGAAGGAAGCCAGTTGACGACCGCGTCCAGGATCTGCTGCACACCTTTGTTTTTAAAGGCAGCGCCGCAAAGGACTGCGTTCATCTTGTTTTCGCAGACGCCTTTTCTGATGGCTGCGATGACTTCTTCTTCCGTGAGTGTCTCCGGCGCTTCGAGAACCTTCATCATGAACTCGTCGCTCTCTGCGATCGTCGCCAGTTCTTCGAGCAGGCTTGCTCTGTATTCTTCAGCGAGTTCTTTCATGTCATCTGGAATTTCAGTAACTGAAAACTTCTCGTTTTTGGACTCTTCGTCGAACATGATGGCTTTCATCGAAACTAAGTCTACCAAGCCGATGAAATCCGCTTCGGCTCCGATGGGGAGCTGAACGGGGATGGCGTTGGCGTGCAGTTTCTCTTTCATCGAGTTGACGGCGGATAAGAAGTCGGCTCCTGTACGGTCCATCTTGTTGACGAATGCGATACGGGGTACGCCGTATTTATCTGCCTGACGCCATACGGTCTCGGACTGTGGCTCGACGCCTGAAACAGCGCAGAATACCGCTACAGCACCATCAAGAACGCGCAGGGATCTTTCCACTTCGATTGTGAAGTCGACGTGACCTGGGGTGTCGATGAGGTTGATCTTGCAGTCTTTCCAGAATACAGTAGTCGCAGCGGATGTGATCGTGATACCACGCTCCCTTTCCTGCTCCATCCAGTCCATCGTCGCGCCGCCTTCGTGCACCTCGCCGATTTTGTGTGAACGGCCGGAGTAGTAAAGGATCCTTTCGCTCGTCGTTGTCTTACCGGCATCGATGTGGGCCATGATACCGATATTACGTACTTTGTTAAGCTTTTCGTTAGCAGGTCTTGACATATGAATTCTCCCTTACCATTTGTAATGGGCGAAAGCTTTGTTTGCTTCGGCCATGCGGTGAGTATCATCTTTCTTCTTGATTGTCGTTCCCTGGTTGTTGAAGCAGTCAGAAAGCTCCGCGGCAAGCCTTTCGTCCATAGCGCGGCCGGCTTTAGCTCTGGAGTGCTGAATGATCCATCCCATCGCCATCGAAATTCTTCTGTTGGCGGGGATTTCAATGGGCACCTGGTATGTGGCGCCGCCGATACGTCTCGATTTAACTTCGAGCGCCGGCTTTGCGTTTTCAAGAGCCTGCTCAAATGCGGCAAGAGGATCTTCCGCTTTGACTCTTTTTGCGAATTTTTCGAGCGCGTCATACACGATGCGCTGGGCAACGGATTTTTTTCCGTCGTACATGATTTTGTTTACGAATTTCGCGAGAAGGCAGCTCTGATACACTGGATCAGGAGCTGTTTGCCTCTTCTCGGCGCGTCTTCTTCTTGACATAGGTGTTTACTCCTCATAATTTCTAGATGTTTACGGCTCATCTTTAAGCCGCTCTATTCGTATTAGAGGAAGATTCCAACCCCGTTCACCCGGCATATGGGCATATGCCTGCGCGTGATGAGTGCTTTTAGCTTAACTTACAGCCCAAGCACCGATCGCGGGCCAGGAGGCACATAGGGTGCTTCCTAGCGTTACTTAGGCTTTTTAGCCCCGTATTTGGATCTTCCTTGTTTTCTGTCTTTTACAGCTGCGCAGTCTAGGCTTCCGCGGACGATGTGGTATCTCACACCGGGAAGGTCTTTTACCCTGCCGCCTCTTACTAAGACGATGCTGTGTTCCTGAAGGTTGTGTCCTTCGCCGCCAATGTAGGCGATGACTTCTTGTCCTGTCGACAGACGGACCCATGCTACTTTACGGAGCGCGGAGTTCGGCTTTTTCGGCGTTTTGGTCTTTACCTGGAGGCAAACACCGCGGCGCTGAGGACATTTCTTCAGAGCTGGCGACTTGCTGCGGCGCTTTTTGCTGACTCGCTCAGTGCGCACGAGTTGGTTGATTGTCGGCATTGATGCCAATCTCCTTGTTTTGTTGGTTCAGAGAATCGTCGTCTGCCTGTTGAAGGCAGCTTCAGAGCCTCAATGAAGCAAACTTGAGGGTTGCTTCATATAATAAAAAAATCCACCCGATGGGTGGAATCAGCGGTTATTATAGGAGATAAACAGTTTTTTAGCAAAAGGAGTTTGCTGGAGGGGAATAAGTCGGATCCCGATCCGACTTAAAAGTTATTTTTATAAAGGGCGCCAGACTCCTTCGTTCTTATTCTTAAGGTCAAAGTTCCAGGAGCTTCTAGGCTGAGGGGGTGTGAAAAAATAAGTTTGCGGAAAGCTCTTTTGCCCTCGAAAACAGGAAGGAGAGGATTCGACGCGGTAGATACCGGAAGTGTCTCTGAATTTGGTTTTTTGAAAAAATGTTTCCTGTGATTGGAAGCTTATAAGTTGCCTAATATTAGAAATATGAGGGGGTTGTCCCCTTCCATTCCCGAGGCTTTCTACGACTCCTCATGCTCAACTTTGAGACACTTTCGGTATAATTTAAGCGGCCGGGGCGGCTTTGCCCGCCTTCTCATACTTTTTGATGCGGCGCCTCTCTTTGAGGATCTCGATGCCCTGGCGGAGGTAGACGGTAGCCCTTGTTGTCCAGCCTTTGATGCTGAAGGTGTCTTTAGTAAGTCCTTCTATCAGAAAGGGTTTTATTTTCATAATGGAGGTGCCGGTATTGTCTTTGATCACCAGGACCGCCGGCGAGTCGGGGCCGAGCTGGTGCCTTAAGATGCGGCGGCGTACCTTGGGGGTAAAGCCGTTGTTTTTCATTAGGCGGTCGACTTTGAGGGCCGAGACAAAACCTGTTCTGTCTTTGGCGCTTAAGCAGCCTGTGGACGTTTTAAATCCGGCTTTGATGACCAAGTCAACCGTATCGGCGGCGTTGGTGTATCCAGACTTTCTGCCATGGAGTAATCTCTTGAGCGGTTTGTCATCGGCGAGGTGAAATTCTGAGAGTTTGGCGTAGGCTCTTTCATTAATTTTGCGCTGCGTTTTATTGTTTTTGGTGTTTCCTTGGACGGACTGATTCACGAAGATCGACCGGAGGGATAGCTCCTGCCCTTCTTGGAATGCAGCGTTTGGGGGGACGTGCAGATTACCGTCTTTATCAATGAAGGGGCCTTTCGCATCGGCAATGAGCATTTTGTTGTCAAAATGGTCGAACAGCGCCGCCATGTCCTTGATTTCCACCTCCTCGTTGTGGAACCACCCGCTGCCGTCGATCGCTTTACTCGATTGGCTAAGGAGGCTGACGTGAATCATCTTCATCATGCCGCTTTGCACGTCTTCTTCCGAGAGGCGTCCGGCATGATCGGCGACCATTTGCAGAAACTGTCCCTGCATCACCTGCATCCTTTTTTCGATGGTCTTATCCATTCTGTCTTTCAATGCCGGCATGTCCTGTGGCTGAAGCGCAAGGAGAGTTTTGCTAACAGGCCTTGTCTTGTCGATCGCTGCCTTGATTGCCACAATAGTTTCCATTGAATAACCCAACTCTCTTAAAGCATAGCCTGCGGAAGCGTCGGCATTGACTTTATTCGAGAGGGCAGCGTCTCGCCAGAAACTGATGATGTCTGAGGCGATCTCCTTACGGAGCGTGCTCGCTGTTTCACTGTCGTTGTTCAAAAGGGATTTGCGTAAGACCTGAAGCGATTGTAAGTCGACAAATCCGTTACTCATATCACTGATAATGCCAAGTCGTAACCACCCTTCCTGCTTGCCCTCCACCGAGCAGCTGTGATAGCGCATGTTGACGGACGGAGCCAAGGTGAGGTATTCCTTTTGCATCAGGTGTTCATACCGGTTGATGGCGCCCTCGAGTCCTTCGGGATTTTCCTTGGAAGAAAGAAGAGGGTCTCCCCTTAAAATATCCCTGAAATAATCGGAGTTGGCCCACTCGACGGGCGAGCTGTCGCAGCGTTGGATAATTTCAAGCAGCTGTTGTTTTCTAGCCTCCAGTTTCTCTTTTGCCGGTGCGTCCAGCGGTTCATTTTTTAAACGCGAAGTGATGTATTTAAGCTCTTGCAGTGATTGTTTTCTTAAGCTTTTGACGGTGTCTCTTCGTTCGATGACTTCTTTAGCGGAGTGGCCCTCGCCATCGTCCCACGTCATCTCAATGCGCTTGCCCCCCTCTAGCATCTCCGCTTTTCCACCGATCGTATCGGCAGCCCTGTTCGCGGCCTGGGAGGCATCCAGCTCTCTTGCTTCTGCGCCACCGATTTTCAAAATCCCGGAAACGAATGTCTTTTTAATCTTTTCAAAAGTGTGGATGGCGACTTTTTGAGTGTATCGGGCGGCGATCAAGGCTTTTTCTTTCAGAGAGTCAATAAGAGATAGACGGCCGCGGAGCTTTTCTTTTCGTGAGGGCTCGCGGGCTTCAATCGTCATGGATTGCGGATGACTGCCGAGCGTCTCTTGCGTTTTAGGCATGGGTTCGGGGATGTCTACATGCAGGCAATCTTTTAAGCAATGATTGATCAATCCGATTCGTCGATTTAAAGCGTCGGGCGATTTTTCCTTGCCCTGAGTAGGTGTTTGTCCTTCCTCTATATCATCCAGCTTCTTGAGCAGCTTCACTTTTTTGTCGATCAAAGCTTTAGTGACATCACCCTTCTCCTTGTCCCTTCCGTCCAGGGTTTGGAGGGAGAGCTCATTATTTCGGTTGATGCTGATGCTTTTGGTTTTGCTGCCTAATTCATAGACGCGTCCTAACCCCTCGGCTTTAACGATAGCCTCGAGCAGGTGGGGCTTCACATTTTCTTCTCTGAAGGTGGATGCGTTGTAGACCAAAGTAAGTAAGACGGTCCGGCCGTTGAGCTGGATTTCAGCGGAGACCTTTGTGTTCTGGCCCGTTTCATCGGGTTGAATTTTTATGTCTGATTGCTGGAGTTGAGTTTGGGCAAATTGGTGTAAAGATGTTCCATTAATCATATAAAACCTTCCTTTGGTTTATATAATTAATTATAAAACAATCGATGTTTTTTAAATATTTTAGTATTAATAAGAGAATGTTAAAAAACGGAGGGGAGTAGTGAGTTGATAATCAATTTCTTGTAAATGGGGGGTGAGTTTAGGAGACGGAACCGTGGAGCGACTGAATACCGAAAGTGTCTCAAAATCCCGAATTTTTGAGGCGCTTCCGGTATCGTTGGCTTAAGTTCAAGAAGTGGCGGTTAATGGCTCTTGCTGCAGCTCTTTTAAATCTTTCAGCCCGAAATGGGTAAGGAAAGAAGGGGTCACGGCCCACAGGCTGGGTCTTCCCGGGGCTTCGGCTTTGCCGACCTGATTGATGAGTCCCCGCTCTGCAAGCGCTGCAATGGTTCCAGTGCAGTCTACGCCGCGGATGGCTTCCACTTGCGCCCTCGTGATCGGCTGCCTGTGCACGATAATGGCGAGCACTTCGGCGGCTGCTTGCGAGAGCCTTTCGCCCCGGCGGTTTTTGAAAACAGACCCATCTCCTCTGGAGTTTTTAAGACAAATCCTTCCGCTGTTTCAGAGAGCCTGAAGCCTCTGCGCTCGCGGATATATTCCTCTTTGAGACTATTTAAAATGGACTCGAGCGCTTTTGGCTTTAAGGGAAGAAAGGGGTCGATCGCTTCCCGGATCTTCGGCAAGGGGATAGGCTCCGGGGAAGCGAAGAGTATGGCCTCGATGATGGAGCGGGCGGTACGGCTCTCTTCCGTCGACTTCTCATCAGGAGAGGGGGCGTCCTGGGGTGGGGGGGCGATTGGAAGAGGTTGATAGACGGGCTTGGGTGTGTTTTTACGGAGCTGCGATGTCTCTTGCTCGGTCGAAAACAGGTTGATCTCTTTCGTCATGCTTTTGCTGGTCCTTACTTGGCAGAAGCGACATAAATCGCGCCATCCGCCTCTTTTGTTGCCTTGATCAGTCCCAGTTTCATTAGCTCCAATATAGCTAAGAATGTCACGATCCACTCTTGACGGGACTGCTTTTCTAGAAACAGAGTGTAGAACGCAATGTGTGGCGCATGCGCCAGTTCGCGTTTGATATAAGCGATTTTATCGCCGACTCTCCACTCCTCTTCAAAAATTACACGGGAAGTATTCTCCTTTCTTTCCATCAACTCTTTGAAAAGATGGCCGAGATCTTCCATGGAAAGATGGTCGACACCCATGGGACGGGGCACCTCTCCCATCCCCACGCTGCCTCTCGTGAAAATGGAGGATAGCTCCTTGTCTTTGTGGCAAAGCTGCTCACCGGCCTTTTTAAATTGAACATATTCGATTAAGGCCTGAAGCGCTCTTTCCCGGTTTAGGGTAGAGAGTTTTTCCTCCTCTTCTTCCTGGGGCTCGTCCGGGAGCAGAGCCCGGCTTTTTAAGAGGAGGAGCCAGGAGGCAGACTGAATAAACTCCGCTCCAAGATCAAATCCCGGTTCATTCAATCCTGCGTATTGCATCAGGATCTCTTTTAAAAAGATGTTTTCTGCGGGCAGTTCGTTTTCGTGAATCAGGGCGATCAGAAGATCGATCGGACCGGTAAAATCGTTCAAGGTAAGGTTGAATTCGTTCTTCTGAAGCATCATTTCACTTGGTGTCGCTCTCAAACCTGCTTTTGGCTGAAAGAACTCTCTCCTTCTAAGTGCAGGTTTTTTGTCTCTCTTGTATATCAAAAAAACAATTCCGATAAAAGGGGCTTGCCTCGGGATGCTGCAGTTTTTTTGCTGGTGTGGTGTGAGCTGAAAATTCCCCAGGCGCTGCTAGGCTGTTCATAAACTGAAACGGTCAATTGTATCGGGTGTATCGGGATTTCCGTGGAATGGGATGTTGCCGATATCTAAAAAAAATATTATAATAAAAAAAAGCCTTAAAGTGTTTCATCGAGGTCGTATGGCTCTGTTTTTTGCTCTCTCAGCGCGTTTTTATCCATTCTTTATCTTTTTGGGCCTGCTGCTCTCATCTATTCATGCCGAAGAGGGTAAAATCCTTCAGGCTGAAGATGTTAAACAAGTGATGCGTGAAATCATGAAGCAGCACGTCGAGCAGAAGAATTTAAGCGGCGCGATCGTTAAAAACTCCTTCAAAGTTTACATCGAACAGTTTGATCCCGATCGGATTTATCTGCTGGAGAGCGAAGTGGAGCCCTACTTGAACCCTTCCGATACGGAGATCAGCGCGGTACTCAAAGAGTGGGATCGAAGTGAATTCAAGACCTATGAGAGCTTGAACGCCTTGATCCAGAAGTCGATAGAGAGAGCGCAGAAGGGAAGAAGAGGTTTTGAGGCAAACATCGCGCGGCTGCTCGAAGAGAGAGCCGGAGGTGGTTTTGCCGATGAGGGATCTCCCGGTAGTTTTGCCTCGAACTTGACCGAGCTGCAAAACAGGCAGAAGGAGCATTTTGTACGTTACATCGGGAGGCAAAAGGAAAAGTTTGGCAAAGGGCCGGTGACCAAGCATCAGGCGCAGCTGGTAAAGAACTACGAAGAGGAGATGCAAACTCGCGAGAACGAATATGTCATCTTGCAGAATGTGGCCTCGGCCGCCCAATTGCAGAAGCGCTCCCTATTCTATATGCATGTACTTAAAGCGTTGACGAAGAGCCTTGACGCCCATACTTCCTACCTCAACGACCAAGAAGCTTTTGACATGAAGGTGCGATTGGAAAAATCGCTCGAAGGGATCGGGATCATCGTCCGCAAGGGAGATAATGGATATGTCATCACCAAGGTACTGGAAGGTAGCCCGGCGCAGGAGAGTGGACGTGTGCACGTTAACGATCTCCTCGAAAAAATCGATGGGAAGCTCATTAAGAACGTGCCTGTGCAGGAGGTGATGAATGGCTTACGCGGCAAGGCGGGAACAGATGTCTTGCTTGCCATCAAGCGGGGAACCGCTCCCTCGGAGAATATAAAGTTAACTCGTAAGATGTTCATTGTCAACGAGGGAAGGGTTACTTATCGCTATGTACCCTTCAGCGGTGGATATATCGGGGTGATCAAACTCTCGTCGTTTTATCAAAACGATAAAGGAGTCTCCGCGGAGCGGGATGTGAAGAGAGCCATTGAAGAGTTGGCCTCCAAAGGTCCCTTGAAAGGGCTTGTGATCGATTTGCGGGAGAATAGCGGCGGGTTTTTGAGCCAGGCCGTGAAAGTTGCCGGTCTCTTCATTACCAATGGTGTGGTCGTCATTTCCAAATACTCGAATGGTGAGAAAAAACTGTACCGGGATATGGACGGAAAAATCTCGTATGACGGTCCGCTTGTGATCCTGACTTCGAAGATTACCGCCTCTGCTGCCGAGATCGTGGCCCAGGCGCTTCAAGATTATGGGGTGGCGCTTGTCGTTGGTGATGAACAGACCTACGGCAAAGGAACCATCCAGAGCCAGACGGTGACTGAAGGCGATAGCGGAAGCTCCTATTTTAAAGTAACGGTGGGAAAATATTATACAGTGTCCGGAAAGACGCCGCAGGAGATGGGGGTGCGCGCCGACATTGTCGTGCCGAGTATTTTAGACGGCGAGCAGATCGGGGAAGGCTATCTTGACTCCCATTTAAGCAATGACCGGATTGATCCTGCGTACCAAGACAGCCTTCAGGATGTGGATCCCAGTTTAAAGCCATGGTATTTAAGATACTATGTGCCAACTCTGCAGAAGAAAACAGGTCTTTGGAGAGAGGCTGTGCCGCAGCTTAAAGAGAGCAGCGCCAGCCGTTTGAGAAGAGGGGGATACCAGGAAAAAATTCAATCCGAGAATAATGGACAGAGTTTTGTCGGAGATACTCAGCTGCTAGAAACGGTTAACATCGTCAAGGATATGGTGATCTACGAATCGAAGAACCAAAGCCGAGGTTTGACGACGCAGGCAGAAGAGCATAAGTAAATATAATTTCGTTACTAAGTGTGAGCTGTTTAAGGAGCTGTAGGGGGCGCGGAAGGAGCGGTATTGTATTTTCTTTGTTGCGGAAAAATCTGCTATTGCCTATCGTCTTTACTTTGTTTGGCCAGATAGCTCAGTTGGTAGAGCAGAGGACTGAAAATCCTTGTGTCGCTGGTTCGATTCCAGTTCTGGCCACTCTTTTTTGAAGCAGAAACCAACTGCTTTATCCCTCTAAATCCCCATTTCATGTCTTATCTTTTATTTCTTCTCTCAGATGAGAGACTGTCTGCTAATTTCTGCAATCGTCGCCGGGTTGAAAAGCGTTCTCATGTCCATAAAACTGCCTTGCAGGTAGTGTCTCAGGTTGTGTTTGAATTCTAAAAAGAGCGGTGACTTTTTATCGCTGGGCAGGCGCGCGACATCGGGAGTGACGATCAGCGACGGCAGGGTGAAAAGAGGGGAATGGGCGGAAATGGGGGTTTCCCGGTAGGCATCGATCACGATGCCGCGGAGTTTTTTCTGGCCCGCTTCATACAGCGCCTCTTCATCAACGGCCCGGTTGGACTCGACCACGATCAGGATGGAATCGTCTTTCATCAGCTGCAACTCATTTTTGCCGAAGAAGCGATGGAACTGCTGTTGTTTCGGCAGGGCCAGCGAGACCACATCCGCGGCCGGAAGCACAGAATGGAGTTCCTTGAAGGTGAGAGTTTTTTTGCAGGAGGGGTGGAAGCTCTTCTTGGAGTGCACTCCGACGACTTTCATCCCTAAGCTTTTGCCCATGGCTGCGATGGCAAGTCCTGTTGTCGACAGGCCTATCTGGAGCATGGTTTTTCCTTTTAGGTTCCACATGGAATTGATCCATTTGGCATCCCATAAAAGCCCTGGGAACTTCGTGGCGTCTTTCCAGCGGAAAAGTTGCTTTGCAAAGGAGAACAGGCAGGCGCTGACAAACTCTGCTGTTTCTTTCGCGTTTGGGTTTTCAGAATAGGTGAGGAGGACGGTGCCTCTCTGTTCAATCTCGTCGAGGCATAGGTTGGAGAGGTCGTCGTTCGGGGCGTGGATCCATTTTAAGTTGGTTGCCATCTTAAGCTCGTTCCGGGTGAGGTGGCCGCCAAAGAGGACTTCCACCCTCTCCCAATGCTCTTTGCCTAAATTCCGGCAGGAGTTTTCACTTAAGTGCAAAAACAGCAGGTTGGGAAATTCCTTGGGCAGAGGGGAGATCTCGTCAAGGGAGATTTTGACTTGAACTAAGACGATGTTCATGCAAGTCCTTTATTGATCGGTGAAGTGTCAGCTTAAGTTGACCGCCTCTCTCTGTCAAGCACCTTAACGGGCAAAATTCGCTCTTTAGAAGAGAGCATTTTTCCTCGAAATGACGGCAACAACTACCGATATTTGATGAACTTGTGCTCGGGTTGAATGTTTTGTGTTGATTTCAAACGCTACCTTCTTTATATTGATTCTACTAAGTTTCGTATAAGATCCATGGATCGAGTTTGAAGGAGATTTCATGTACGCTATTATCAAGACAGGTAGCAAGCAATACAAAGTCGCGAAGGGAGATATCATCAACGTTGAGCTCTTAGAAGGCGCGAAAGGTGATTCAGTCGAATTTGGCGATGTTCTTTTTGTATTTGATGGCAAAGAGCATCAAGTAGGTGCACCTCATGTTACCGGGTTCGCAGTGAAAGGCGAACTGATGGGAGAGACTAAAGGCGAAAAGCTGACTTCCATGAAGTATAAGCCAAGAAAAAGGCAGAATCATAAGTTTGGCCATCGTCAAACCTACTCAAAAATTAAAATCACTGACATCGCAAAACGATAGGTCAAGGAGAGCACTGTCATGGCACATAAGAAAGGACAAGGTTCAACCAGAAACGGAAGAGATTCGCATTCGAAGCGTCTCGGAGTGAAAGTCGGAGCCGGAGAGATCGTTAAGGCTGGAAGCATTCTGGTGCGTCAGAGAGGCACTAAGTGGCATCCTGGGAAAAACGTCGCAAGGGGCAATGATGACACGTTGTTTGCTTTGAGCGATGGTATGGTTTCCTTCAGGAAATCCAACAAAACAGTTATTTCCATCGACGCGGGTCAATAACGCCCTCGTTTTAACAGATCCTGAAGATTACCATAGGCAAGCACTTTGTGGCCAATACCGCAAAGTCTCGCCTATTTTTTTTGTACGATTGCTGATCGGCTTTTTACGCGCGCCACAAATTCTCTCCCGGGCACCCTCCCTTGTCAGCGAAAAATACCCGTATTCAGTTTCCTGTGTATAAATTCATGGAAAAATATTAATTAAAAGTAGTATAAAGTTACTTTTTCTATACAGAAGTTGTTGTTATGTTTATAGATCGTGCGCAAGTTGAGTTTCGAGCCGGCAGCGGAGGCAATGGCGTCGTCGCCTGGAGACGCGAAAAATATCTTCCTAAAGGCGGCCCCTATGGCGGCAACGGCGGTCCCGGGGGATCGGTCATCATCGAAGCCAGCGTGCAGATCCCGTCTCTCGACTTTTTCCGCAACAGGCGTTTGATCAAAGCGGAAAATGGCGGCGCGGGAGGCTCCAACTGCCGTCAGGGAAAAAAGGGCCAGGATCTTGTGATTCAGGTACCGCTCGGTACCTTGGTTAAGGATGCCGAGACAGGCGATCTGATCGCCGATATGACAGAAGATAAACAGCGTCTTGTTCTTTGCCGCGGCGGTAAAGGGGGACTTGGCAATAACTTCTTCAAGACACCGACCAACCGCGCTCCCAATCACTGCACTCCCGGAAAAAAAGGGGGAACGCGTAAAGTCGAGCTCGAACTGAAAATGATCGCGGACGTGGGACTGATCGGTTTTCCGAATGCAGGCAAATCCACCCTGATCGAGTCTTTGGCCAATATCCGCGTCAAGACGGCAGCGTATCCGTTCACGACACTGAAACCCAACATCGGATTTATTGAGTTCAGGGATGGCACCCGTATTTTTATCGCCGACATTCCCGGAATTATTGAAGGGGCTCATGAAAACAGGGGTCTTGGCCTTGAGTTCTTAAGGCACATCGAACGCACTAAGCTTTTGCTCTTCATCCTCGACACATCGGGTATCGATGGTCGAAAGCCTGAGGATGACTACCGCGTTCTGCGTAGTGAAATCAGCGCCTACAACAGCGCTCTTAACGACTACCCCTATTTGATCGTACTGAACAAGTGCGACACTGACGAGGCCAAAGAGAATCTGGAAGCTTTTTATCAGGCTGTTTCACCGCCCAGGGAGAAGACTTTTGAGGTCTCGGCAATTTCCGGCGAGAATCTTGACATGCTGATCGAAGCCATAGCTCGAATGACTCCCAAAGTAAACCAGGAGCCTTTGCCCCTTGAAGAAGCGGCTCTTCCCGATTACCCCGAAGAAGAAGTATCTCCTGAATAGGTCGGGTAGTCAGTCCTCCGTCAATCCCGAAAGTGTCTTAAAATCCCCAATTTTAAGACACCTTCTGTACGAGTTATGACCCTAAGGGGCCACCAAATCATCCGATATCAGTTTGTGGACCGCCTCCAAGAGAGTGCCACGGCCCTCTTGAGGGCTTAGAGACACTTCGGTAAATCAGGCCGATCAGAGCCTGCGGGTGTCAAATTGCTGCAGGCGGCTCGCCAAAAGATCATCAGTATTTCCCCGCTTCAGCTCCTTTTTCGTCAGCGTCAGGACTTTCTGGACCCTTTTGAAGAATTTCGCATAGCTTTTAAGAACCGTTACCTTTTCCATTCCAACATTCAGTCTCAACTTGTCACCGTGGGGCGATGACATCGCGGTCAGGCTGGAGTTGATGAAGCTGAAGCTTGGTCTTGAGGTGAGCGGTAACTTGTTGTCTTTAGCGTATTGGACAAACAATTTTTGAAAGACCGCCATGGTTTTTGGGTGGCCTGGAAATTTGATATCCAGAAAGAAAATGCGCTCATCGTTTATTGCCGAGATCTGCATGGGATTCGTTGTCCCCTCCTGGAATATGGCCTTTTCCGGGAGCATCCGGTAGAGTTTTTGCGTATTTTCCATGATCTCTTCCCGATAGCTGTCTCTTGACGAGCCGCTATACTTCTGAAGATGTGTAAGACCCTGATAACTCAAGCCCTCCACCTGATCCTCGGGCAGATCCATTCTTCTGTTAAACCGTTTAAAATGGGCGCCATCGTTGATCGTGATGACGATCCCTCCGTAGTAGTTGTCTAATCCGAGCATATCGAACTTTTGCGCGCTTCTTACGAAAACCACATTAAGCCGACCGTTTGCTATCAGGTTTTTGATTGCATCATCCGCCAAGAAATTTTTGATATTCAGTGATTTTTCCAGATCGACCGTCGTATCGATCACCACGGTAAATTGCTCTGCCACAAGCTTGTCTTGCACCAGTTTTTTGACTTGGCCCAGGACATCCACCCTTTGGTAGTCTTGGACATCATGTAAGATATTATGGTGAAATTCGGTGACAAACAGATCGAGCGCCCCGATATCTTGCAGGGAGGAGCTTTTTTCGTTTACGAAATTCGCAGGCAGTACGAAGATTTCATGTGTCTTGGCGAAGGAGAGTGGGTTTTTTGCCTCGTTGTAGTAGCAGTCTTGTGCCACAGCGACTTTGAGCTTGTTTGTTTTCTTTTCTTCTTCGATGCCGGAGAGGACGCTTGCGAGGCAGTGCATAGCCGAGGGTTTCAGGTGGGCCCTGGGATTTAAGTCGGCGGGAATGATGGGGTCAGCTCCCCAGCACAGTGTGTTAAAAGTGCTGCTGGCGAACTCTTTTTTGCCGTGAGGCGCCGCTATCGCAAGCAGGCTCTGCACTTCCTGATGAATCAGATCGATTTGGTTACTGAAGATGATGATGTCGTCTTTGTGCAAAATCGCTTCTTGCATCGCATTGAAAAGACGGAAATAGGAAATTTGGAGCAGGTCTCCAAGCCCCTCGGCCCGAAATATCTTATCGATCTTTTCGGCCTCAAGTCCTTCGAGTAGCTTAAAGGTCGCTTCAGGCAGTACCCTTAGATAGGGGGCCTCCTCGTTTTGCAGCGCCCTGAATTTGTCGATCAGGGGCTCTTTAAGAAAGTCTGACCACCTTTTGCATACTGTGGGCACCGATGGGCCTTTGGTGGCAAGCAAGGTTTTGGGCAAATCCAGAGTTTCGAGGATCTCATCGAGGTCTGAAATGCGAAGCCATGCGCGTTTTGCTTTGTCAGGACTTAAAACAAAACCGCTGCACGCTTGAATTTCCCTGACATCGCCGTAAAAGGAGCCGTGCCGGGACAGGACTTTTTCTGTCAGAAAGCCTTTGATTTCTTGTGGGACGCGCTTTTCCGGCGGTTGAACAAATTTGGGGATGAGCAGCACATGCTCGCCTTCGTAGTTGACCCAGGCAATGAGCTGCAGCTTAGCAAGCAGCTTATCTCCTACCTCAGCCTGCTCAATGTCGGGGTATTTCTCGCCAAATCGCTTCAGTTTGGCATAAACTATCTGCTCGAAATCGAAGGCTATGTCGCTCATGTCGCTGATCTTATCCGCTGTCTTGTGCAAGTAGCTCGAAATGTCGATTAGAATTTTAGAATCTTGGTCCGGAAATTTATCCGATTGTGCCTTCAGCAAAAGATGATCGATCAGCTCCCCGAACTGCCTCTTACTGCCAATTTTCAGGTTCAGCCCATCGGGCGCTGGCCATTGCCGCTCAAACACTTCGGCGATCAGGGGGCTATCGATCAGGACAAATTCATAGAACGGGACGCCCATCTTTTCTTCGTAGGCTAAATGCACCCGCGATAAGAGGAGGTTGCGGACGCTGCGATGGTAACTTGAGTCTTGGGGAACAATCGGGGAGCTTTGAATGCCTAAAGTAGCGCTATCTGTTTTTGAAAGGGAAGCGGCTTTGCCGTAGGCATTTAAAACTGCCAATTCAATTTTGGCCTGCGTTTCTTTACCCGCCAGTGCCGCGTACTGCCTGAAAATGGAGAGATTGACAAACCAGTTAAAGTAGTGGGGGGGGATGGGGGAGTCTTTCGCCCTTCCTTTCAAAATTTTGTGATTGTCCAGGTAGCTTACCTCTTCGGAAAGACCGGAGCGTTCGGAGACGCTCTCCTCTTCTTTCCCCTCGCTGCCCTCTTGCTTTTGATAAGGGGGGTAGTGCCCGTTTTGGATCGGTAGCATCGAAATTCTCCTTTTCGTAGAGAACCGATCTCAGTCGTCAGTTTCAATCGGCAAATAGCCAAAACAGTCTCTGATATTAAGAAAAAACACTGAAAGGGTTCCGAAATGTTTATTATATATCCCCACTTTTTGTTCTTCAATTGTTTTTAGCAATCTATTTACCTAGTTGTTATTTTAAATTACAAAATGTTATATAATAAATAAAAAAGCTCGATTTTATAATTTTAGTTTTTTCTATGATTAAATAATTGTCAGTCAAAGGTGCCTCTGTTTTCCGCTGGAAAACGCGGGTGTTTGCTGAGGGGGAAATTATGGATAATTTGCCTTCCGGTTTTTTAGGCTCAAGCGCCACTCCCATTCACGGTCCTGCCTCTCCCAGTGTGCAATCGGATAAGACGGCAGACAAGGGGAAATCGAGTGAAACCGGGAGCAAAACAGGGCATCTCCCCTCCACTTCCAAAACAAAACTTCCTAAAACTGTCAGTCAGCAAGATGCTAGTTCTAAAGCGACCGGTGCCAAGACGCATGCCACTTTTGCAGAAGCCCTTCCGCAGCTAAAACCGGGAGAGAAATACCTTGATGGCGAAAAGTTGTTGAAAGGAAGGACCGCGAAAGAGGGAAGCCGGGAGCAGTTTAAGGCTATTCATCGTGACTTTTATCTGAATCAGGCGATGCACCTTGCAGCGATTGAAAAGGCGACCGATCCGGCACTGAAAGAGAAGCTTGAGCTGGGATTGATGCGAGGGTACGCCAAGGCGGCGAAGGTCGGTAAGGAGAATGCCGAGGCACTAGGCATCCAGACTTCCCCTTTTGTGCAACGCGACAATGAATACCACCGAAGCTCACCGGGTAACACCTTGGTGGCGCGCCTGCACGGCGCCTATGCCGAAGCGATGGAGCTAGACCTCAATGATCAGGACTTCAGACTGGTTGACAGCCCTTTGGTGATGGAGGTGTTAAATCGTCACCTTTCCAATCCTGGCCTTGATCTTGCCATCGATTCTCCCGCTAAGTTCAAAGGACTGGTCGATCAGCTGCTCGCTGATGCCAAAAATGGCAATTACCCTGCCAACAAACTTTTGATTGACTGCACAGGTATCTTTCCCGCAACCAAAGAACCAAAAGAGATCAAGGATTTAGCGCAAGAGCTTGAAAAGGTCGTTTTGGAGAAGGTAAGCGCTTTTGCCAAGCAAAATCCCGAAGTGGATATTACAAAGCTTCAAGGTATGCTGAAACAATTGTATGTCGTTGCCATGACGGAGTTCAAAGGGCAGTCGGTCATGTTGCTCCCCCACTTTCTCGATAACCCCCGAACCATCCAGAATGACGAGCATAAGCGGTTTGTCACCAGTCAGAAGCACACGGAGCGTAATGAATTCATTGGCCAACTTCGGGGATTCATCACGGGCGCCGGATTCGTCCTATCGCCCGATCAGGCAAGAAAAGCGTGGCTTGCCGTCACCGACTTTCATGAGATCATGGACAACGCTAACCTGTTTTTGGCGGAGTTGGCGACAAGTGGCACCGGCATACCTGAGGTGGCCAAAAGTTGCAGGGATTTTGTCGCCAATCCCGTTTTCCAATCGTTTCGCGATCTTGGCAAAGCTCAAGACGCGCCTCCCTACCTTCAAGTCATGCCCGAAGCAACCATGCTTTTGCTAGAAGGCTTAGCTAAAATCCATCCGACGGATGGAGGGATTGACAAGGTGTTTAAAGACAATGGGATTGGCGACTTGTTGCAGGTCTCTTATTTTAGGGTAGCCAATGCGGCAAGAGAGGCCATCTTGCGCAAAGATGATCAAATAGCTTTCAACAACCAGATTGAGCTTATGCATAACGAAATACAGATGATCCTCTCCATTGTCGAACCCTATCATCCGGGCGATTTAGAAAAAGCTGTCTTGGACAAGCTGTCAAAAGGCAGAGGGGCTGTGATTCCAGCGGGCTACGATAAACCGCATGTGCATCTGAAGGCTTCTGCCATGCACGCCATGGCAAGCGCTATTGCCGGTGTGGAAAGGCAAAAGGGGACAAACCAGCTCAATGTCGTCGCTTTGAAGGATTGCTACTATGAAACGGCCGATTCTAAAGACTATGGTATGCTGGATCGCTCTCAGGCACATAGCCTCTCTTTTTTGGACGGCGATGCGTTTAACAAGGGAGGAATCGACCAGGCGTTTGCCGGGGCGAATGTCAAGTTGCCGATCGATCTTTTTGTTTGTGAGTTCCACCACAACATTTCGATGAGCAGAACCGACTACAAACCAGAAAACATCACCGCCCAGCTTAAGGCGATGGCCCAAAAAGGGATGCTGGCCGACCCCTGTACCATCATGATCGATACGACGATCAACTTGGAAAAGGCCGATGATGTGCGCCAGTTTTTGTCCGACCCGGATATAAAAAAAATGGTCGATGACGGCAAGCTGAACATCGTTTTGGTCCGAAGCGCCCAAAAATTCGACATGCTGGGAATGGACAACTATTACGGAGGAATTTCTGTCTGCATCAACGACCCGGTTAAATTCAGTGAATTCAACACGAGAATGGACGATCCGCAGGATCAGCTCACCGATATTAACTACCAGGGGCTAACCCATATGCAGACCCATGGCGGGGACTCGATCGACAAATACCGCCAGGGCATTATGGAAAACACCCAAAGGCTCTACTCCATGCTCCCTGAAAAGGCCGTCTACCAAGAGGGCACTCATAATCTGATGCAGATTTCCCGCATCGAAGATGAGCGGGTTGTATTTTTGGATATTAAATTTCCCAAGCTTCCAAAGGCCGCAGAGGCTTTTGAGAGTCGGCTGAAGGAATTCGCTCTTCAGGAGGGGCTTCCTTTCACAACCCGGGCAAGCTTTGGTTTTGCCAATACCAACTTCACCTCCATCGGCGATGAGAAAAAGAGACTAAATCCCGGCCTGGAAGATCCACGCCAGCTGGAGAGGTACGCGGCCTTTTTTGAAGCGGCCCAAAAGACGGTGGAAAGTGTGATGAAGCACCACAGCAAAGCAGCCGCGAACTTAAATGATTCCAAAAACAAAGACCTGATCGAAAATAAGCTGTCAGATAAGTTAGCGGAGTTGAAAATTCCAAAACCGAAAACGAAAAAGTAGGAGCTGTAAGGGTTTCTTGTTCCGGCAACTCATCAGTGTCCCAGGGCTTGTTTAAAAATCAAAAAGTGAAGCTTTGCTGCCGTTGACGGCGTTCCAGTAGCTGATGGAAAGCGATCCATCCGGCTTCTTGACTTCGATTTTCCAAAGAGGCAAAAATACCTCCTTGCTGGAGCGGATGGTAAAGTTCTTTCCGAATGAGGCTTTGGCAGCCTTTTGAATGGATGCTTCCGAGAAAGTGCGTGGAATTAACGCGGAGAGCTCGACTTCCCTCATCACAAAGGGATGGCTGACGCGTGAGGGGGGCATAGAAGCAATTTTGGGATTGTGCACATGCAGTCCTACCGTATCACCAAAAAGAGCCACCAGGTTTTTTTTCGAGGCGCTCTTGACCCTTTTGTCGAAAGGGTCTTTTTCCATCTTCAGATCCCTTCGCAGCAGTTCGCGCGCGGCAGATCCTTTGCGTTTGACAAGGGCGTGCATCAGGAGATAATCGCCTTCATCCGCGCCGCTTTGCAAAGCGTCCCTATATCCGTGCGTTGTCTGCCAGCTGTCTGTGTCGAAAACGATTTCTCCATCCACTTCGCTCCAAAGAAGCCAGCCTTCCCGGGATCTGTTGTTGTCATCGACAAACTTCGTCTCCATGAGTATATAAGGGGCCAGCATGAGGGAGGCTTTATGGTAGGTGTGGGCGCTGTTTTGCAGAAGTTCCGCCCGTTTTTGGTTCATGATCTGCTCAGCAGACAGTTTCGGTTCGAAGACTTGCCTGTGGCCTCCTTCCGCGTAGATCTGAAGAGATTCAAAAAAGGTTCCAAGCCTGTCGCTCAAAAGAAAGAGGGCAAGTAAAGTGAAGGCTGCGGCAGCCAGGTAGATTTTCTGTTTCATGTTCAGACGAGGGAGGTTTGGAAGTGAATTTTGAGATACTTTTGGTATACAGTCTACTGCGCGTTTTCGTCAACTTACCCGTGGCTCCATGGCCCGAAATGTTGAGTTTACAGCCGGTATCCTATTTCGGCAAAAAAAAAGCCGCCTCGAGGGCGGCTTTTGAGCCTGAGCTTCCTTACTCTTTGACAGAGAGAAGGAATTCGATGTTGTTGTTCGTCTTCTTCAACCTGCTGAGCACGAGGTTCATCGCGTCGCCGGGGGCTAAGTCCGCAAGAGCCGAGCGTAGCAGGTAGATCTTCTCCAACTCGCTTGGATGGTAGAGGAGTTCCTCTTTACGCGTGCCGCTCTTGATCAGGTCAATTGCCGGCCAGATACGTCTGTCTGCCAGGCGTCGGTCTAAGACGAGCTCCATGTTGCCCGTACCTTTGAACTCTTCGAAGATGACCTCATCCATACGCGAACCGGTTTCGATCAGCGCTGTGGCGATAATGGTCAGCGAGCCGCCTTGCTCGATGTTACGGGCGGCGCCGAAGAAGCGTTTCGGTTTGTGAAGGGCGTTGGCATCGATACCGCCTGTCAGGATCTTGCCGGAGTGCGGCTGGATGGTGTTGTAAGCCCTCGCCAGTCTCGTGATGGAGTCAAGCAGAATTACAACGTCTTTGCCGTGTTCTACGAGCCTGCGCGCCTTTTCGATGGCCATTTCCGCCACCTGGACGTGCCTTTCGGGAGGTTCGTCGAAAGTCGAGGATATAACCTCGCCTTTGACCATCCTCTGCATGTCAGTCACCTCTTCAGGACGTTCGTCGATCAGAAGAACAATCAGAACCACTTCCGGGTTTTTGCAGGCGATCGCGTTGGCGATGTTTTGCATGATGATCGTTTTACCGGATCTTGGCGGAGCGACGATAAGAGCCCTTTGGCCTTTACCGATCGGGGCGGCCAGATCAAGGACGCGCATCGAGAAATTCTCTTTTGCCGTCTCCATGACGAGGCGCTGGTCCGGGTAGAGCGGGGTTAAGTTTTCAAACAGGATACGCTCTTTGGCTTTGTCGGGGAGGACGCCGTTGATCCTGTCCACTTTCAGAAGGGCGAAATACTTCTCTTTTTCTTTGGGAGGACGGATCGTTCCGCAGATGGTGTCCCCTTTTCTTAAATCGAAACGGCGGATTTGAGCGGGCGAAACATAAATGTCTTCCGCGGAGGGAAGGTAGTTGTAGTTGGGCGAGCGCAAGAAGCCGAATCCGTCGGGGAGAACTTCCAAGACCCCTTCGCCGTAAAGTACTTCATTCGGGTTTTCAGAGATGCACTTGACAATCTCGAAAACCATCTGGGATTTAGTCAGAGAGCCGATATGCTGCAGGCCCATGTTTTTTCCGAAAAGCGCCAGTTCGTCGATGTTCATTCTCTGAATGTCGGCGATTTTGGTGGTTTTTAGGGGAACGGCGGGATCTGGCTGCTGGGGGGCTGGCTGCTGCTGTTGCTGCTGTTGTTGCGGCTGGGGCGGCGAGGCGGGTTGGGATTGCTGCCTTCTTGGGTGTGCCGATGAAGATGAAGCTGGCCTTTGGCGTCCCTTTTCTTTGACTTCGGGAGAAGTCTCCTCAGGTGCGACAGCTTCCTGGATTGTATCTTCATTATCCATTGATAATCTTAGCTCCTATTGATGTTGTTACACGTTTGTACCCTGGCTTTTTGAGAGGATCTTAAAAAGACAGAGGCGGTTGTTCATTTCGATATACCGAAAGTGCCTCAAAATTTGACTTTACGGCTTTGACAAAGCCTCGGAATTGAGACGTTGCGAGTTGCCTCATATTTCTAATAGCAGGCGACTTGCAATGTCTCAATCGGGACAGCTTTCTCTTTGCCGGAAACCAAATTTTGAGACATTTTCGGTATATTATTGCTGTGTCAGAAAGTTGTAGACTTCCCGGGCTTTTTCCTTCAGTTCGTCTTTGGTGCCGCTGTTCTCAATCACGATGTCCGCCCTTTCGGCCTTCTCTTCAGGGGGAAGCTGCCGGCGCATGCGCTCGGCGAAATCGTTCGCTTTTCCAGGTAGCTGGCTGTAGCGCTCCAGGCATTTTTCTAAAGGGGCAACAACGGCGATGGTCGCATCGAAGGCCTTTTCTCCGCCTGCTTCGAACAAGAGAGGAATTTCAGCCGCGAAAAGCGAGGTTTTTCCTTCGGCAGACGCTTTTTCGTATTGGTGTTCTATCTCTTTAAACACTTCCGGATGAGTAATTTTTTCAAGCTTTTCTAAAAGCCCTTCTGTAGAGAAAACTTTTTCAGCAACCTTCTTTCGGTCGATCCGGCCTCCGTCAATGACTTCAGCCCCTAAGAGATCAATTACTTGACGACCTAAACTGGTGTTGGGAGATAAAATTTGATGAACTATGCTATCGGCGCTGACATAGTAGGCGCCGAACTCCTCAAGGTAACGGCAAAATTCAGATTTACCGCAGGAGATGCCACCTGTAATGGCTATTTTTTTTAATTTTAACATTCTTTCCAATTTTTGCCAACTTCGCAATTGACAGTGAGGGGAACCTTAAACTGATAAGCGTTCTCCATCTCTTCTTTAACCAAGGGCTTCAGTGCCTCTATTTCCCCCTCAGGGGCTTCAAATATCAATTCATCGTGGATCTGCAAGATCATGTAGCCTTTAAACCGCTCATTTTTAAGCCTGGCATCGATCTTCAGCATGGCCATTTTGATCAGATCGGCAGCGCCTCCCTGAAGCGGTGTGTTGACAGCGAGGCGTTCGGCCATCTGTCGAATTTGCATGTTCTTATTGTGAATTTCGGGGATGGCGCGCTCTCTTCCGGTGAAGGTCACCGCTTTTCCGCTCTTGCGCGCGACTTCCTTGCACTCTTCAATATACGCTTTGACTTTCGGGAATCTGGCAAAGTAGGTCTCGATGAAGGATTTAGCCTGTTTGAGATCGATTTTCAAGGTCTGTGCAAGTCCGAAAGGACCCTGTCCGTAGAGGATTCCAAAGTTAACGGCTTTGGCCAGTTGCCTCATCTCCTTGGTGACGAACGGCAGGGCAATTCCGAAAATATGGGCAGCGGTTGTCGCATGAATATCTTCCCCTTTTGAAAAGGCCTCTATCAGAGCTTTGTCTTCACTGAAGTGTGCCAGGAGGCGCAGCTCAATTTGCGAGTAGTCGGACGAGAGAAAGCTCCAGCCGTCCATTTCGGGACGAAATGCCTCCCGGATGAGAAGTCCTATGGGGTGCCTTGCGGGAATGTTTTGGAGGTTGGGGTCTTGGCTTGAAAGCCTTCCTGTAGCTGCCACAAATTGGTTGAAGGTGGTGTGGATCCTGTGTGTTCGCGGATTGACTTCGAGGGGAAGCGTGTCGATATAAGTGGAGCGCATCTTCTCGAGAACTCGCCATTCGATCAGCTTTTCGGCGATCGGATAGTTGTTTTTCAGCTCTTCAAGCACCTCCTGGCTGGTCGAAAAGCCTGTCGCTGTTTTCTTGGGGGGCCTGATCATCAGTTTGTTAAAGAGGATATCGCTGAGTTGCTTGGGAGAGTTGAGGTTGAACTCTTCGCCTGCCATCTGGAAGATTTCCTCTTTCACCATATCAAGGGCTATTGTGACGTTGTCCTTGATGGAGGCAAGTCTTTTCGTGTCCAGGAAGATGCCATGCATTTCCATTTCTTGAAGTACGGGGAGAAGGGCCAGTTCGAGGTCGTAGTAGAGTTTTTTCAGTCCCCTCTCTTCCAGCTCCTTTTCAAAGAGATTCTTTAAACGGAAGGTGTAGTCGACATCCTCGCAGCAGTAGGCGGAAACTTGTTCGATCGGCACTTTGTCCATCGTCGTTTCCTGCTTGCCTTTGCCGAGGAGTTCGCTTGTTTTTGTTTTGGTAAAACCGAAATATTTAGCGGCAAGCGTGTCCAGGGAGTGCAGGCGTTCGTTGGAGTTTAGTATGTAGGAGGCGAGGATCGTGTCGAAGGCAGGGGTGACTTCAATGCCATGGTTTTTAAGTACGATGCAGTCATACTTGGCGTTATGGCCGAAGAAAGAGGTGTCTTTGCAGGAGAAAATTTCCCGAAGAATGGCAAGAGCCCTTTCTTTTCCCAGTTTTCCGTTGAGGGGAATGTAATACCCTTCGCCTTCACGCACAGCGAAACCAACTCCCACAAGCTCGGCCAGCATAGGTTTTTCGCTTGTTGTCTCCGTATCGAAGGCAACGTCTTGGTGTGCCTTCAGGTTTTTCATGAGGTCCGTGGCAGATGGTTCATCGTCCACCAGATGGTATGAGACGGGAGTGCTTGTCTTTTTCTCTTCTCCAAGATCTTTGATCATGGAATGGAAGCCCATCTGGTTTAAAAATTGGAGTAGATTTTCACGGGAAGGGGGCTGCAGCTGATAGAAAGCGCTCTCTCGGGGGACTTCCACAGCGGTATCGATCTTCGCCAACTGCCGGCTGAGAAGCGCTTTTTCTCCCTCGTTTTTCAGCGTTTCCCCTTTTTTGCCCTTGATCTCGCCGGCGTGTTGCAAGGCGTTATCGAGAGTATTCCACTCTTTCAGGATAGATGCTGCCGTTTTAGGTCCGAATCCTTCGATTCCGGGAATGTTATCCGATGCGTCTCCGGTCAAGGCTAAGTAATCCAGGATTTGATCGGGCCGCACGCCAAAGAGGGTCTCCACTCCTGCCGGATCGATGATCAGATTGTCTTTGTGTGTATTGAGAATCCTGACTTTTTCATCGACCAGCTGAGCCATGTCTTTATCGCTTGTACAAAGAAAAATATGATCGAAATCTTCTTTGCCGAGAAGGGCCACCGATCCGATGGTATCGTCCGCTTCTACCTCGGGAACCGAAAGCCAAGGGATGCCTGCCAGCTGGCAGTAATCTTTCGCCCAGTTGATTTGATAGGCAAGGTCCGGAGCCATTGGTGGCCTGTGGCTTTTGTATTCGCCATAGATCGCCTTCCGCTTCTTGGTGCTTTCCGGGCCGTCGAAGACGCAGACCAGATGGGTCGGTTTGAAATCGTTGGAAAGCTTAAGGAGCGACCGGACAAACCCGAAAAGGGCATTTGTCGATTCTCCCTGAGCATTGGTCATGCTGGTGATGGCGTGATAGGCTCTATGCAGATAGCCTGAAGCGTCGATAATAAAAAGGGATTTCATTTTAAGCCGATGGATGGAGGATTAATTCAGCTATAAGATGACGGGATTGCTGTATTCTCCGGTGAACTTGTTATTAAGTTCCTCTTTGAACATTCAATCCCGAGAGCTTTGCTGTAATGAGACTTACGTTAATTATTGCCCGGGGCGCCACAGGTATAAAAACTTTCCTTCGAGAGAAGGATCCATGGTTTCCGCAATCTTTAGTTGATGCTCGATTCTACCTTCAAACAGCGGATTTTGGCTATTGAATATTTTACTGACCCAGCCTTCATCCTTCATTTGCACCACCTGATAGAAGTCATCTTCGATCGAGAGTGTTTTCAGCAAATCTTTCAGGGCCTCATCCCGGGAGGCATTACCGTTATCCACAAGGCCGATCGCTTCTGCTTTGGCAGCGGGAAAAACGGCGGCGCCATATTCTTTTACCAAGGCCTCTTTGTTGACTTTAGGACGGGCGGTGGTGACGATGTCCACAAATTGATCGTAGTAGAATTTAACGATATCGTTCAGGTTGTTGAACTCTTCCGGTGTCCAGGCCCTTGTGGGGTCGCCGGCGTCTTTGCCTTTACCGGCATAGAGTGTAGTTGTCTGCAGGCCGAGCGTATCGATCAGCTTGGAGAAGTTGAAAAATGTGGGGACGATGACTCCGATGCTGCCGATCAAGCTGGAGTTGGAGGCATACACCTTATCGCAAGCGCTGGCTATGTACATTCCCCCTGAAGCTAAAAGACCGTCTACATAGGCGTAGACGGGAACATTGTACTGCTTTTTATAAGCTAAAATGGCCCGGTATATCGAATCGGCGTCGCTGACCGTGCCTCCGGGAGTGTTCAGGTTGATGAGCAGCGCTTTTACCCTATTTTTCTTCAGCAGGCCTTCTCTTGACTCGACCAGGAGCTGTCTTACGGTATCGCTGTTAAGCAATTTTGTGCCGATGACACCCTCGATTTTAATTTCCAGGATGGCAGGCGACGACTGGGATAGGTTTTTCCTCACTCCATCGGCATTGGGAGCCACTTCCAACGAGTATTTCTTTTCGACTTCCTGGCTCTCGCTGGAGGAGGCTAGGCCGAAAAGAATACCGAGAAAGAGGAAGGCTGCAAAAAGCCCTAAAGTTCCAAAGAAGGTTAAGAAAAGTGCCCTAAATGAAGAGCGAATGATACCGTGCTGCATGATGATGTCTCAAATTAAGTGCCTTATGCTTCATCCGATTTATGAAGTCATTCATTGACCACGAAGATTTCGGGGAATGGAGAGCTGCTTCAGTGATTCTATACCGAAAGTGTCTCAAAATTTGGGATTTTGAGACGCTTTCGGTATAAAGCCAGATCTGGCAAAGGCTGTTTAGCTGCCTTTGTCACTTATTTAAATAAAATTTGCAAGAAAAATGGAGGGGGTCAGTGCGGATCGATCCAGTTGGACTGAAAGCGGATCACGGTCAGTTTGTCTAAAGGCTCCGGCGCCAAGGGGTGTTGCGGGCTACCTTTATAGGCTGATTTGGCTGCGGCAATCAGAGCAGGATCGATCATTTCCTGCTTGCAAAGCAGGAAGTCGACGCCGTTTTCTTCGGCAAAAGAGGCGAGCGCCGCGGCACGATCGTTATCGGCGATGAGGGCTGATTGCAGTAGGGAATTGGCATTTTTTGCCGATTTCAGGATCAATTTCTGGATTTCAAAGGTATCTCTTTGTCTTCGTGAAGAAGCAATGGGGGCAGAGTTTTCAAAAGGGGGAGGAGGCCTCCTTGCATCGAGAAGGAGGTAGCTTACCTCAGGCATCAATTTATCAAAGTCTGTCGGAAGGGTTTCCGGAGTGATTGCAACGCCGAATTCCAGGCTGGAAATAAAGGGAAAGCGGCCTTCTGTTTTTAACTTTTCGATCACGGTTTTTTGCCAATCCAGGAACTGTTCGCGACGTTCGATATCTTGCAATATCAGTACGTTTCTCCTGAATGCCGGCTCCTGCAGGCAGTCGCTGATGGCAAGAGCGAAGGCTTCTAAAAGCGGAAGAGCTATATTATCCCAGGAAAGTTCTCTTTTTCCCAAGCTGTTTAAACAGGGCTTGCGCTCTTTGCCTACCATCTTGGTCAGTTTATGAATGATTGCTTCCGCCCCGGGAAGCAGGAAGAGAACGGGGTGGGTTGATTGCTTTCGATAGAGCGCGGACGCGATTCTGTTTTTGAGCTCGGAGCGGATTAAGGCCTTGTTTTCCCTGCCGAGGGAAATCTCGATCAGGGCGAGGGGATGCTCTTGAGCAAGAGATTCCATCAGGCTGTCTAAATTCAGGCATTTAAATTCCTGTCCGCTGGAGTTGATGTCTTGCGGGGTTGCAAGGGGGATAATTGTCAGGGATTTGACTTTGTCGGCGATCTTTTTGATGGGTTCAAAAAGGGCCGATGCCCCTCTGCGCCTGATCGTGATCTCTTCTTGATTATCCTTCTTGAAAAGCTTGTTTTGATTAGTGTCAAAGACTAAAGTATCGCCCTCCCTGATCTCGGCTTCGGGAAACCTCAGGATACCCTCTTTCTTGTCGAACATCACCTCTTCCCCAAGAATCATGGAAGGAATATTGCGAAGACGCAGTGTTTGAAAGAAGTAGCCGGTTTTGATGCCCTTCAAGGTAATAACGCCGGAGAGATTGTTTGTGACGCCGCTCAATTCCGCATCATCTTCTTTGAGAAGTATGACGCTTTCTCCATTGTTTGCGATCTCGTCTGCTTTGGCCTTCGAGAAAGCTATTTTTCCGATAGCCAGGCCTGCCGAGGGGGCTTCCATTGTATCGACAAGGCAGGTCTCTTTGTGCTGGATGATGGTGTCGAGCTGCTCGGCCGCTTTCATTGCTTCCACGGGGTCGATGCGCTCCAGCAGAGTTTTTTTGTCGATGGCTCCCTTTTTGATCAGCTCTGTCAAGGATTTGATGGAGCTGAGCGGCTGCTCGTCCGCTTTGACGATGTTGGTGATGAAAAGATGCCCGTCCTCAATGGTAAAGTCTACTCTTACCGTTTCCAGCAGCTCGTGCTCGATCAGTGCAGCGTAGGCGGTAATCTCCCGGTAAACGCTGGGCATGAGGTACTGCAGCGATTTTATGTCGCTTGAGAAGAGCCTCTTTGTCGAGGTGTGGTCGTCGAAAATGTCTTCGCTCCCTCGTTTTTGAAAGTAATCTCCATAAATTTCGGGATTGCCGTTGGTGGGATTGCGTGAATAGAAAGTTCCTTGTCCTGAATACGCGGTCAAGTTGGAAAAAACCATTCCCTGGATCATCAGCTCCGGTTCTTCCGTTCTTGGAGCTCCAATTAAGCTATTGAGCGGGTCTTCAAGCTCTGTCTGCCAGCGCTGGTAGATGGCGTGGATCAAAAGCTCAAACTGCTCTTCCATGGTTGTCGGAAAAGCGCGGCCTCCCTCGTTTTTAAAGATATGCAGAAAATGAAGGCAGGCTTCATGCAGCCCTTCGCTTGTCACATCGCTGTCTAAAAGGGCCCCCTCATTTTTTTTGATATGCTCCCAAGCGGACTGAAAAGGGTGTTTTGAGATGTGAAAGACGAAGGATGAGAGATCTTTGATGAATCGTAAAAAATTGAGGTAGATGGCTTTTCCGTCGGGACAGAAGGGCTCGAACTCGGAGATGTTTTTTTCGCTAAGGCCTATGAAATCAAATGAGTACGTCCTTGAAAAGGGGCTTTCCTTAGCCTGAAGAGAACAGAGAGAGAAGAGTTTGCCGGGTCTTTTATTACCGAGGGATTCGGTCAGTTTCGCATCGATGTGTAAAAGGCCCGAAGCGAGTTCTTTTTTCACAAAGCCTTTTAAGAAGTCGCCGGTTGTCAGCGCTTCCTTTGCGGCTTGCTTGGTGATGACCATGCCTGGAGGCATTGGGATGGAAAGAGAGGCGAGCCGCACCAACCGGCGACCGGATTCACCGATGCACTCTTCCTGCAAAAGCTGCCTGCTGTTTTCAAGATAAAAAAAACAGTGGCGTCCCATCGTGCCTGACCTTTGTCTAAAAGGAATAGGCGACATGTTCCCTCCGCGCCAGATTCACTAAAAAATAAACATGACTCTATAACAAAAAAATGTAAACTTAAATTTTATCAAATTCTTGTTTTACACTAATCCGCATTAGTTTATAATTGCCGAGAAGTTTTCAGATATCCTTGATTTTCAAGGGGTTTTTCTCCTGCCTACATTTCAAAGAGGTGCTATATTCCATGCCTGAAGATCAGCTAAAACAGCGAACCGTCTATTCCAAAACAAATCCCTACAGAGCGTCTCTCATCGAGAGGTACAACCTCTGTTCGAGAGAATCGAACAAAGAGACTTATCACTTAACGCTTGATATTGCCGAATCGGGAATAAGCTATGAAGTCGGCGATTGTATCGGCGTCGCTCCTGCGAATGATCCTAAGATAGCTGAGAAGCTACTCAAGCTGTTTGGCGTTCAGGGAGATGAATCGGTAGTTACCAAGCGGGACGGCGAGTCGCTTGCATTCCACGAATTTCTTTTGAGGAAGGCCAATTTAGTTCAGGTTAATAAAAAATTCTTTTCAAAGGTTGCTGAGAAGGCGCATTGCAAAAAGGCTAAAGAGCGGTTTATGGAGATGCTCGGCGCGTCCGATCCCGATCTTTTAAAAGCGCATCTGGAAGAGAGGCATGTACCCGATCTGATAGAGGAAGCCGGAGGAGCCTCCGTTGAGCCGCAAGAAGTTGTCGATTTGCTCATGCCGCTCATGCCGCGCTTCTATTCGATTGCCTCCTCGCTGAGGACCCATCCGGGCGAAGTGCATTTAACGGTTGCCAAGGTGTCTTATGAGCTTTTAGGGCAGCCAAGAGGGGGAGTCTGCACCCATTATCTGTCGGAAAGAACGCCGCTTAAACAGCCGGAGATCCCTATTTTTCTACAACCGCACTCAGGGTTTACGATTCCAAAGGATTCGATGGCGCCCATGATCATGATCGGTCCGGGAACAGGCGTGGCTCCTTTCAGGGCCTTTATGCAGGAGCGGCAAGCTATCGGCGCCAAGGGTAAGAATTGGCTTTTCTTTGGCGATTGGTATCAAGACGGAACGTTTCTTTACGGCGATTATTGGCGGCAAATGCATTCCAAGGAAGGTCTTAAGTTGGATCTGGCCTTTTCCCGTGACCAAGAAAGCAAGATCTACGTCCAGCACCGTATGCTGGAAAAGGGTAAAGAACTCCATGCCTGGCTGCAAGAGGGGGCTTATCTTTATGTTTGCGGCGATGCCAAGCGCATGGCGAGGGATGTGGAGGCTGCGCTTTTGCAGATCCTGGCCGAGCATGGCGGCATGACGGATGAGGAAGCTAAGGATTATGTCCGTTCTCTGCGAAAAACAGGCCGGTACCTACGCGACGTCTATTGATCGAAAATGCCGGATTTTGCGATCAATCCGGCTTGATTTAGAACTGTCTTAAGAGACTGCCCACAAACTCAAATCAGTTTGAGCACAGTCTCTATACCGAAAGTGTCTCAAAATTTGGCATGAGGGCTTTCTCTTTGCCAAAACCAAATGACGAGACACTTTCGGTATAAAATAGGATCGCTTTAAGCGGGTTCTTCAGTGGTGATGATACAGAAGCATTGGACTCCTTCTCCGCGGCCAAACCCGGTCAAGCCTTCGCCTGTGGTCGCCATGATCCCGATCTGGGAAGGGTTGATGCCGATGACCCGGGCGATGTTGTCTCGCATCTCCCGCACGCGCTCTTTGAATTTTGGCCTTTTACCCTCCAGCGAGATAGAGACGTGGGATATTTTCTGATTCCCTAATGTTTTCAGGGCTTCTTTTAAATACTCTTCGCTGTCGGTGATTTTCTTTTCCAGGCAGAGTGTGTCAGCCAAAGCTCCGAGTATGGGCACGCCGGTGACGGTGGTGATGGCGTTGCAGAGGGCATGAAAGACGACATCGCCATCGGAATTTGCCGAAAACCCGGGCACATCGTCGAATTCCAAGCCGGCGATGATGCACTTTTTGCTCCCTTGTTCTTCAAAGCGGTGGCTGTCTTGGCCAATCCCTGTTCTGTATCGCATGTTAGCTCCTGCTCGTCGGTGGGTGATGTCCGGTTTCCCTGCGTCGAAAGTGTCATAGACTCCGCTTTTGGGCTTTGAGAAAACTCTCGGGATTGCGATGTTGCAAGTCACCTAATATTAGAAAGATGAGACGACATGCAACGTCGCAATTCCGAGGTGTTCTCAAAGCCAAAAAACAAATTTTGAGGCAATTTCGGTATGGGGTTGAATTTTGTGAAAAGTTTAGTTCTTCCACCTATTTCTTTAAACCAAATAAGAGACTACCCGTAAACTCAAATCCCAATCTGTTAGCAGTCTCTTCCTGAAATCTGGCAGGGCAACTTCGAGATAGCACCCAAGACCGAAAGTTTCGAAGTTGCCTTATCATTCTAATATTAGGTGATTTAATCCGTTCAATTGAGGGGCTTTCTCGGGGCTGAAAACTTAATTTTGAGACGCTTTCGGTATACTGCAAGACAGGTTCTTTTAATTGTTGAATAAATGCTCTTCTAATCAACTTTTGATTATTTTTTTTGTAAATTAATTATTTTCTTGAGGGAAACCTGTTCTTTATGTAGGTTACTCACGTAGGCATGTGGGGGCTTTTTCCCTAAAAGATGTCTTAATTAAACAGTGTGAAGGGGTTGGGATAAAAATCATGGAAGCGATGAAGATCACCGGAGGTAATCCGCTTAAAGGTAAAATCAGGGCGCAAGGAGCCAAAAACGCGACGACTAAATTGCTGGTGGCCTCGCTTTTATCCGATAAGCCGTGCCGGTTTTACAATGTACCGAATATCGTTGAAATCGAAGTGACTGTCGCCATGTGCCAGGAAATCGGCATGCAGGTTGCCTGGGACAAAGAGGCGAAAGTCATGGAAGTGGTCACAAAAGAGCTCAATACTTCCTATATTCCTCAGCGCTTTTCAGGCGCCAACCGGATCCCGATCCTGATGATCGGTGCGCTTTTGGGAAGAACCGATCAGGATATCATCGTGCCGGTTGCCGGCGGAGATTTGATCGGCAAGCGGCCCATCGATTTTCACTTGGATTCTTTAAGAAAACTCGGAGCGACGATCGAATTCCGCGAAATGAAAAGACAGGGCGCCTATTTCGCGCAAGCTCACAATGGCTTAAAAGGCACAGTGATCCATCTTCCCTATCCATCTGTCGGCGCAACGGAAAACACCATTTTGGCAGCTGTCACAGCCCGAGGTGTCACCGAGATTAAAAATGCTGCGATGGAGCCCGAAATTGTCGATCTGATCCTCTTTTTACAAAAGCTTGGCGCCAACATCACGCTGGACGTTGACCGCACCATCCGCATCCACGGTACAAGACGGTTTTATGAAGTGGAGCACTCCATTATTCCCGACCGTATCGAATCGGCATCCTGGGCAATGGCGGCGATCGCGACGAAGGGTGAGATTTTCATTGAGGATGCAAAGCATCAGGATATGATCACCTTCCTAAACAAGCTCCGCGAAATTGGCGGCGGCTACTCGGTGAAAAAGGACGGGATCAAGTTTTACTATGACGGCCCGCTGCAAGGGGGGCTTCACCTGGAAACTGATGTACACCCCGGCTTTATGACTGACTGGCAGCAGCCTTTCGTCGTCCTTTTGACACAGGCGACCGGTTCTTCTGTCGTTCATGAAACGGTTTACGAAAATCGCTTTGGATACACCGATATTCTTAAAGAGATGGGGGCGGATATCACCCTGTTTAAACAGTGTCTGGGTGGAAAAGACTGCCGATTTGCTTCGCAGAGCTTCCCCCACAGTCTTATCGTCAAGGGAGCAACTCCTCTTGCCTGCAAAGACATTCATGTGCCCGATCTCCGGGCCGGCTTCGCTTATGTGATGGCCGCCCTCATCGCGGAGGGGACAAGCACTATCACCGGTCTGCCATTCTTGGATAGAGGCTATGAGGCCCTGGACCAAAAGCTGATTGATTTGGGTGCGATGATCGACCGCGTCGAGATCGACCAGCGGCCGGAAGAGTATGTCTACCCGCAAATGACAAAACCGATGCAGTCTGTGGCGCTCGGGGTCTAGACAAGTCTACACCGAAAGTATCTCAAGGCGCCATTGCCCAGGTTTATGATACTTTCGGTGTATTCCGCTCCCCGTCGGGGAGCGGATCTTTAATCCGGAATGCTGAAGCTGGGGATGCAGGCTGTCGCCTTGAACTCTACATTGGTGAAGTTTGGGTCTCCTGAAGGTGTAAGGAGAAGGACAACTTCATAGGGTTCGGTGTGCTGCAGCGTAATATTGGAGGTAGTCGTGATCGTGTTCGGGATTTGCTGCACGTTGGCGACGACAGCGTAGGGCGCTGTCTGGTCAGTGAAGGTAATCGTCACTTGATCCATCGCTGTCGAGACGGCATAAGTATACCCTTCTCCGCTTCCAACTCCATCCGGTGTCAGAGGAATAGTGCCAAACACAAATAGCGGGGTGGTGTCCGATGGGCATTCCGTGAGCAGATTGCCGGTCACCTCTCCTTGGTCGGGTCCAGCCGCTCCCGGCTCTCCCTGAGGACCTTGATCGCCTGTCGGCCCTGTGGGACCGATGGGTCCTTCCTCACCCTCTATCCCTTGCGGCCCTGCGATCCCGGGAGCGCCTTCCGGTCCTTGAATTCCGGGCGGTCCGACGGGACCTGTCGGTCCCGGGGGAGGGCAGCAGCCCATCTCAGGAGAAGGTAAGCCAACAGGGGGTAACCTGGTGGGAAGAAGGCCTTCATCGGCGTGCATCTGTGTGAGCAAGCAGCTACAGACCCCTGCCATCGTCAGCGTCCAGAGTGATAAGGCTCTATTTATCGTGATCATGACTTAACCTAATGCTTAATAGTTTGTTTTCCAGTAGCAGAGTCTTGTAAGAGGCATGATCTCTTGCCTGCGGATTCGGGGGCAGCAGCTGTTTTTGCTGTCACAGCCGTTGAACATCGCTAAGGGAAAGTCCCAGTTGACCTGGACAAAGCTTCGGCTCTTGAACACTTCATCGTAAGATGTTTGCAAAGAAACGTTAAGTCCCAGGAAAAGAGGGATCTCAAAGCGGACAAGTCCGCCAAAGATGTGGTTGCGGTTGCCGCAGTGGGAGTTGTCAAAGCGGTAGGTATAGGTACCGAGCGTGCTGTAGAGGTCAACACAAGGGAAAGGGTTTAGCCATGCGGACACTTCCAAATCAAGTCCTCTTAAGCTCGCCTCGTTTTCGAATCGGTTTGCCACGGCGCCGTTGCCATAGTCAAAGCGCGTCTTTTTTCTGTTGCCGTGTTCGTTTAAGGGAAAGTAGCCGTTGATGCGGGCGTCAAAAAGGCATCCCAGCCATTCAGCGCCAATACTGACCTCTTTGAAATTCCCAAATTCCCCCTGGAGGTAGTCTACATAGGCATAGCCGCGCAGCTTAGCTTTATAGGTGGGAAATGCCGTCTGCAGTCCGACACCGACGTTGGCAGCCCACTTTCCGTCATTCAGGCGATGTCCCTGCAGTTCAAGCAAAGGATCCCAATAACCGCAGCGTGCTTCAGGGCAGAAAAATGCGCCTAGAGAAGCGTATCCCTCCTCCCTGCCGATTCCTCTCGGCGATGTGTAGCCCGCGTTCAGGGTCAAGGATTCAAGCAGTTGCTCTTTTTTTTGTTGATCTTGGCAGGGCCAGTAGATTGCTTCTGCCGTATGGGAAAAAACGAGCGCCAGTAGCGGCAGGACGGTGTACTTGATGTGCCTTAAGTTCATAATCGTTACCTGGAATAACCTTCTGTTGAGTTTATGGGGGCGTCTGCAGGCCAATGGCTAAAAAGTTGATCGCGTTGGCATTAAAGTTGCTGACGTCGATTCTGACTATCGGATTAACGGTGTTGTCGTCCGAGAAATTTGTCTGCGCCGTGATGACAGCGGTGACATCGGAAAGGGTATTGGGAAGGGAGACTTCAGCGTTGGCATTCACCACATAATCATAAGGCTGGTTGGTGAATGTGATGATTGCATAGTTGCTGTCGGCAACGTAAGTGTAGCCATCGCCTGAACCGGAAGTGGGGCCTTCTCCGACAGCGGGAAGGGGGATGATGCCGGAGATGAGGAGCGCTTCTCCCTGAAAGCTGATAATATTGCCCCCGGGGTACCCTGTCGGTCCCTGCACGCCCTGCTCTCCAACGGGACCTTGTTCCCCGGCCGGGCCGGTCGGTCCCTCAGGGCCTTGGGGGCCTTGCTCCCCTTGGATGCCAGCAGGTCCTTGAATGCCTGGAACCCCTTGCAGCCCTGGAGGGCCGGCAGGGCTTGGCAGGCAGTCGCACTTTGCGGCCAGCTGAAGCGGGAGGCCTAATGTGAGGATAAGTCCTAGAGCCCAGGCTGTTTTTCTGCTACGGATCGGATTGTTTTTCATCATCCTTCTCAAGTATGAATTTTTTGGCTGCGGATTTATAATGGGCAGCCTCTTTGTCATTTTATTCGACCGGTTCAAAGCAGGCTGTCGCGATAAACTCGATGCTGTCGATATCAAACGTGGTTCCCAGGGACGAAGAAGGAATCAGCTCATAGGCGGGAGGCGTCGTCTGTGTGATATTGACAAAGACGTTGCGTCCGAAGGTATCGAAAGCAGTTGCCGTGATGGACCATGCAAGGTCTTGTCCACCCACCTGATCGAAGGTGATGGAGACTCCGCTTTGGGAGGCGGTGTATGTATAGCCGGGACCGCTGGTGCCTGGGACGGAAACAGGCCCGTCTGAGCCATCTGCCGGCAATTCGATGATACCAGCGACGAGGTACGGGGTTCCGGTCGGACCGCAGTCGGTGTAGGCAAAACCTTGGGGAGTTCCCTGGGGCCCCCTGATTCCGGGCTCGCCCTCAGGGCCTTGCGGTCCGTCGGGTCCTGTCGGTCCTCTGACACCTGACAACCCTTGAGCTCCTTGCGGACCCTGAGGTCCTTGCGGACCCTGGGGTCCGGCGGGCCCTTGGGGTCCTTGGGGTCCGGCACTTCCGCAGCTGTCGCAGCAAGAGGCTTCGGGCGAGGGAAGGGGTGTTGCTTCCACGGGATTTAAAAAGCTCATGAGAAATGCAAATGTCAGGATAGCTTTGGCAGCGGCGGTGCTCATCGCGCGTCTCTCTCTCTCTTGATCGTTAAAGGATGATGTCTAACTAATAAGGTTTTAAATTGCAAATTTTTTTTACATTAGTGTTTAATGTCTTGTTCATTTAAAATGAACCACTTGAATTTTTTAACGATAGCATGACTTCATCTTGGCAATCCATTCTTAGAACCAACTTTACTTCAGTTGACGAGCTGGCGGCTTACCTGCAGCTTGGAGAAGAAGACCGCGCTCAGCTTTTGGCTAAAAGCCCATTTACGCTCAACGTCCCGGAAAGGCTCGCGGCTAAAATGGCCAAAGGCACTCTCGATGACCCTCTGGCACGTCAGTTTTTTGCGCATACTCTCGAGACGAAGCAAGGGGAGGGTTTTTTGGACGATCCCAATGCGGAGTCCCTCTACACGTTGACCGGCAAGATGCTAAAAAAGTATGCCGGCCGGGCGCTCATTGTCACCACCTCTGCCTGCGCAATGCACTGCCGCTACTGTTTTCGCCAGAACTACCCCTATGAAAAAGAGAAGGCCGATTTTGAAGAGGAGCTCTCCGGTTTAAGGAGTGACACTTCCCTGTTTGAGGTGATTTTGAGCGGCGGCGACCCGCTGAGTTTACCAGATCGCAGGCTGATGACTCTGCTCGAAGGAATTGATGCCATCCCCCATATCCAACTGATTCGTTTCCATACCCGCTTTCCGATCGGTATCCCGGAAAGAATCGATGACGCCTTTTTAGACCTCTTCGCATCCATAAATAAGCAGATTGTTTTCGTGGTGCACGTCAATCACGCCCGCGAACTCGATTCTGATGTGCTGTTCAGTCTGAAAAGGATCCAGAAACTGGGAATTCCCGTGCTTTCTCAGTCGGTGCTTTTAAAAGACGTCAATGACACAGTCGAGGCGCTTGAAGAGTTGATGCTCAAGCTATCTGCCAACGGCATCATCCCCTATTACTTACATCAACTGGATCGCGTCAGAGGCTCTCAGCGTTTTGAGGTGGGTGATGAGAGAGCGATCGCCCTGATCGGGCAGATTAGAGAGCGCCTGCCAGGCTACGCCGTTCCTCAGCTGGTGCGAGAAATTCCCGGTCATCTGCATAAAACTCCTTTGCTTGTGCCCCGCACTCTAAGAGAAAGTTAACGGATTCGGGTTTCCTCGATTTTGGGGATTGAATTTTCTGAGAGCTTTCTTAATTAGATATTTATAAATTTTTCGTAAAATATGGGATTATTGAATTAATCAAAAGATGGTTTTATGGCTATTGATTCTTTGAATACAGGAAGAACTGATATGAACGGCCGCTTTCCCTTGCCGGAAGAGGAAAAGAAAGTGGAAGGCTCGCCCCTTCGCATCAAAGACATTGCCCATATCGCTTTTTACACTCTGGGCGCCCTGTTTGCCGCTGCGGCGACAATTAGTCTGATTGTCTCCCTGACAGTGATCTCGGCGGAAGCCATTGCCGGAACGATCTTGACTATCTCCCTGATCGGCCTAGGCACTCTTGCCGGGTTGAAGCTTTGGGAACTGGCGACACCTCACCTTCCCGAATGTCTGCGGAGAGTTGCCAACATCATCCAAATCTTAGTGACGGAAGTGTTGGGCATCCTATCCCTCATCGCGCTGTTTCCTGTCGACCTAACCAAGAGCGATCCTAAAACGCGAGACGAGATCAATCCCGAAGAAACTCCGATTCTGATGATCCACGGATTCTTGGGCAGTTCCAACAACTGGGTCTATCACAAGTCAAGGCTTAAAGCGGCCGGTTACCAAAATGTTTTCTCCATCAACTTGGGTAATCCTCTGATCTCCATTGATGAGTACGCCAGGCGGGTCGATGCCAAAGTGAAAGAGATACAGGAGCTGACAGGTCGAAAAGACATCCGCCTACTTACCCATTCCATGGGCGGGCTTGTCGCAAGGCAGTGGCGCTATACGATGGCCCAAGACACTGACGTGAAAGAGATTGTTACCCTCGGCACTCCATTGGATGGAACCTATGTCGCCTACGGTACGCTGGGGCTCTCTTCCTGCGGAAAGGAGATGTTTCCCGGTTCCGATTTCGTCAAGCAGCAGCAGGAGTGGGCGGCGCACGATCAAACTACCGACTACTACCATATCGCGACGAAAACCGACCTGATCATTTTGCCGATGGATTCTGCCAAGCGCGGCGGCAGCCCGGGCGATAAACTCAAAGTGGATACGTTGGATGCCACCGGCCACGTCGGTTATCTTTTCTCCGACAAAGCCGCCGACTTAGTGATTGATTACTTCAAAGCGAAAGATCGACACCCTGGCCCGGTAAGCGCTGTTTAATTTGCTTTGGTAGGCAGTATACCGATAATATTGAGGGCTTTCTCAAACCAAAAAATTTCATTTTTGAGATGCTTTTGGTAAATACTGCAAGCATCTCAAAAGTGTGTGGTGGGGCTTCCTCTTACATTCTCTCGACGGTGCCGATGCCCAGAATATGCAGGCCGGCTTTCAGCACGCGCTCGGTAGCGACGATCAGCGTCAGGCGCGATCCCTCTTCCTCTGAACCTTCGACGCGGCAATCCCTGAAAAAGGCGTTGAATTTTTCCGCCAGCTGATAGAGGTATTCCGTGAGCTGATTGGGCAAAAGATCGTTTGCCATCTGGTCGAGCGTCTCGCCGAATTGCGCAAGGTGTAGTCCGAGCGCGATTTCACTCGGATGGCTCAGTACGGCTTGGGATTCATTTAAGATCTCCTCCGTTTCCTTGCCGACCTTCTTCTTTATTCCCTGGATACGTACAAAGCTGTAGAGAAGGTAGCTTGCGGTGTTGCCCTCAAATTTTAACATCCTGTCATAGCTGAAAGTGTAGTCTCCTGTTCTGTGGCAGGAGAGGTCAGCGTATTTAATCGAAGAGGTGCCTAGCTTTTCGGCCAAGTGGCGTTTTTCCTCTTCCGCCATTTCAGATTGGCGCTCGCTGACGATGGAGTAGGCCTTTTCGATAGCCGTCGTGATCAGGTCGATCAGTCTTTCTGTCTCCCCGGAGCGTGTCTTGAATTTTTTTCCGTCGGGGCCAAGCACAAGTCCAAAAGGAACGTGATCCACCCGCGTCTTTTGGGGATCTAGCCATCCCGCCTCTTCCGCTGCCTGAAAAATCATTTTGAAATGGCTCGCCTGCCCGGCATCGGTAACGTAGATGATTCGGTCCGCTTTTTCATCTCGGATGCGCTGGCGTATGGCAGCAAGATCGGTTGTGGCATAGTTGTAGCCGCCATCTGTTTTCCGGATGATCAGGGGGAGAGGCTCGCCCTCCCTGTTGGTGAAGCCTTTCATGAAAATGCAAAGAGCTCCGTCCGACTCCTGGACAAGCCCTTTTTTCTGAAGTTCGTCGACTACATCTTTCAGGAAAGGATTGTAGAAGGACTCGCCCCTGTCTTTGATTTCGATATCCAGGAGACGGTAAATTTCGAGGTATGACTGCCTTGAGATGCTGCAGATGGCCTCCCAGGCCTTTAGCGAGGAAGAATCTCCTCCTTGCAGGCGGCCGACCTCTTTCTGAGAATTTGTCTTGAAATTCTCGTCGCTGTCGAATTTGGCTTTAGCCTGTTTATACCAGCCCATCAGGTCTTCGAGAGCGTAGCCTTCGGGGTTTTGGAAGGCTTCCGGAACATCTTGTTTCATGAAGGCGATCAGCATGCCGAACTGAGTTCCCCAGTCGCCGATGTGGTTGAGACGTACAACGTCATGCCCTTTAAATTCAAACAGGCGGGCAAGGCAGTCTCCGATAATGGTTGAACGGAGGTGGCCGACGTGAAGCTCTTTGGCGATGTTGGGGCTGGAGAAGTCGATCACGATGCGTTGGGGGGTCGCAGGAGACTCTATTCCGGCTCTCTCATCGCGGGCGATAGCATTGACGAGGGATGAGAGATAAGAGGGTAAGAGGGTGATGTTGACAAAGCCGGGGCCGGCAATCTCCAGTTTTTCAATCATTCCGTCTTTGCTCAGGTTTTCGATAATTTTCTCTGCAATAGCCCGCGGCGGCTGGCCAAGGGGTTTGGCGAGGCGCATGGCGGAGTTGAACTGGTAGTGGCCGAACTTGTCTTGCGTGCTTTTGGTGATTTCAAGAGGGACGGAGCCAGCTTCCTGCGAAAGGGGGTGGAATGAGTGCTCTAGGGCTTCTGAAAAATTACGCAGGAGGTGCTCTTTGGGAGTTTGCATCGTTTGATTCCTTAGAAATTCGGATTTTGCCTTCGATGATATCAAAATGGGGTCCGATGTTCAAGACTTGAGAGACTGCCCAGCAACTCAAAGCAGGATGCTTTGGCGCTGCAGAGGGGTATTAGCTTCTAAAAAATCGGAGTAGTGGATGGATGTGTGGAGTTCTTTTCGAAGCTTAGAGACCGTTAGCCGTCTCTTATACCGATGAGTACTCTCTTAATTCTTGGTAAACTATCGCTTCTTGAGGTTTTCCATGGCAAGCTCGAGGGCAATCGACCCTGTTCCCCGCTTCTCCTTCTCGGAGCGGTAAAACACGACCGTGGCCGTATCAAAAATTTTACGGATTTTGCTGATCGCGTTTGCAGGATTGTATCCCATGGGGCTCAACTCTTCGGACACATTGATGAGGCCTCCCGCGTTGATGATGAAATCGGGGGCGTAGAGGATCTTACGCTCAAAGAGAAGCTTGTCGTCATCATCGCTCAGCAGTTGATTGTTGGCCGAGCCAACAACTGCCAGGCAGTTAAGTTCCTTAATCGATTGAGGGTTTAATACACCTCCCAAGGCGCAAGGTGAGAAGATGTCGCAGGGCACCCGATGGATTTCGGAGGGGGAAACCGCTATTGCGCCCCATTTTTTAGCGAAGTGGCGGGCCTTCTCTTCATCGATATCGGCGATATAGACTTTAGCCCCCGCCCAGAAAAGCTGTTCTGCAAGGCAGTGGCCTACATGGCCAAGTCCTTGTATCGCCACCGCTCTCGTAAGAAGAGAAGCGGAGCCGAACAGTTTTTTGGCGGCAGCTTCCATTCCTTTCAAGACTCCGAAGGCCGTGAAAGGGCTGGGGTCGCCGCTTGATCTCTCGGTCGGAAGAGCGACTACATAGGGGGTCTTTTCCCGGATGATGAGCATGTCCTCAGCCGATGAGCCGACATCTTCTGCAACTATGTAACTACCTTTTAGTGAATTGATTACCTCGCCAAAGCTGCGGAGCATCGCCGGAGTCTTATCTTTTTTCGGATCGGCGATGATGACGCTTTTCCCTCCCCCCAAGCTCAATTCGGCAAGAGAAGATTTAGCTGTCATGGCGCGCGAGAGGCGCAGCACATCTTCTAGCGCTTCTTTTTCCCCTTTATAGGGATAGATGCGGACGCCGCCGAGTGCCGGCCCTCGGTGCGTATTATGGATCGCAATGAAGCAGTGCAGGTTTGTCTCCCGGTCTTCTGCTTCGATCACGGTTTCATAGCCGTTAACTAAGTGTTCTTTGATTGACAGCATACGATCCTCTCTTTGGCGGGGGTGCGGCGACTCGGGTAAGCCTCCGCTCCTCTACTATAAATTTTGGCCTATTTTTGACCAGAAGATCCCGCTGCCGGCTGAAATGATTTTTTTTAGAATACACTTTTTTAGTGCCTCGGCCCACTCTCAAGATTCGCTTTGACCCAGAGGGGAAATCCTCCTTGAATAATAAAATGATTAAGGATATTCTTTATCATTAAATGATTGCTTTCTGTTAATTGCATTTGCCACGAGGTCGTGATGACTAAAGGAATAGAGATATCTGCAGATCTAAGCGATAAGCTCCAACATTTTCTGCATGAAACGCCGGAAGTGGAGCTGGTCACTGCCTACCTGTATTTTATTCAGAACAAGTTCAAGCTGCATCCTGTGCTTTATCCCAAAAATAAAGTGATCTATCAGAATGCCGAAGATGCAGTCAGGGCTGCGGAAAAAACCAATCCCTTGTGGAAAGAAGCGGAAATCAAGATCACTTTTTCGAGAGAAAGTGTCAACGAACTGACCAAGAAGATCTACATCTGCCCCTTTTCCGGTAAGGTCTTCGGTGACAACACACACCCGAATCCTCAGGACGCTATCTACGACTGGGTTTCTAACTGCAAAGAAAATACAGAGCGTATCGGCGGATTGAAAGTGAAGCGATTCTATGTTTCCGAAGATCCTGAAGTCATCAAAAATTACCTTGATAAGACAAAGGTGAAGGAACCGATCAAAAGGACTGTTTACTCTTCCGCTTTATCCGGAAAAATCTTCAATACGAAGGAATCCGTGATTGAAGACTTTAAGAAGAACTATTTGAAGCCTCTAAGCTTGAGTGAAGTGCAAAGTCAGAATCGCTACGAGATCGAAGAGAGTTTCTTAGAGTTTATCCAAAAACAGCTGGTCGAAGATAAGATCGCCCAGTTTGTGGAAGCTTTGGCCGACAAAAAAGAATTTGTCCCCTTTGTCGAGAAGTGGCTGGCCTAAGCTTTTCTTAGAGCCTGTATTTAAACTCAAGGCATACGATTTCAGTTTTAATATAGGCTTTTGAAGCCTGTCCCCAAACTGTTAATGCACCATGATCTTCGGAACCGCTCTGTTTATACCGAAAGTATCTCGAAATTTGGAGCTTTCTCTTTGCCAAAAACCAAATTTTGAGACACTTTCGGTATAAGTCCTTTGGTTCAGTAAGGGGAGGTACCTTAGAGGCTGTCAGCAAGCAAATCATACAATTCAGTGTGTGGACTGTCTCTTAGATCGTTTTTTTGAAAATCATGGTAGAAAAATATAAGACAGAATCTCAGCAGGAAACTATCGCGATAGCGACCCGTTTCGGAGCTTCGCTCCCGATCGGTGCCGTCGTACTCTTTTCCGGCGATCTTGGAGCGGGAAAGACAACCTTCATCAAAGGCCTTGCCAAAGGGGCATGCGACATTCCTGCGTCTGAAGTGATCTCTCCGACATTTTCTATTTTAAATATTTACAAAGGCAAGAAGTGCCTTTTTCATTTTGACTTGTATCGCATGCAGAATGCCGAAGATTTTATAGCTATGGGTTTTGAAGAATATCTGTATCCGGATGGCATCACGTGCATCGAGTGGTCTGAAAGAATAGAGCAAATCCTGCCAGCAGGCCACTACCGAGTGCATATCGAGCACTTTTCGGAAAGTGAGCGCCTGATCTCCATTTCAGAAGAGGTGTGAAATGACTCTGTCTAAAATTAAAGAAGCTAAGTTCCAGGGCGCATTTGGCCCTGACGTCAAGATTCCTGTGTTTAAAACTCCCCAGGGAAAGGTGATGCCGGAGATCGCGCTGATCGGCAGATCCAATGTCGGTAAATCGTCTCTCATTAATCACATGCTGGGGCGCAAGGGGCTTGCGAAAACATCCTCCGTTCCGGGAAAGACGCAGACGGTTAACTTTTTCATCGTTAACGACCAAGTCGCTCTTGCCGACCTGCCCGGTTTTGGCTATGCCAAGGTTCCCAAAGAGCTTCGGGCCAAATGGGGTCCGCTCATTGAAGGGTATCTTCAGGGAAGGGAAAATCTTAAATTGGTATTGTTCCTCTTTGACATCAGGAGGGAGCCGAGTGAAGAGGATATCGCCATGCTCGATTGGCTGCTGCACTTTGAAAAAGATGTGATAGCCGTATTCACCAAAAGCGACAAAATATCCCACTCGGCCCATCAGAAGACTGCACATCAAATTTTGGAACATTTAAGAGCCGATATTCCCTTTGTCATCTTCTCCACGAACGAAAACAAGGGAAAAGAGGCTCTGATCAGACTAATCGACAATCACATCCAAGCGACTTAAAGGAGCCCCGTGGGACAGATTCATAAACAGACGTTCGTATGCCTCGACTGTGAGGCCACGGGACTCGACCCTGAGAAAGACAGAATCATCGAGATAGCTGTCGTCAAATTCACATTCGATGGCGCCATCGAATCTTACGAGTCCTTGGTCGACCCGGAGATGGAAATTCCAGAGACCTCCATCAAAATTCACCACATCACCCAGGATATGGTGCAGGGAAAGCCCAAAATTCAGCGTCTTTTGCCCAAAATCATCGAGATGATAGGTAGCCATATCATCATCGGGCACAACATCAACTACGACCTGGAGCTCATTAAGAACGAAGCGAAACGCTACATGATCCCCTGCAGCTTTGACAAAAATAAAACGATCGACACGCTCAGGCTGGCCAGGCTTTACGGCGACAGCCCATCGAACGCATTGGAGAAGCTGGGAGTGCATTTCAACGTGCCTCAGGACGCTGCGCACAGGGCGATGAATGATGTGCTCGTCAATATCGAGGTGTTCAAGCATCTTTCAAAGCGCTACGGCTCTCTTGAAAAGGTGTTCCAGATTCTTTCCAAGCCCATCATGATGAAAACAATGCCTCTAGGAAAGCATAAAGGACGTCTTTTCAAAGATATTCCACTGCAATATCTTCTCTGGGCTGCAAATAAAGATTTCGACCAAGACCTTCTCTATTCAATCAGAAAGGAGATTGCCGACCGCAACAAAGGCAAGCGTTTCGAGCAGCAATCCAGCCCTTTTCAGAATTTGTAAAGAAATACCCCAAGAGAAATCGAGCCCACTTCGGCCAAAAACCGACGTGAGCTCGAAATTAGCTAGCGATACCCCTCTTAGAAGCTGAAAGGCACCCTTGCGCTCTCAAACCCAAAGGTGTTCACGGAAGAGATCGTATAGATGTTTCTTCCTTTGCATCCGAGGGGGTCCGTGAATTTTGCGGCGGCAGTTCCGGGCACTTGAGTTAAAAGCTGGCCGTTTTTCCAGATATTGAAGTACCGGATGCAGTCTGAAGCATCCCATGAGAGCTTAGTCAGGCATCTCTTCTGCACAGCAAATGTGTCGCAGCATTTTTTTCCTCTTGCATTGGTCGGAGTTAAAATGTTGCCGTTAAATGCAGCCATAACCTGTGTCAAGCCCTCTTCTGGAGTTTCTTGCCAAACAGCGACGGCAAGTCCACAGGAGGCAAGTCCAATGCTTGGGTAAATGACGTCGTTTCCGGAGAATATGGTTTCAGGCGCCTGCCAGGGTTGCCCAAAGAGCTTGTAGGCGCTGATAAGGGCGCCTGTATCATCGTTTTCCCAGATGGCGATCACATTGCCATCGGCATCTACAGCGAGAGCTTCCTGAGACATGAAAGGATCGGTAAAGCTATCCCCCACACTGATGACAACGGGCGCAGTCCAGGATCCGCCGGCCGGCAGGGACGACGAGAGGACTTGGCCTGAATTGCTAGTCCAGGTGGCGGTGGCGTTACCCATGGGATCGACCACGATCGAGGGATCTTCCGTTTCATCGCTATCTGTTGAGACAACAACGGGCGGCAGCCACGAAGTTCCGTTGAAGTAGGAGGATTTGATCGAATTTCCAATGGAATAGATCGCGATGGCGTTTCCGTTCGAATCGATAGCCACGCGGGGATTGTAGGAGAGGTCTGAGACAGTGGTATCCAGTGTAACAGGGCTGCTCCAAGTCGAGGTGGTTGCGTCATATGTCGCGGCGGCAATACCCCATACGCCGGCTTCAAACCGTCTTCTCCAGACAACGACGATGTCGCCATCGGCATTGATCTGAACGCATGGCTTGTTGTCGCTGTCGCCAAAGGCAACTTCATCGCCTGAAATTACGACGAATGGGGACCAAGATCCTCCGAAGGGAAGGATGCTGATTACGGTGCGGTCCACAGTTGGGCCGTCAGGGGGGTACTCATACGTTTCCCTCCAGGCCGCCACGGCTGTTCCCGCTTCATTCAATGCGACATTCACATTGACCGCGCGGCTATCTCCGCTCAATGACGAAATAACACTCACCGGCCCCCATGTTCCATTGGAGTCTCTGACAGCTGCGATCGTCACTTGGGGAAATTCATCCTCGGAATACTCTCCTTCCCAGGCAGCTACCGCGTAGTTCGAAGAGTTGATAGCGACATCCGGATCGTCCTGAGCCGAATAGAGTTGCTTGTCGGCGGTGTTGATCTGCAGACTGCTGATGACCTGGGGGGCAGACCACCCTACGTTCGGTGTGTAAAAGGAGCTCATCACTACGTCTTCAAACCTGTCATCGGGTGGATAGGTTCGGTCTACCCAGACGGCGACGACATTACCTTGAGGGGTAACGCCCATTGTAGGGCCATTGAGGGCAGAGACATCAATCGACGGATCGGAGATCGTTTCCGCCGGCAGCCATATAGCTTCCAGAGAGCTGCCGGGCATTAATAAACATGCCGCCAGGCCGCACATCGTCACTATCCACTTGGAAAATTTTAGAAAATTTACCACGGCAATACCTCTTCTAATTTACAAATATCAACCCATTTATACCAGTTGGATCAGGCGGATTTGAATCACTTCGTGTTAGATGCGCATTCCTATGCCGACTCCCGCGAAAAGTCCTCCGGCGTCACAGCTTCTTTGCCTGATGCCACCTTTACAACTCTTGCCAAAGATCTGGGTGTAGGAGTAGTCCAGATAGCAGTTGATGAACCAATTACACCCGATATCGCGTTCAAGACCGGATTTCAATATCAAAGTCGGGCACCACTTCGTCAGATGTTTGTTTACGTAAGACGCTTTATCGTGAAATACTTTGTAATCGACCCCGACCCCGACGCCTAAATAGGGCTTCCAGCAATCCCATGGGCAAAAATATTTTTTCGCGCCTGCCGTCAACGATCCGGATGTGATCCGTGTGTACTTTTTCTCACAGGATGATTTGCCGGTTTGTTCATAATAGGAGACGTTGACCCAGGGAACGCACTCCCAGCATTGGTCATAGCTTGCTTCGATTTGGAAATCTTCCCATCCGTTCTGAAAGGTACTGCGAAAGGTGCCGTCTTGCGGAATAAAATAGGAGGTCCTGAGCTGGAGATCGAATTGCTGTGCGGTACAGTGACCGGCAATAAAAATGAGGATTGTAGCGAGACGAATTAACATAATCTCCACTCTTCTGAACTTGTTTTCATGCGGTCAGCTTAAATTATAAAAAAAATATTTGGCAACAAAAGAGCTTAAGTCAAAAAATGATTTGTGCAGAGTGGTTGACCTTCACATCTACTGTTGAAAGTTCACGTTTACAAATTTCCTCCAACTATGAATAAATTAACTCATGCTTCGCCAAAGATAAATCGCGAATGATCCTCCTCTCTCGAGGTAAAGTTAAGGGTAAATTAATGAAAAAAAGACCTGTGTGGAATGTTGGAAGTCAAAAAGAGGCTGCGTTTGACTTGCAAAAGGGCTCGTTCGAGGTGAAAATCGAACTGGCTGAAATGCTTAAGGGGGGAGTGGTCATGGATGTCACGACCACGGAAGAGGCAAAGATCGCCGAGGATGCGGGCGCGGTGGCCGTTTTGGTGGCCAACAAGTTAAGTTCGGACCTTAGATCGGATGGGGGGATTAGCAGGATGACAAGCCCCGAGTTGATCGAAAAGATCCAGGAGGCGGTATCCATTCCCGTTATTGCCAAATGCCGCATCGGCCATTTTGTCGAAGCCAAGATTTTAGAGGCGCTCTTCGTCGATTTTATTGACGAGAGTGAAATCCTGACGCCTGCCGATGAAGACCATTATATCGATAAGCATCAGTTCAGGATTCCTTTTGTCTCCGGCTGCAGGGATCTTAATGAGGCGTTGAGAAGAATTGCCGAAGGCGCTGTCCTGATCAGAACGCGAGGTGAGGCCGGCTCCGGGAATATCTCCGAGGCTGTGCGCCACCTGCGTACAATGCGCCGGCAGATTAAAAGTCTGGCTTTTTTAGACACGATGGAGCTGATGAATGAAGCCAGGAAAATGGGAGCTCCCTACCGCCTTTTGAAACAAGTTGCCGATACAGGTAAACTGCCGGTTCCCCAATTTGCTGCGGGAGGCATCGCAACGCCTGCGGACGCAGCACTGATGATGTGTCTCGGGGCAGAGAGTGTTTTTGTCGGTTCTGTGATCTTTTCATCTAAGAATCCCTCCATTTTGGCAAAATCGATAGTCAAAGCTGTTGCCAACTGCTATAACCCGGAAACTTTGGCTGAGATCAGCATGGGGCGCTTCGAGGATGTTAGGGGAAAGGAAGTCGGCATCTTAGACTCCGACGAGAGCTTTTAGGTGAACCTTGGCAAACAGCGTATCCTCTGACGACTATTTCGTTTGTGTGCGCACAATCGGTGAGCGCACAGAAAAATGTCTGATCGACAGGATATCCAAAGAATTTCCCACCCTCCCGCTTGCGGTAGTAAGCGACTACCCTTCCAGCAAAACTTTGGAGAGGGCTTTCCAGTTGGCGATGGAGTCGGGAAAGAAGTGGTCGATCCAGCTTGATGCAGATGTGCTTTTAATGCCGGGCGCCTTGCAAAAAATGTTTGATGTGCTGAGCCGGTTTGAGGAGAAAGTCTTCGCCGTCCGGTTTCTTGTCGCCGACCCGCTGCTCGGCACTATCCGCTTCGCGGGTAATCAGACATACCGCATCGACCATATTCCCTACGCTCTTCCGTTTGCAAAGCAGTCGAAAGAAAAGTTGAGGCCCGACCGCTATGTGATCGAGAAGATGGAGGCCAAGGGGTATCTGTTTGCCGATGTCAGGCAGGAGGTCATCGGGGTGCATGATGCCGAGCAGTTTTACCGTGATATCTACCGAAAATGTTTTGTTTACTCGTTCAAGCATCTCAATAAGGCCGATGAGTTCATTCCGCATTGGAGAAGCGCGGAGTCCAATCTGGACTTCAAAGTGGCGAGAAAGGGATTTGCCGACGGCGTGCAGCACCTAAGGCAAATCACGATCGATGCCAGACAAATGGACAGCGTGGCACCCGATTTTGGCGAATGGATGAAGGGGGAGGGAATCGAAGAGAAGAGTCCACTTCTTTCCTTTTCGGCCGAAGAGCAGTCGATCATTCTGCAGCAAGCGGCTGCCCGTCACTTCGCGGCCCTCAAACGAAAAAAATACCACACCTTCTATTGACCCCCCCTAATTAAAGATGGAATTTTAGAGCAAAATTCCTTATAATAGCGTCCTTTATCATGAATGAAATTAGTTAATTGACTTGATAGCGGCATTGAAGCTTTACTGCTTGAATGTTCTGTTATACCAAACAGTCTCACAGGCGGGGTTAGACTTCGAGAAACCCCAAGTTTTGAGGCGCTTTTGCTGTCCGCAGCATCAAGTGCGGTTGAGAGGAGTCCGGTCCCTTGAGTTTAGAGTCGTTGAATCACTTCATTACTTTCTATTTCATGTTTCCCCTGATTTTAATCACGGGCATCTATTTTACGCTGAAGCTGCGTTTTGTGCAGATCACCAAGCTGAAAGCGGGCTTTTCCTGCCTGATGCACAGCAACCACAAAAGCGAAGGCGATATCTCCAATTTCGAGGCGATTGCCACTGTACTCGCCGGCAATTTAGGAACCGGAAATATTTCGGGAATTGCAGTAGCCCTCGCCACAGGCGGTCCGGGCGCTCTTGTCTGGATGTGGGTCATGGCTTTTTTTGGAGCCGTCATTCAGTTTGCCGGGTGCCTGCTCGGCGTGAAGTTCCGCGGCCAGAACCAGAAGGGCGAATTTGTCGGCGGACCCATGTACTACATCGACAGGGGGCTGGGGCAAAAAAAAATGGCGGCGCTCTTTGCCGTTTTCGCTATCATCGGCAGTTTAACCTGCGGCAACTTAGTCCAGGTTAACTCCCTGTCTCTCCCTCTTGGCGAGATTGGCATATCCCCCTATTTTGTGGGCCTCGCGGCCGCTCTCTTTGTCGGTTATGTTATCATCGGCGGAGAGCACCGTGTGGCAGTTGTAGCTTCCAGTATTGTTCCTTTCATGGCGGCCCTTTATGTGACTGTCGCCTGCCTTATCTTGAGCTACCGCTTTGAAGCGATCCCTGCGGCCTTGACCCTGATGATTTCGAAGGCGTTTGACTTTTCGGCGTTGATGGGGGGCGCGGCCGGGTTTGGAGTTGCCAAGGCGATCGCCGCCGGATTTGAAAGGGGGCTTTTTGCCACCGATTCCGGAAGCGGTCTTGCGCCGATTATGCAAGCATCGGCCCGAGTTAAGAGTGCCTTTGAAGAAGGTATTGTCGCGATGGTCGCCCCGCTCGTGGTTATGGTCATTTGCACACTTACCGGTCTTGTTCTGATGGTGACCGGTGCGACGGAGGTCGAAGGGCTGAAGAGCACAATGATGTGCACATGGGCCTTTGAAGAGGGAGTCGGCCACGTCATGGGTAAATACATTGTGATCGTCTCGTTGATTCTCTTTGCTTTTACAACTATCTTGGCATGGGCCTACTGTGCCGAAAGGGCCTTCGAGTATCTTTTCGGATTGAAGAGAGTAGCTTACTTTCGCTGGTTTTTTATCGCTGTCATCCCGCTTGGGACGGTAGCTCATGTCGAACTTGTGTGGCAGATGGCCGACCTGGCGATTGCAGCGATGGTGGCAACCAATCTGTTTGGCATTATCGCCCTCTCCGGGCATGTGTTTGAAGAGAGCGAGGACTACATTCTCGGCGCGGCCTCCGAATAAAAGTCGGGAATTTCTAGCCTTTTCCAAACACTAAAGCGGCTGCGCCAAAGGCCCCCGCTTCGTTTTTCAGAGACGACAGGCGGAATTCGACATGTCGTGAAGCGGCTTTGAGCGCTTTTTTGCGGGCGCCTTCTTCGACAGTCCGAACCATATCGGGATTGGCGTCAATGATTCCCCCTCCGAACAGAACCACCGTCGGATTCAGGATATTGATGAGGCTTGCAGTAGCTGCGATCAATGCGGCTTCCCCTTCTTTGATGATCGAAAGAGCGAGGGGGTCTTTTTCACGGGCCGCCTCCTGAATAATTTTTCCTTTGATCAGCATCGGATCGCCGCCGGCTAAGGCGATCAGTCTCTTAGCGCTCACCGGATCGTTGTTTACCGCATTTCTAGCTTTAGCTTCCATACCCCATCCCGCAGCAATCGCCTCGAGGCAGCCGCGACTTCCGCATGTGCAGGGAGGGCCGTTTAAGTCGACAATCATGTGGCCGATTTCACCGGCGGTGTTTTCTGGGCCCGATACGATACGACCGTTGATGACGATGGCTCCGCCAATGCCTGTTCCAACAAAAATTGAGAGCAGATCCTTTGCGTTTTTGCCTGCTCCAAAAGAGAGCTCTCCAATCGTGGCGGCCCTGACATCGTTGGTTGCGAAGACGGGAAAGCCGAGGCGCTCTTTGAGAATTGCTGTCAAAGGGACGTTGCTCCATTTCAAGTTGGGGGCGAAGAGAACCGCTCCTGTAGACTTTTCCACCTGGCCGGCAACTCCAAGGCCGATTCCTTCGGGAGGGTACTGCTTGTCAAACAGCTTCTCAACGGAGCTTGCTATCGCTGCGATGACATGGTCGGCCCCTTTTTCGACTTCTGTGGGGATTTTAACTTTTTCGAGCACGTTGCCATCTTCTTCCACTTTGAGAATTTGAATTTTAGTGCCGCCGAGATCGACGCCGAAGGCATACGGTTTCTTTACCACTTTGAACCTCTGCTGGTAATTATCAATTCATTTCGGTATAACCCTGGCTTTCATTTTCTGCAATCGAAGGGTGCCCGAACCTATATCGAAAGCGTCTCAAAATCCCACATTTTGAGACGCTTTCGGCATATCGTAAATAAGAGGTCACGAACATGTATAAAAGTATCCTTTTAGCCGCGGATTTGATTGATCAGGACGACAACCCTGCCCTTGAGAAGGCTAAGGCGATCAGGGAGTCGACAGGAGCGGATCTGCACGTCGTCCACGCGATAGAACTTCCTTCCAGCTATGGAACCACCTATGAAATGCCCATCATCGCCGAATGGCAAGATGATTTGGAAGCCTCCGCCAGAAAAAGGCTGGAAAAACTGGGCGAGACACTGGGAATCAACGCCACAAAGCTGCATCTCAAGATCGGTCAGCCGAAATATGAGATTTTGGAAGTTGCCAAAGAGTGTAGCGCCGATTTGATTATTGTCGGTAGCCATGGAAGGCATGGCATTGGGCTTTTACTGCTCGGCTCTACGGCTAACGCCGTTTTGCACGGGGCCCAGTGTGATGTGCTGGCAGTCCGGGTGTAGAAGTTATTTTTCCTTGGCTCTGATGTACTTCTCAAAATAGGGAGGCATGTATTGCTTTCTGCCTCCTTTAAAATGGAGTAGATACTTTTCCGGATAATATCCGCTCATCGCGGAATCTTCCGTAGAAAAGTTGTACATGTCCGCCGGCAGCAGCCCAATACGGATGTCGCTGACATGAAGAAATTTTCGAATAGGGCTTAGAGCAAAGTACTCCTTTTGGAGAATGCTCCACACCGCAAGCTGACTTCCGCCCCAAATTTGCTTGTCGTCAGGCATTGATAGCATTTTGGCTAAGATCAGGTTGAACAATCGGGCAGCGGCTTCAGCCGCACCTTCGTTGATGAAACACACTCCCATATTGATGGGGATCCAGGGAGGATACTTTCTCACTGTCAGGTAGAGATCCACCCCTTTTTTGAATAGGCCGTCGAGCGGTTTTTGGACGAGCATGTCGAAGTCGATCAAAACCAGATTGCTTTTCTCTTTAAAATCGACCATGAACTGCATTTGTCCGAATGTTTCCGCATACCTCAGCTTGAAGCGGTCCAGTCTCATCCTGTACACTTCAATAGCTTCGGGGAGGTCAAAGGAGGATTCGGGGTCTGTCAGGAGGATGAATCGGCAACCGGGGTTTGAGAGGCGGCACGATTCGAACAGGCAGCGGATGTAGACGTCGGGGTCGGATTCGGAAAATTCCCTGCACAGCAAAGAGATTTTATCCTTCTCGTCCTGCTTTAACTTTTGGTAGTGGGTAACAAAGGTGATCATGCCCTATCCGCGGCCATAAAGAGCGAATTTTTCGTTCCTAAAGAGATCTTTCTCGCAGAGCCATCAAAGCTTTTCAAGTCTTTTTTAAGGGTAGGCCGCAATTTGAATTCGATACCCTGCATTTATAGGCCGATTCAGCGGCACATCATACGATTTCGGTTTGTGGACAGTTTTTAAGGATAGAGCCGGGCCGTATCCCATGTTCCTTCGCTATTTTTTGAGTAGAGAAAATGGTCATGAAGCCTTTTTTCCCGCCCCTGCCAAAAGGTTGCACCGCTTGGCATCAGGAGGAATCCGCCCCAGTAGGGCGGCTTTGTGATTTCGCGCCCTTCCCATTTCTTCTCTTCTTGAGTATAGGCCTCGTCGATCTCGCTGCGCGATGAAGCTTTTTCGCCTTGCTTGGAGGCCCAGGCGGCAAGCTGGGAGGCCCTTGGTCTTGTTGCGAAATAGTTTTGCGATCTCTCCTCGTCTACTTTGACTATCTGTCCGAAGAAGGTCGCCTGCCTCTCAAGCTCTTTCCAGAAGAAGGTGGCAGAGCCGTAAGGGTTGTCTTCGATATCGCGCCCTTTTTTGCTGCGGTAGTTGGTGAAAAACAGCAGGCCGTTTTCTTCAATCTCTTTGAGGAGAACAATGCGGGAAGAGGGCATTCCTTGCTTGTCTACGGTAGCCAAAAACATGGCGTTTGGCTCTAACACATTCGCACTCAAAGCGTCTTCCAGCCAGATCTTGAGCTGGCTCAGGGGGGTGGTTTTTAGGTCGTTCCTGCTGAGAGTTAAACGTGAATACTCTTTTCGTAAGTGATTTATTTTCATGTTCTTAAACTTGATTTTAAGCAGCTTGACTCTTGAGTTCGAATCGGGTATCAAAGCGTCTTGATCCTTTCGAAGGCGGTTCTATGAATCTAAAGACCCTCTCCCTTGAAAACCTCCCAGTTAAGAACCAGAAAGTTCTGATGAGAGTGGACTTTAATGTTCCTATCGATAAATCCGCAACGATAAAAGACGATACCCGCATCCGTGCGTCCCTTCCTTCCATCACTCACATCCTTGACAGAGGCGGTTCCGTCATTTTGATGAGTCACTTGGGACGGCCCAAAGGCGTTGTCAATAAGGAACTCTCCCTTCGTCCTTGCGCCGCAAGGCTTCAGGAGTTGCTTGGCAGACCTGTGCTGTTTGCAGGCGATTGTGTCGGGCCTGAGGCGACACACATAGCAAAAAACTTGAATCCGGGCGAAGTGCTGCTTTTGGAAAATTTGCGGTTTCATGCCGCTGAAGAGAAGCCGGAAATAGATCCAGGGTTTGCCAAGAGTCTGGCGGAGCTTGGTACGCTTTACGTCAATGACGCTTTTGGCACAGCTCACAGGGCTCACACATCTACCGTTTCCCTGCCGAAACTGTTTCCCGGTAAGGCAGCGGCGGGATTTTTAATTATTAAAGAGATCCGCTTCCTTGGAGAAACCCTCCAGAATCCCAAAAGACCCTTTTTGTCGTTGATCGGCGGTGCGAAAATTTCATCCAAAATCGGCGTTTTGAAGGCTCTCTTAAACAAGGTTGACTCCCTCTTGATCGGTGGAGGCATGGCCTACACGTTCATGAAAGCCAGAGGAGAGTCTGTCGGAAAGTCCCTTTTTGAGGAAGGGCTCGAGAAGGAGGCGCTCTTAGTTCTTAAGCTTGCCGAAGAAAGAAAAATACCTGTCCTCTTGCCGGTCGATCATGTTGTGACCGATTCTTTAGTTGATCAAAGAGAGGTTAAAATCGTCGTGGGTTCAATACCCCAGGGATATTACGGGGTCGACATCGGCCCGGAGACGGTCAATCTGTTTAAAGAGTCAATTGCCAAAGCGGGAACTATTTTTTGGAATGGACCCATGGGCATTTTTGAAGACCCGCGCTTTGGCCAGGGAACTAAAGATGTTGCCAAGGCGATAGCCAGTTCCTCAGCAATCTCAATTATCGGGGGAGGAGACTCGGTCGCCGCGGCTCATGAGATGGGGGTTGCCGATAAGGTCACTCACCTTTCGACGGGCGGAGGCGCATCAATGGAATATATCGAGCTGGGGACGTTGCCCGGGATTGAAGCGTTGACCTCCGCTTGAGAGAAACAAGTATTTCTTGAATAAAAAGGAGCTGGTCGCTATAATATGACTTCAAAAATGTAAACTAACTCTTTAACTTTAAAAGTGAAGAGTTGTTGTAGCAAAGGACCTCAGGTTTGAAACCTAGCGCTCGGCTTACAAAACTATCAGCGGCAGAGCTGACTTTTCAAGGTCGGCAGTCGTTCTGTTGTAGAAGGCGTTCTATTTGGCAAGTAAAATATCCAAGCGTTCTCTTTAAGGGAGCAAGGGAGTTGGGAAGTGGAAGCTAAAAAGCATTCCAATGAGTTTTCTAAACTTAGAAGCTTCCTTTGGCCGATCCATGCGTATGAGCTGAAGAAGCTCCTCCCGATGCTCCTTATCTTCTTTTTGATTTCCCTTAACTATAACATACTTCGTACCCTCAAAGACACCGTGGTCATTACCGAAAAGCAGTCGGGTGCCGAAGTGATCCCCTTCATTAAACTGTGGGTGATGTTTCCCGGATCTATTCTTCTCACCTATGTCTTCACCAGACTTTCCAACAGGATGGGAAGGGAGTCTGTCTTTTACGTGATGGTTAGCATCTTTCTCTGTTTTTACTGCTTCTACACGTTTGTTCTTTACCCTGCGAAAGCTGATCTTCACCCGAACGCGACAGCCGACTGGCTGCAAGCCAATCTTCCCGCCGGATTCAAAGGCATGATCGCCATGTACCGTAATTGGACGGGTACCGTGTTCTATGTCATGTGCGAGTTGTGGAGCAATATCATCTTTGCGATGCTGCTGTGGGGTTTCACCAACCAGGTAACCCGCCTGGGCGAGGCGTCCCGTTTTTATGCAATATTCGGTGTCGGTGCCAATTTTTCCGGGGTTGTAGCCGGGTATGTCTCGGTCATTATCAGCCAGGGCGAGTATAATCCTTTGCTGCCCTTTGGAAAGACGGCCTGGGATCAATCGATCATCATGCTGACGATTATCATCACGGTGGTAGGGCTCTTGACGATGCTCCTGTTCCGCTGGTTCAACCAGACGGTCTTGACAGATCCTAGATTTTACGATGCTGAAGAGACCGGCAAAGGCATGCGCACCAAAGGCAAGATTTCCATGCGCGCCTGTATCCGCTACTTGCTCAGTTCCAAGTATCTTGTGTATCTGGCGGTGATCGTTGTGTCTTACAACATCGTCATCAATTTAGTCGAAGTCCTCTGGAAGCATCAGGTCAGCTCCCTCTACCCCGATGCCCAGGAATACAACCTTTACATGAATCAGGTATCGATCATCATCGGCGTGATAGCAACCCTTTCCGCTCTCTTTGTGTCCGGTAACTCCATTCGTAAGCTGGGCTGGTCGTTCACCGCTCTTCTCACCCCGGTCATTCTGCTTGTCACGAGCGTTCTTTTCTTCGGTGCTTTCTTTATGAAGGAAAAATCGCCGGAAGTCTTAGTCGCCATGGGCCTTGTTCCAGGAGCGCTGGTCGTTTTCTTCGGGACACTGCAAAATATGCTGAGCCGCGCTGCCAAATATACAGTTTTTGATGCCACTCGAGAGATGGCGTTCGTTCCTTTGACCCCTGAGTGCAAAATCAAGGGGAAAGCGGTAGTCGACGGCCTCTGCTCACGACTTGGCAAATCGGGCGGATCGATTGTGTACCAGATGCTTCTCTTTACCTTTGCTTCCATTCCTGCCGCTTCCCCCTTTGTGGCGGTGATTCTTTTCAGCGTGATAGGACTGTGGACGGGATCGACTTACTTCCTCGGCAAGGAATTCAACCGGATGACAGGTAAAAGCGGAGAGGAAGAAAAGGAAGTGCTTGTTGTGCATTCTGCTCAACCCGAGGAGCAGCCGGCATAGATTTTTCCCTTTGAAATTTAGGGTTATCCCCATGTAGAATGCATGCGTGATTCTACTGGAATGTTACATTAGCATGAAACAAATGGTAGTGTTTTCTAATAAGAAAATACTATCATTTTTTGTTTTTTAAGCACTTTAAAAAATAAATTGAAAAAAAAGACAAGGTTTGTTAAAATTTTGTTTTAAAAAGGATGTGTTATGATCTCACAGGCCGATGCAGAGTTTGGTAAGCTTAGATCTTACTTCTGGCCTATTCATCGCCATGAGCTGAGAATGTTCGTTCCGATGTTGATCATGCTCTTCTTTGTATGCTTCAATTACAGCATCTTAAGAAGCATGAAAGACTCTATTATCATCACGGCGCCCGGCGGAGCGGAGGTTTTGCCCTTCATCAAGCTTTGGGTGATTTTGCCGGCAGCCATTCTTTCCACACTTCTCTTTGCAAAGTTGAGCAACCTGTATAGCCAAGAGAAAGTATTCTACATTGTAATATCCACCTTTGTCGTGGGGTATCTACTTTTCGCCTTTATCCTCTATCCGATGCGCGGAGTCTTGCACCCGACCGAACTGGCAGCAGAGCTGCAAACCATTTTGCCGAAAGGCTTTAATGGCTTGATTGCGATGTTTTGCAACTGGACTTTCACAGGATTTTATGTCCTCTGCGAGCTTTGGAGCACCATGGTGCTGTCTGTGCTTTTCTGGGGGTTTGCCAACGAGGTGACAAAGATTACAGTTGCAAGGCGTTTCTACAGCGTCTTTGCCATCTTTTCCAATATCTCGGCGATCATCGCCGGTCAGACAGCCAACTTCCTCTCGACTCAGGGAGTCTATAATGAGAGGCTTCCCTTCGGATCGGACTCCTACGAGCAGACGATGATGACCATGGTTCTTGTGATCTCATCGACCAGCATCATTGTGATGCTTGTCTTCCGCTGGCTCAATAAAAATGTACTGACAGACGCTTCTTTTGATGAGTTCCACAAGACCAAGCTGGAACTTAAGAAGAAGGGCCGTCTCTCGATGAAAGAGAGCTTCTCGTACCTTTCCAACTCCCGATACCTGATCTGCATCGCTGTTTTGGTAGTCGGCTACAACCTGACGATCAATTTGGCTGAAGTTCTCTGGAAGGATCGGTTAAGGGCGTTCTTTACGAAAGCCGACGATGTCAATATGTTCTTAAATAACCTGACCTCGATGATGGGCGTAGTCTCGACTTGCGTTGCGATCTTCATGGCTCGCATCATCGCGAACTTCGGCTGGACCAAAACTGCGATGATCACTCCCGTGATCATGTGCATCACCGCTTCAGGCTTTTTCCTCTTCATGATCTTTGAAGAGGCGCTCGCTCCCTATGTGATTTCCGCCTTGGGGATGTCTTCTTTGGCCATCACCGTCTACTTCGGCGCCGCACAAAATTGCCTGAGCAAAGCGATGAAATACTCTGTTTTTGATGCCACTAAAGAAATTGCCTTCATCCCGCTGGATCACGAAAGCAAGCTGAAAGGTAAGGCGGCGATTGACGGTGTGGGCTCAAGGCTTGGCAAATCCGGCGGTTCGCTGCTCTATCAAGGCTTGATTCTCTCGTTCGGCAGCATCATCGCTTCCGCACCCTATGTCGGCATGATCATCATGGGGGCGATTGGAGGTTGGATGGTTGCTGTAGGAGCGCTTGGAAAACGATTTACCGATAAGGTGAAAAAGCAGGCCGAGGATTTGGTCGCGGCCGATGCTGTGACTCCTCCGGCAGAACCGGTAAAGACATCTGTCTAGGTGCAGTCCAGAAACTCAAAATTCTGAATTTTGAGACACTTCCGGCTAACGGAAATCGTATGATTTGTTTGCCCCATAGGGTGTAAGCTTCGAAAAAAAATTCAGCATATTACTCCACTAGGGTGGTTTGTTTTTTCGAAGCTTATACCGAAAGTATCTCAAAACTTGGCAGCTAAGCATACGGATTTGAGTTAGTGGACAGGTCCTAAAGAGTACTAGCTCTTAAAAATCCCCCTTCCCACTTTTTAAAGCGAGGCTGCATCCATATTCATGGCCTCTTCATGTGGCTAAAAGCCTCCTTATTATTTATTGTTTTCGTTTTTATTAAATAAATGTGAATTTTTTTAATTATTTAATTATAATTGTTTTCTTTAGCAGTGAAGGGAGTCTTTATGCAACCGATCAGCAATCGGCAAATTCTGCGGCAGATACAGAGCGCCTGGGATAACTGTAAAGAGACAGCAGGCAAACTTTCAGTAGAGCAGAGGCAAATTCTCGTGAATGTAATCTCCTCGGATTGCACCGATCTTGAGCTCATCCGCTTTCTGTTTCAGAACCAGATGTGCGGGAGAACATCCATTCACTCTCTTTTTAACCTGAATCCGGAATTTGACCAGGCATTCACAAAGAGAAAGATCGCTTTGCTCAGCGGAGTGCGCTCCTCAAAAGATTTTCATTTTGTGATGAGCCGCTATCTAACGGGTAACTTGTACTGCCGTCTAAGAAGTTATGCCTACGATTTTTGGGATGCTTACCTCAGGGGGGAGCGGACGAATGTTGTCCGTGTGTTAGATAACATGATTGTCGATGAGGGAATCGAGGAAACTACCATTCTTTGCTATCTGGCAAACGCTCCCGCTTCCTACTTACTGACAGATGATGGCCTGCAGGCAAGATTTCTGGAATATCGGGGCAAGGATCTCTTCTCTTGCTATCATTCGCATATTGCCAGCTTGCCGTCCATGGATTTCACTTCCTTGATTGGCGCTTTGAAAGCACGTGATTTTCCGGGGATAACGGATGCTCTCACCCAGTTGATCAGCGCCAAGATACCGCTGAAGCAAATCGCCCTCTGCTTTCTTCAGCATGCACCGCATTTTGGGTGTCGTGATCAGACCCACATCCAATGCGATGAGGAGATGCTGTGGCGCACCGGGATTTATGGCGGCTCGCTCACCGATCTGGTCAGGCTTTTTCAAGACGATGTCTAACCACTGCCAAAACCCTAAATTTTGAAATGCTTTCGATAAAATAGTAATTCTCAAACTTGGTCTTTAAATGTTTTAAAGATTCCTTTTGTTTTAATTCAATATTCATTAATCTATTCAATAATTTGAATATTAACTTATTGGATAGACGAAGATGAGTTTAGTCGAAGGTAACAGAGAATTGCCCAGATGGGCGAAGGGCTTTAGCGAGGTTGCAAAACCGCAAACAATTTCGATAGAAGGGCGGAAATATGATCGCCATCTCTGCGAACGCCCCTTGGATCCCCGTACACGTCTGATTAAAATCATCGCAGCTGTCGCGCTGACTGTCCTGACAGGTTTTATCGCGCTGTTCTTCGCCAGTGCGCGGGAACTTTGGCGCGAGTGTCTGACAGGCAAAGAGTGCAGGACCTTCTTAGTTCCTGCCGGTCCAAACGCGGCAGGGGATCGCTCGCCGCATCAAAAAGCGCGCCCGGTCACCGAGATTGTGCCTGCTCTCGTGACGGAGGCGCAGGATTTTAACGCAACCTCTACCTCAGAAGAGTATTTTGAGGATCCTCCACTTGCTTTTGACGAGCCTCTTTTACTTGTTGGGGTAACAGAGGAGTCCGTTTTGTCAACGGCACGAGAGATCTACGATTATCGGGAATTGATCGCCAATTCGCAGGTCGAGTGGGCGGCTTGTGAAAAACTGACCGATCGTTTGTCCGATGAGCAACGCGCGATCCTCACAAGAGTGATTATTTCCGATTGTTCCGACCAAGAGTTGATCAAATTTTTGGAAGATGAAGGCATTTGTTCGTGGAATGCAATTAAAGAAATGTACTGCCACGATGCTGCCTTGAACCAAGCCTTTGCCCAGCGAAAAGCAACCGATAGGGGAAAGGTGAAAAGTATAAAGGAATTTCAGCAAATTACAGGCTTACTTCTGACAAAGAAGGAGTCAAACCGGTCCTTTTCATATTCCTATAGATTTTGGCTTAGCTTTTTGGAGAGAAACCAAGAGGGGCTGGTGAGCTTGATGGAAAATATGATTACCGATGAAAAGGTGAGCGATCAATTCATCATGGCCGTGCTAGCTCACGCTTCTTCGACGCTCTTGCAAGAGAAAAAATTGCAGGAGAAGTTTAAAGCCTATCGGGGACGAGAATTTTCAGAAGCCTTCGAAGAGCACAAAAGCAGCATTGACCTACCGGATTTCAACAAACTTTCCCGCTCGGTAGCTGCCGCAGATCATGGAAAGATGGCCAAGCACATATTCAAGCTACTCTTCTCCGGTGTCCCTCTAAAAGAGATTATTCGCTTTTGCTACCAAGATCCTCACGGTGCACGCATTAACTTTGAGGCTCTGCGGCAAGCATTTTCTTCAATGAACATGGTAGGCATTCATGAGAAGGGAATCGATGGGAGTGTCATTGTTGATTTGTTTCTGCATTATACGGATGAAGTTTGACCGAAAAATGAGATGGCTACAGCAGCAATCATAGAGGATATCGAGTCAACCGCGCCATTTTAGCTTATATCGAAAATATCTCGAAATTTGGCATGAGGCCTTTCGGAAAACCTCGGGCTTGAAAGAGGACAAGACACCTCATGTTTCTAATATTAGGTGGTTTGTCATCTTTTAGTCGTGGCGAGCTTCCTCTTTGCCCAACCCCAATTTGGAGATGCTTTTGGTATAAGGCTAAAGAGCGGCTGCCAATGATACTGCCGGGGAGTAAATATGACTCCTTCCTTCCAATGTCCTCCAGATATGCAGGCTCCTACTGATTTGAGCTCGAAAGGTCCGTTAGCGTCTGCAACAGATCAAAAAATTCCGTGGTATTTTTTACCCATATTTTTAGGCCCTGCTGACAAAATGGAGGACCGATAAAGAATTCTTGGTATTTAGGATGGGAAGGAATGAATGAATATCCATAAATATCGGTGTCAGGATCCACTTCTGCGATGTTTTCCGGAAAGTCGTGAGCGGCTATGATCGGGACTTTATTGAACAGAGATTGAACAAGCTCTCCTCTTAAAATTAACCCTGAATCGACAAAGGCAACATCAATGGCATGTTGTTTCAATATTTTCTTAAGACACCTGTTAAGGTCATCAGCAAAGCCGGGATCCAAAGGATATTTGCTGCGGTTGCAATGATGTGAGGCCAAGGAGTTGGCATCATACAGTTTGGGAGACGCTTGAAATAACTTTAGATTGGCGTGGTTTGCCAAACTATATGTTTTTTTAGTGCAGCCTGATAGAAAAGCGAAGGGGTGCCAATTTGAATCCGCTTGATATCGATCTAAGCACAAATTCAACCATTCGGGACTCAAGGCGTTCGTGATGAATTCGACTGAAACGACTTCTGCCAGATTCTTTAAAAAGTAACGGGTCGAGTTCCCTAGGCCAAACTCAAGAAGCCCTCTGATGGGCTTTGTGTCGAATATCTTCTTAAATACTTTAATGTGATCCGTATACCTGTCCTGCGAGAGCCTCTCTTCCAGAAGCTCATTTTCCAACTTATCTATAACATGACCGTATTTTTCTTCGAAAATCTGGAAAATTTCGTAAAGTTCCTTTCCGTGATAGGCATAGAAATGGACGATGAAGTCGCCCGGCTCATACTCATCGGCAGAGAGGTCTGTCACTTTTGTAGGTAATCGTTTGATGTGATTTAGATAGTCGCGGCTTTTTGTCTGTAGCATCATAGTAAGGTTTTCAAGGTCCCACGTTCCTTCCTGATACTCTTCGCTATATGTCCACCATTCGTTGAGGAAATCGCGGCTCCACTGATTGCACTTAACAAAAATATGCCCTGTGTTGAGAGACTGACATGTCAAGTGGTGAGTTCCGAATAATATATCATAGGAATCATCTAGATACGATTCCAGAGTGATGTCGGGGTTGAGGAATATGCTGTCGGCATCTGTCCAGATTACCCAATCATAATCAGACAAGAAGCGTGCGAGCATCGGGACTTTCATCCAGTGAATGGATAGTTTTTCCTTGTTTGGCGCCGGGTGTCCATCACACTCGTAGAGTTTTTCCGACCCGATAATAAAATCGTACCCGTGCTTTTGGCAGTACAGTTCTTTGCTGCGTGTTCCGAATTTAACTGTTTCAGGATATGGATGGTAGGATTCGCATTGGTGGGAGCTTTTAGCGTCAGAGATGAAAGTAATTAGTGCAATGCGGGGCCCTTGGTGATCGGACGGGATATTGTGATGGATTGTAATACCTGGAAATACTTTCTCGAGAGCTTCCATTGCTGGTGCATAGGCAAGAAGGCAGCCTAGCAAGAATATCGAATTTACGATTTTGAACATGAGACCGAAAGTGTCTTAAAATTGAGTTTTTGCAAAAAGCTCTTAGGTGGACTCTACTTGTTCTTCGAATACTCCTTAAAGACCTGCAGGGCGTCGCCCACCGTTCGGATGGTGCGTGCCTTTTCTTTGGTAATCTCCACGCCGATGCGGTCCTCCAGCGCCATGATGAGCTCGGGTATGTCGAGCGAATCAGCCCCGAGATCGTTGATGAAGGATTTTTCGGGCGTTATCTCGCTCTTTTCAACTTTGAGGATTTCCGCGATTGTATCGATGATGTCTTGATCTATCTTGTCCATAAAACTTAAAACCACATGTGTTTAAAAAATTTGGTATAAACGACACCGCAGGTAGAAATCAATAGAAACTTGATTTCTTGCCTGCCGGCATGATTGCTTTAATATAGGGCTATTTGCGATCTTGCAGGCAGGGAGCGGATATCAAGATGCCAGTACTTGCCAATGACTGATCTCAATGCGGAATATATTTACGTTCAGGTCTGCTACGCAAAAAAATGGCGGGAGCTTGGACTGCTCTCTTTTGAAGAGGCGCTAAGGGTGAAGACGTGCGTCTTCAAGCTCCTGTTCGGAGGGTCTGCGAAAGCAGAACCTATCCCTGCGGAGTGGAGCGCCATTGCCAAGGAGCTGGAAAAGGAAGATCCATGGAAAGCCGCAGCAGCGGTGGTCCAGCTGAAGAAATCGGGCATGCTTGCCCCGCCGAAGAAAAGCGGAAGAAAATATAGCCGCTATTTCGGCCCCTTCCGCTACTCCTATGAGGCGGATAGGCAGGAGCTTTCCATTCACTTTACGATCAAGGGAGATGGAGAGGGGGTCATTCACTGGAGGGAGGGAAAAGACGACCTTACGGCCCTTTTCAAGGAAGTTAAAGAAAAGCTACCGGACGCGAAGGTGCTGAAAGTAGAGAGTACACTTATGTTCAACACGTTTTGGAAGCGCATGTGTCCGCCTGAGTTTTTTCAGCGCTTTATTCCGGCAACGGAGGATGATTCCATTTTACGGCGGGAAACGCCTTGGAGCCAATTTATCGATTTTCAGGGAAGGCCCAAGAAAAAGACCATACAAGAATTTTTAACGAACTTGAGCCATGCCAGAAACAGTGTAGATCTATCAGAAGCATTTCCCATTCTGCCTAGAAGATCGTATCTTGAACTGGACGTGATCTATCGATTTTATGGTGTGTAACGAGACTTACTTAAGCGGTGAATAGTCAATGAAAGAAGCGTTGATCGATGTACTGACAGACTTGGGGCTGTTGCCTGAGAAAATGGTACAGGAATACACTCGTGAGGCGAAAGAGAGTGGCCTTAATGTTTTAAGAGGCGAGGAAGGGCCGGGCACCTCGATGAAACGCGTGCCGGGTACTCTCACGAAGCTTTTAAATTACCTCGAAAGGGATCGGGAAAGCAATCCTCAGGGCGTCAAGAAGGTGTTGACTCTTCTTGAAGACCTCGCGTTTTTCTCCACATACCGGCTTGAATTCATGGAAAAGCGGCTCAAAGTATTGGATGAGGCTCTTCTTCTGCGCATCTATTACCGCATCATGACGATGAAGGCTCCCTATGATGTGTTGAACCTGATTCCTGAAAAACGCTATTTTGAAGGCAAGCTTTCGCTTTTCCAGAAGATAGTTCTCTTGTCATCGATCCGGTTTTTCAGCAACAACCACGTGCAGTCCTACTGGGCCGACCCTCAGTTTGAGGAGGTGTTCAATAGCCCCTTTCTCAGGGAATTTCTCTTTTTTTATGAGGTGAAGGGAAAAAAATATTACATCTACGATAAAGAGTCCCTCCTCAAAGCGGCAAAGTATGGCAGTCGTTTCTCCAATGTTTTAGAAGAGCTACGCACACTGGAGTCCAATCTCGATGGATATCGCAAAATGATGGAAAAGGGGGAGTTTCCCGTCAAGGCGGCCCCCGAAAGGAAGGAAAAGGAGCTGATGTCTTTCCTGATGCGGATGGGCCAGTTCTTAAGCACTCAGCGCAAATTGATCCACTCCCTTGCGGTGGAGGGAGGCAGCGAGCATAAATTCCGGCATGTCTCGGCATGTCTTACCTTTGCCACCCAGTTTCTTCTGTCGATTCATAAGTCCCACTCCCAGGAGACAAGCCGTCTGATATTCCTGCAAAATTTTGTTGATTTCCGCGGGTTAAATCCGATTCAGATCGAAATTGTCGAAGAAAATGATCCGGCCAAATCCACAAGTTTTTCCTACCTTGATGCGATGGAGTTTGCTGTCGATATCGAATCGGTGATTTCCAAAATGATCAAAGATTTTGCCGATGGCCGTTTCAAAATCAGGTTCCGTGAGAAAAAAAAGGAGGAGACGCCTTGGAGCGCGCCAAAGTCCTTTCTTGTCGTACCGAAAGGTGGTCAGGTCGTTTTTGAGAGGCCGGAGGATTATATCCAGAGCGGCGGAATTCAAGTCGATGTCTGGGAGCAATACCGAAAGGCGATGCTTCCGGAAAGTCACCCTGCAAAGAAGTTTCTCAGCGCTATTTTCAAATCGAGAAGGGTGACGAAGTCATTGAAGGAGATTCGGGCCGCGGGGTTTATAATGAGGGAGGAGCAGACAAACGGTCTTGTGACTTGCTCCCACCCCGATATGTCGGGATATTTTTTCGATCTCACCTTGGATAATTACGTCGGCATGAAAGCGCCTAAAAAGTACAAGCTGGCCTACGAGAGGATGAGCCTTTTGGCTGCCTGGATTAAACAAAAGGGGCTTGAGGATATCTTCTGTCTTGCCAAGATGTGGTCCTTTCTTCTCCCTCCAGCGCCGCCAAGCAACTGGTGGCTTCAGGGCGATCGCAAGATTTTGGCGATTGTCCGGGAGGATTTAAGGGAGTTGCCCTCCAAAGTCAGTTTGGCTCAGTGGAGCGAGCCTCTGGACTTTAAAATAGTGGAAAGTCTTTTTCAGCTCTCTAAAGAGACCGGTCTTCTTTTGCAGAGCGGAAAACTTCATTTCACCAGAGACGAAAAGATTGTCATATCACCCTATTGCCAGCTTAATAGCAGCAAAAAAAACATGCTAACCTTTACGGGACATCTTCATAAGGATCTCCACCAATTTAGCGTCGCGGTGATCAATCGGCTCTATTCCTGAAGGTTAAAATCTTACTTAGAGGAGTTTTTTTGCAGCACTGTTGAAAAGGCAAAGGTGTACCAGAGCTCAAAAAGAGCCAAAATGCCCAGGCATAAAAATACAACATAGACAGGGAAGGGGATAGCCATATTGCAGGCCAGCAGAAGGAATGTCCCCAGCTGAAGGGCAGTGGTGACTTTGCCAAAGAAAATCGCTCTGATCGGATAGTCTTTAAGACTTTTCTTGTACAGCAGGTAGAAAGCGAACAGCACGATCGCAAAGTCCCTAGAAAGCATCAAGAGCGCCTCCAGAACGGATACCGACCCTTCGAGAATAAAACAGACAAGGCCGATCATGACAAAAAATTTATCGCCGATCGGATCCAGGGTCGTTCCCCATTTTGATATCCAGCTGAGTTTCCTAGCCAGAAAGCCGTCCAGGAAGTCGGTCAGCCCGGCTAAAAAAATCGCCAGCAGGCGCACCGATTGCTGATCGGAGAACAGAAGAAGACTCAGGAAGATCCGGCTCACCGAGAGAAGGTTTGGCAGGTGATGCATCAAGGTTCAACTCCCTCTTTTCTAAGCCGGCGCCTTGTGATGATCGCCATCAGGAGGAAAGTGCCCAAAAGAAGAGCGATAAGGCAGATAACCAGCCTGTTGTAGGCTACGAAAATACTAAACAATTCCTCACGATTTTCCGCGAAGAAATACCCCAGGCTAAAAAGTGCTGTCACTGAAAGCAGGCACCCGGCTCCATCACGGAGGACGAATTTCAGGAAAGGCATTTGGCAAAATCCTGACGTCATGAAAAGGGCGTTTCTAACCCCTCCTGGAATAAAACGGCCAATCAGGAACAGGAAGATGCCGAATTTTTCCTGCAGTTTTTTTAGGTTCTCAACCCGTTTGGGAGTGATCCAGTTTTTGAAAGGGCGCATGGTGAATAGCCTGGGCCCTAAAATTCTTCCCAGCCAGTAGGCTTCCCAGCCTGCAAGGATACAGCCGGCAAGTAAAAAGAGGTAGAGACGGCTTAAGTGATCCTGAACATAAAGGCTGCCGAGGACGCCCCCGGAAATCACGATCAGATCCAGGCTGAAGGGAATATTGAGGCCAGCTAGGAGTAGCATGGTGAAAAAAATCCAGTAGGCATTTGGGGCAGCTTCAGCTATGGCCGAAAAGAGATCTTCCATCGCTCTATTCCCCGGGCGTGCCTTTCATTTCGACAACGACCGGTTTGCTGACGTCGATTCCTAAGGTGCCCGCAGCTATGTCGGCTCCGTGTGCGAGGAATATGCTTTTAGCTTCAATCAGAACCCTTTGTTTGACGCGCTTAAACTCTTCGGCGCTTGCAACTTTCACATAGGCGAAAAGATCGATGTTGATATCGCTCTTGTCAAAACCTGAAAAATGCACCTCAAGTCTTTGGAAAGGGTCGATATTGGGGTGAGTTGCCAATTGCTGTTTCAAAGCGGCGACTAAAGGTTCAAGATTGGAAAAATCGCGAAGCTGTATGGTCAAGGTTTCCTTAAGCAGGCGGTGGCTGCGTTTGGAGGGGGTGATCAGGATCACTTGGGAGAACATCGAGTTGGGTATGTGAACCGGTTGCTTTTCGCTGTCGGTGATTTTAGTCAGGTACCAACCGATCTCTTCAACATGCCCTTCGATGTTGCGTTCATGGATCCTGATGGTGTCTCCCACAGAGAACGGCTTAGTGAGATAGATGACCAGGCCGCCAAAAAAGTTCGCGGTGAAGTCTTTTGTCGCAAAACCGACAACGGCTCCGCTGATGCCTCCGATCGTGAGCAGGACGCTCGCGTCATATCCGAGAGCCTTCAGCATCATGATCAGCGCTATAAAAACAGCAAGAGCTGTCACGAGCTTGTTCAGGGTGTCGATCTGCGCCAGGCTGACACCGTACATGCCTCTGCGGACTCTCTCTTTGATGACTTCAAGGTAGACTTTTTTTATTCTGAAATAGGTCCACAACAGGAACGGGACTAAAATGACCGGCAAGGCCGTATGAAGCGGCGGCAGGGAAGCCTCTTCATTGAAAGCCTTGTCAAGAGCTGTAGATGCGCTGTAGACGATCAAAGACAGCAAAAAAAGATAAACCGGCAAGCCGAGTGACGAGGCGATTTCCACGAGATGGCTCCGGTGGCTTTTTTCTGCCCGCGCTTTCAGCCGGAAGAGGCAGAAGGCGGACAGCACAAGTGCTGCCGCCATCGCGATCAAAGTTCCAATCTCTCCGGGGAGAGCGTTCAGTTTCTCCGTAAATTGAACCATCTAAGTTCCTCTGTTACTTTGCCTCGTCTTATTTCTGCAGCTTCTCTTTGAAAGCCGCGAGGTTTTTCTCATCCCAGCTCTTTTTCAGGAGGGATAAGTTTTTATTGGAGATGCCCCCTAAAAATTCGATGGCACCAAGCAGACGCACGCGGGTGCGGTCTTTGCCGAGGATTTCGACGGAGTCGAAAAGAGGCGGTCCTTGCTGTTTGCCCATCAGTGAACCGAAGAGCAGGCGCATCACGGTCTTTTTGTGATTGACCGAAAAAGCCTCAGCGACATCTTTGGAGGCTGTATGCATTCCATGACTGCCCCAGTCTTCAAGTTCATCCAGACGCCAGATGATGGTCTGGAGTATTGCCGCAGCCATTTGTTCATTGCCGTCTTTGATCTCCAGGAGCTCGTGCGTGTATTTCATGTGGGCGATGAAAAAGAAGTCACAAAGCTCCATGAACTCGCTGAAGGTTTTGATACGGGTATGTACCAGAGGCATCAGCTTTTTAATAAACGGATCATTAAAGCTCCACTCCCTGATCCTCTCCCAGAGTTTGTCCTCAGGAATGTTATTGATCAGGTATTGCTGGTTGAGCCATTCCAGTTTGTTGATGTCGAAAACGGCTCCTGAAACACCGATGCGTTTGGCATCAAATTCCTTAACGATCTCCTCCAGCGAGTAGATCTCCCTGTCGCCCGTCATGCTGTAGCCCATGAGCGTCAGGAAGTTAATGAATGCCTCGGGAAGAAATCCTGTGTCTCTGTAATAGAAGATCGATGTCGGGTTTCTTCTCTTGGAGAGTTTTTTGCCATCGGTGCCAAGCAGCAGCGGCATATGCATGAAGGTGGGCGGCTCCCAACCGAAGTGTTCGTAAAGCAGCACGTGCTTGGGGGTTGAGCTCATCCATTCATCTCCCCGGATGACGTGGGTAATACCCATCAGGTGGTCGTCCACGACGTTGGCGAGGTGGTAGGTCGGGAAAGCGTCCGATTTCAGCAGCACCTGGTCATCGATGTCTGCCCAAGGGCAGGTGATGCGCCCTTTGATCGCGTCATGGTAGACACACTCGCCGGTGAGAGGTACTTTAAGGCGGATTACGTAAGGCATGCCTTTGGCTTCTCTCTCTTCGATCTCTTGCGGGCTTAAGTTGCGGCAGCGCCTGTCGTAGCCTTGCTTGCCTCCCTGCGCTTTGGATATCTCGCGCATCTCGACCAAGTCTTCGGCTGTGCAAAAACATTTGTAGGCTTTGCCACTGGCTAAAAGTTCAGCCACATATTTGCGGTAGATGTCTGTTCTCTCAGACTGGCGATAGGGACCGTAATCGCCACCGATTCCGGGGCCTTCATCCCAGTGAATACCGCACCATTTGAGCGCTTCGTAAATATTTTGTTCGTACTCGGGCCTGCTGCGGGTCTGGTCTGTGTCTTCAATCCTGAGGATGAATTTACCGCCATGGTGCCTGGCAAAGATCATGTTGAATAGGGCCATGTAAGCTGTACCTACATGAGGGTCGCCGGTTGGCGAAGGTGCGATGCGGACGCGGACTGGCATAATCAATTAAGTTCCTTACTTTCTTTAAATGCGATTAATATACCAAATTTTGAGACACTTTCGGTATAGATTCTAGAGAGTTGGAATTTGACTTTTCGGGATCCAACAAAGCCCACTTAGAGACTGTTAACGGAAAAATTCGAATTCGTTAACAGTCTCTTAGAGATTATCCACAGACTCAAATACTTCGTGCTATTTCAGCTTGCGGCAGTCTTTTAGCATATCCGGTACCGACTCTTAGCCACAACGGCAAAGTTGAGGCGCTTTCGGTATAACAGTCTCCACGAGAACATTGAAACGAACGATGGAATCGAATTTGTAAAACGATCAGAAAAACACCGGTTGCGAGCTCCTATTTTCCCTGATTAGGCCAAAGTTTTCAATTTATTTCTCTAAGAAGCCTCCCGGCATAGTTTTTTGACAGGTGTCCGGTATCGTTAATTTTGATTTTAGGGAATGTAAAACCGGGCAAGGGATCAGGGAAAAACGATACGAGAAAAGTGTATACCGAAAGCATCTTGAGGGCCAGAGGGTTTTGACAGCCTTTCGGGATACGGGACGATAGCGGCCCGTACACATGTTGATAGTTGGGCGTCAGCTAGGAGCCTGTCTTATAACTCCATGGAGCAGTAAAGCATACTGATTTGAGTTTTAAGACAGGCTCTAAGGGCGTCAGGCAGCTTTCTTCTTCGATGCATCCATCAGGATAACCAGATCCTTCATCAGATTCACCGCTTCGTTGAGCTGCAAGTCGTTTTGGCCAAAGTCTTCTTCTTCGCCTTCAACATGATCTTTCTTTTTCTTCAACTCTTTCAAAAACGTCTGGTAGTTTTTATTGTGCTTTAGGCGCCAGGAGGCGTTTTGTTTCAGAGTGTCAAGATACTGATCATAGATTGTAAGCTTGGGCTGGATGGTGCTTTTGTAGGCTAGCCGCACTTTTTCCCTCTGGAACGGAGGAATATCGGAGAGATCGTCATCAAAATTGGGTTTGATGGCGTCTTGCGGAAGGGGGTACTTGGAGAATTTTTCGCCCAGCTCGGATTCAGACAAAGGTCCAGGGAAAACAATATCGGCCAAAACACCTGTCAGCTGAGGGGTTTTGCCTGAGACGGTGTAATATCTGCCCCGGGTGACTTTGTATTCTCCTTCGGGATTGACCTGGTCGGCCTGAGGTATCAAGGTAAAAGTCTGAAATGACCCTTTTCCGTAGGTGTGGTCGTCGCCCACGATCAGGGCTCTTCCATAATCTTGCAATGTCTGGGCGACAATTTCCGCCGCGGAGGCGCTAACCCTGTTCACCAGCACGATGAGCGGTCCATCCCACACTTCCTTGCTCTCGATATTGCGCAGATGCTGCACAAACCCGCTGTTGTCTTTGATGGAGACAACGGTGCCGTTGCCAATGAAGAGTCCTGTGACGGCCACGGCTTGCGTCAGAAGCCCGCCCGAGTTATAGCGTAAATCTAAAATGACACCTTTAACCTTGTGCTCTTCCTTCAGCTTTTCGAGCTCCCTTGAGAGATCCTGGGCCGAAGAGCTGTCTGGGTCTTGGTAGAAAGTGTGGAGTTTCAGGTAGGCGATGATGCCGTCTCCGAAAGGTTCGTAGGAGACTTCATAGCGTGCCTCTTTAAGAACTACCTCCCCCCTGATAATGGTGATATCGAGTTTTTCCTCTTTTTTGTCGTCTTGCTCGCCCACTTCACGGATGACTGTCAGTACTACAGGGGTGTTCTCTTCGCCTCGTATCAGCTCGACCGCGTCGACAATGTCCATTCCGACTACAGGCTCGCCATTGACGGCGATGATTCTGTCTTTTGCTTTAAGCTCTTTGCTGTTCCAGGCGGGGCCTCCCTCCACAAGCTTTGTGACAGTAAAGCCGTTTAGATCGTCCCGAAGTTGCGCTCCAATTCCAAACAGGCGCTGCTGGACATTGATCATGAATTGTTTGGCCTCTTCCGGGGTAAAATAGGCTGTGTGCGTATCCAGTGCCGAGGCGGTGGCTTTTAAAATTTTTGTCAGGATCAGCTTGTTTCTTTGATCCTTGTTCTTATCGAGCAACTCCTCTTCATTTTTTGCCTGCCGCTTGTTGATGCGTTGGAGGGAGGTGTCTTTCAGGTCCTCAGTCAATTGAGAGGCTGTCTCGACTTGCAAGGCTCTTATGCGTAGTATGCGGTTCTTAAGCTCATCGGTTGTCTTGACCCATTGCATGTCCTTAAACTCTTCCGGTAAGACATTTTTGGGGAGGTCGGAAAAGTCGATCTCTTTTTCAAGCTCATGGCGTCTTTCGATGGCATGCGTCATCGCGAGAAATATCTCGTTGAATGCCGTAAAATTGGCTTTCAGGTACTCCTGCGTGATTTTGCTCAGATATTCAGGAGAGGGGTCGAGCCACTCTTTGATATCGGATTCGATAAAGTAGGTCTTGGTCGGATCCAGCTCTTCGAGATAGTTTTTCAAAATACGCCCCATCAGCTCCGGATTGATCTCTTTTTCCGAGGCGTGCAATGAGAGCATCTCTTTGACTTTTTTCAAGGTCTTGTTTTCATCCAGATCCGGCAGCTTGGCGGAAAGAAGGGAGGATGACAAGATCAGGAGGAGGAGGAGGGATTTGTAAATTTTCATAGTTCCTAAGCGGTTGTTGCATGGCGCGTTCATGAAAAATCTCATTCTACTCATCCCTACCAATTAGTTTTAACAACTATTTTATTACCTGGAGAGATGAGGGGGAAAGAGGGAGGAGGGGGGTTCCGGCCGCTTTCATGAGGGGTTGTGACTTTGGCCAAAAGATCGAGGCGGGGGGGATGGGCGGTATGCGATTGAAATCTCAAATTTTGACCTCGCCTTGGTATAAATGCCAGTTAACCAGCTTAAAAAATTGAGGTTGCGCAAAAAAAATGTAAAACCCCTATTGATTTCAATTCTTTTTTATGTATAATAGTATCTTTGAATTTTGTAAAACTGTCGTGTTTTGCAAGTTTTTTTTAAAATATTTCGCTGCCGATGCCTGTAATTTACACTCTAAGTCATTGATGTTGTAGGTTGTATTGAAAAATAGCAGGTGTGGCGGCCATTAAAAGTTAATATTATGCAAGGAGGTCCAAATGACTGAAGAAAACATGACGGGGACTGTCGCAATAGAAAACCAGCAGGAAGCAGTTAAATGGGTTTCTATCACAGAAGCGGCTCGTCTTAACCGAGTCACCCGCCAGGCGATTTATATCGCGATCAAATTGAAGAAACTGCGCGCCCGAAAAGAGGCGACAAGATGGACGATCCATCTTGATGATTTGGACGAGTACCGTAAACAAAAATACTCCCGTTCCAAGTCGATCTTTGATGGCGAGTTGATCTTTGACAACAACAGGGGCTATTACTCGGTAAATCAGGTAGCGCGCCTCCTGAAAGTGCCAGCCCAAAAGATTTATTACGCCACAAGAACAGGCTATCTTAAAGCACAAAGAAAGGGTGCTGCCTGGGTTATTCACACGCAAGACCTGGAAGATTACAAAGCAAGCTATCTTCAGAAAAAGCGTAGAAAAACCAAAACCGTCTAAATCTTCTTAAACGCTGCGCCAAAAAGCGGAGCCCTCTTTTTTAGGAAGGAGGGCAGAGTTATACCGAAAGTGTTTCAAAATCCAATATTTTGACATCCTTTCGGTATATTGCCGGCAGAGTAGGCGCGAGGCGGTCTTTAATCTAAAGTCAACTCATCTAATTTGGGCTTCAGTGCACGGGGGGAGAGAGATCCCTCTTCGCGCCTATCCGAGATGCTTATCTCGTCGAGCTCTTCTTCCTTAAGCACTTTAAAATCGCGGATCAGTAGTTGAATGCTAAGCCCTTGATAGGTGTTGATCTGAGGAGTGAAGGCAACAAGCAGCGTCAGGTTCTTGCGGCGCAAGTTAGGGCCAAGCTGCGCCTTTCCGAAGGCGATGCCCTCAAGCATCCGATCTCCCTGCTGCAGGTAGAGTTTCAGATGTGATTTGCCGACCACTTTAGGTGGCCAGGCCTGTTTTGCTTTGCAAAAGAAAATAGGTTGGTGATTTTCATTACCGTAGGGTTCGAGCAACTTCAAGCTTTCCATGAAATCGAAGGTGATCTCTTCAAAGTTGATCTCGGCATCAAGGCTCAACTTCGTCATGATGTCGTGGTTTTTCAGCTTTTGGTTGGCAGCTTCGATAAAGCGCCTCTTGAATTCATCGATTTTATCAGCCTGGACGGTCAGTCCGGCTGCAAAATCGTGGCCGCCCCAATTGAGCAAGATATCAGAACAGCTTTTGAGAACGGAAAGGATGGGGAACTCGGGGATTGAGCGGATGGAGCCTTTTCCTATGCCGTTTTCGATGGCAATCATGATCGTTGGACGGTGATAATATTTGGAGATGCGGGTTGTTACGATAGCGATGACCCCGGGGTGCCACTGCTGCGAGGAGAGGACGATCGCTTTATCCAGAAGCAGGTTGGGGTTGGCTGAGATTGTCTGGTCGACATCCCCGGCTACCATTCTTTCAATTTTTTGCCTTTCAATGTTGTTTAAGTCGAGCTCGATCGCCATCTTTTCAGCCATCGATGTATTGCGGATGAGCAGCAGCTGAACGCCCTTAGTCGGATCGTCGATCCTTCCCAAGCTGTTCAAGCGGGGAGCGACTTTCGAGGCGATGGTGAAAGCTGTCAGATCTCCCATATTCACGTCAGGGTCGGATACGGATATTAGCTTGCTTAGGCCTACGCGCCTGCCGCGGGTAAGCTGTTGCAGGCCATAACGGACTAAGATCCTGTTTTCTCCGAGGAGTGATCCCATATCGGATATAGTGCCGAGAGCGACTAAATCGAGGTATTTCTTTAAGTCAATTTTTCGTGGAGGGATTTTACCCTCTGCCACCAGTTGCTTGGTGATGCCGTGTGTTAGCTTGAAGGCAACGCCCACGCCCGTCAGATCGGCGTTGGGATAGGTGTTTTTTAAGAGTTTGGGGTTTAGCGTTGCAACGCAGTTGGGGATCGTGTCGGTAGGGACATGGTGATCGGTGATGATCACATCGACATTTTGCTCGACCACTTTGGCAATTTCATTGGCTGCCGTGATGCCGCAGTCGACTGTGATCAAGAGCTTGCAATCATTTTTGAGCGCATACTCCAGCGCTTCAACAATGATGCTTTGCCTTAGCGTCGACCTGTTGGACACATAGAAAAAGACATTTGCCCCCAGAAAGCGCAGGTACTCCACCAGCAGGGCGGTCCCGGTCATGCCATCGACGTCGTTATCACCATAGATCAGGATATTTTCCTTCTGTTCTATAGCCTGGATAACCCGCGAAACGGCCTGGGGCATCTCAGCCATCAGGAAGGGGTCGTAAAGATCGGGCAGCTTTGCATAGAGATATTTATGGATCGACTCTAATGTGTTAAATCCCCTGGATACCAAGACTTGCGCGATGACCGGGTGGATTTTAAACTCTTTGATGATGCTTTCTTTCAAAGAAGCGTCTTCTCTGGGCATTACCCATAAGGGGGATTCGGCGTGGTTATACCATGAAAGCATTCAGATTCCAGTATTTTTGAATTTATTTGGGGAGCTGTTTTAGCTCCTTTTCGATAGGGTTATGAGGTTTTCAGGATCGTTATTTAAAATATTAACCTTTCAACACTTTAGCGATGTCGCGGAAAAGAGAAACAAAGGGTTTAAAGTGTCAGCTGCAATATAGGGTGTTGGTTAATTCTCTTCAAAATTAAAAAATGGACGTCGTTCAATCTATACCGAAAGTGTCTGCTCGGCCTAAAGGCGCTCCCTTTGGATTGCCGGCCTGAGCTAGAGATGGGTGAAAGCGTTTGAAAAGACCTGATGCCTATCGGGGTAAGGGCCTAATAGGTTGGGCATTAAAGTCTTAGTGGTTAATAGTGCTGTCGCGGTCAAAAGGAAAAGCGTACTTGAGTTTTCCTCAAGTACGCTTGGCTCAATAAGCTTAAAGTTTATGCTTTTTGATGTTCGCTCTCCAGTTTTCTCAACTCCCGGTTGTGGAAGTAGAGCAGAACCGGCGATGCGATAAACAGGGAGGAGAGCGTTCCAACCACAACCCCGATCGTCATGACGAGGGAGAAGGCGAATATGGATTTTCCTCCTAAGAAGACAAGCGAGAGCAACACTAGCATTGTCGTACCCGAAGTCATCAATGTTCGGCTCAACGTCACATTCAATGCATGGTTGACGATGTCTTCAAATCGCCACTTTCTGTGAATGTGAACGTCTTCACGGATCCTGTCAAATACGATGATCGTATCGTTCAAGGAGTAACCGATGATGGTCATGATCGCGCCGATCACCTCCAAGCTGATCTGGACGGGGAAACCGATTTTGTGAAAGAGCGCTAAAATTCCTAGCGTGATGACAAGGTCATGCACAAGTCCGATCACGGCCGCAATTGCGTATTTAAACTCAAACCTTAGCGTGATGTAGACTAAGATGCTCAAGAGGGCAAGACCAAGCGCCATGATGGCGTTGTTCCTCATTGTGTCTGACAGCTGTCCGCTGACGATAGTCCAGTTGGTGTTGATGGAGGCTAGCTGGCTTTCAGGAATTTCAAGTCCTGCCTGCTTTAATCCATCCACTACCCATGTGATACGTGGATTGGTTTCATACTCATAGGCTGCACCAGGCTTTTCAACAGACTCTTGCATGCCGCTGAATGGCCTGCCCTTCTCCTCCATGCCCGTGCTGAGCTGGATTCGGAGTTGGTTTGGCCTGGAAAGCTGCCGAATATCGACATCTGAGGAAGCAGCTCCCGCTTTCACTAAAGCGTCTTTTGCCAGCAGTCGATAAGAATCGAGGCCATTTTGTTCTTTCAGTTCTACCTGAAGAGAATAGCCGCCTGTGAAATCCATTCCAAAAATCGTTGTGCGCTGCGCTGCAAATGCGGCAACACCGATTGCAGTCACGACGACTGAGGCAATGACAACCACTCTTGTATAGGACAAGAAGTTGATGTTTGGCTTGCCGATGAAATCGGACATTGTCAGTGGCTTGTCTTTGTTGCGTTTAACCCAGCCGGCAAAGAAGAAGCGTGTCATGAAAAGCGCTGTGAACATCGAGGATATAATACCGATGATCAGCATGACGGCGAAGCTCTTGATAGGGCCTGAGTCAAACTGCAGCAAGATAAGAGCTGCGATAATGGTAGTGACGTTCGAGTCGACAATAGCCGTGAACGCTTTGCTGTATCCGGCATGAATTGCCGAGGCAACCCTTCCTGATATGGCAAATTCTTCGCGGTATCTTTCGAAAACAAGAACGTTGGCGTCAACGGCCATACCCAAGGTGAGCACAAGACCGGCGATACCTGGCAGCGTTAAAGCTGCTCCCAAATTCTGCAGAACGCCCCACATGACGAGGATGTTGAACAGAACCGCTACGCAGGCGACAACGCCGGCGAAGCGATAGTAGCCAACCATCGCGACGATTACGAGGATGAGTGCTACCGCGGAAGCGATAAGGCCGCTTTCCCTTTCTTCTTTTCCAAGCTCGGGGCTGACGTTTTGCTCCGACAGAATGCGTGGTGTAAAGCTCAGCGAGCCTGCTTTTAAATCCGATGCTAGCTGGTCGACTTCACGCTGTGTGAACCTGCCCGAGATAACGCCTCCGTCTTTCAGCGCAGCCTTCAGCGAGGGCATGCTGATGACTCTGCCGTTCAGCAGCACTGCCATTCTCCAGCCATCGCCTTTTGTCGGAACTTCTTTTGGCGTTCCTTTGATCTCTTCCTTGGCAAATTGCTGGGTCCAGGCATAGAAGTCATTTCGGGGACTTCCTTCTCCGGAGTCGTACGAGCTCTTGACCTGGAATGACAGGACGTTGCCTTCAGAGGAGTCGTAGCCTACCTGGATATTTGTCAGGCTGGATCCTTCAAGGGCGTAGTTGTTGAACAAGATGACTAGAGGATGAGTCTGGCCATACCATTCGGAGAAATCGTCGCCTCTCAAGATGCCGATCGTTGAAAGCGAGTCGTCAAACGCATGTTGAGCGGGGTTGATTTTCGGGTTTGCCAACCTCAGGCCGTTTTCATAGAGAATTTTCGCAATTTCGCCTCTGGGACGGGTTGCGTCTGTTTCGTTGGAGCCGCCAAAGTGGTTCCATGCGATTTCGTTGATGCCTTCGATATCTTTTCTGTTTGTAACGACAGCTTCATTGTAGACTCCCTGCAAGAATTTATTGACCGCATCTTTCAGGGCCTGGTTTCTTGCGGAGAACTTCTCGTTGACGATATGGAAGCGCATAGCGGAGGCCTTGACAAGCTCTTGCGCGGACAAGCCTTGGGATCCGGGGAAATCCAAGATGATATTCTGGTTTTCGATGCGGATCGTACGCTCGGACACACCCATTTTGTTGATACGGGTGTACAGCTCGTTGACTGCCTGCTTAAGATCTTCTGGATCTGAGACCATCTTGCCATTTTGATCGCGGAGACCGATACGGACAGTCTTACCTCCGGCCAGATCGAGGCCCCATTTCAGGATTTTTCTATCATCGCCCCGGAAATATTTCGAGACATTGATTTTGAAATTCTGAATGTAGGGGTTTGTTGTCGGCGCCGGTATGAGCAATTTGTTAATCGGGTTTTGGTCGACTTGCGCTGCCTGATAGGCGTCTTTCCACTTCAGCAGGTCTTCCTGTATGTGATCTTCGATTCTGTTTTCTGTCAAAATGCGTTGTTCGACATCAGTGAAGTCGAGAACCGCATATTGCTTGCTGCCCTTTACCTGGAAGTTCTCTCGGGTTGCCTTGATCAGGCTGGCATAGTAGTCGTCCATTTCGAAGATGTAGTCGTCTTTAAAAGGAGAGTCCTGGCTGAGGCTTCTACCGCTATAGCCGATGAATCCCCACTTCTTCAATGAAGAGCCCAGCTGCTTGAAGTCTTTAGCGAAAAGCTGCTGCTCATCTTTGCTCTGGCCTTCACTCCACTTTTCTGCGATGGAGCCGATGCCTCTTGCGATCACATAGATCGAGCCCTTTCTGAAACCAGCAGGTACGGAGTCCTTGGAGTCGATCGAGGGGGCGTAGACGACAATGCCTAGCTTGCTCTCTTGGAGCGGCAGCTTGGCAAAAGTCTCCCAATCCATTCTGGGATAGGAGCTCTCTTGCAGTTCCGAGGAAAGAGGTTTCCAGCTCTTCTGGACGCTTTCTAAAACCTTTGTTTTTACACCCTTTGCCAGGACGCCCAGATCCAGCACAAGCATAGATTCGGGGTTGGTCAAAGAGCTCAGGTTCGTGGCATAGGTGTCTTGGCTAAGCTGCAGGTCTTCGTCTGCGCTTTGAGAGGCCATGGCGATTTCGCTAATCAGCATTTGGCCTGTTTTTTCCTGCCTGTAAGCTTCAGCTTCCGATTTCGGTTGCGTCAGGCGGATTTTTTCGATTTCAGGATAGAATTGCAGAGAAATTTTGTCGTTTTGCCAATCGACGACGAGCGCTTTGACAAAAACAGATCTTTCGTTCAGATCGATAGTTTGCTTGCCGTCTTTCATTTTAGCAAACGAGGCTTCGAATAGTCCTAAGGCGTCTTTTTCAGACATCGGGGTTTTTCCCGCCTTGAAAAGGCTTACATCCTTTTTCAAGATAGCGATGGCTTCGGAGAGCGACTTTTCTTGTGCGGCAAGAAAACGTGCTGCCTCTTCCATTTCGTAACCGGCGATGTCCTCATTTTCTTTAGACTTGGCGATCTCTTTGGTCAGGGTTTCAAGCTCTTTCTTTGTGTTTGCCAGCAGCTCGTCTGATTTCTTGAGGTACGCGTCGACATTTTCCTTGCCATTCTTCTCGATTTGGCTGTATGCGGCAAAGGCCCTCTTTAGTAACTGGGGGTCATTTTTGAGGGCGGATTGCGTTTCTAAGATTTCTTGCGCCACCATGATGATTGTATCACGGATCGCTGCAAGGTCATTTGTCTCGGCAATTGCCTTAAGGGCTCTCGCCTGTCTTGACTGACCTGCAAAGGCAATCGTCATTCCCGTAACGCGGTCTTCAACAACAGCTTTCCATAGCGGTTGAATTCCCGCTTGTGCTGAGCGTTTCTGCGAAAATTTAAATAGAGAGGGGAGGTCTGTTTTGCTCAGGTGGATGGGGATTTGTCTTTGGATCAGGACGATGTTGTCAAGATTTTCGGCTGTCGATTCCTGGGCGAGCTCTAACTGGGCAGGGACAAATGAAATCATTTGGCCGGCTGCGCCAATCAATTTTTTCAGCCTCAGGGCGTCATCTTTGGTTTTAACTTTGACTCGGATGATCCCGGGATCATCTTCACTGATTGCCACCGATTCGCATTGTACTCCGATGTGCTTGCAGTAAGCTTGCGTCCATGCAATGGAGTCCTCTTCGAGATCGTTGACTCTCTCTACGATATTCTTGGCTACACTCTCAGCTCTTTTGAGGTCGATAGGCGCCCGTAGAGGATTGGAGTAGTAGAAGACCGTAGGGAGAATGTTGTATAGGGTAAGAGCGACAACTGCAATGATTAGCCATAGTTGCCAGCGTTTTTGTTTTTCCATGCTGCGGATTCCTTTTTTTAACAATCGCTCTTTGAGGAGCACCAGTAGCCAGCTATGCAGGGCATTATCACTACCCGGCACAGGAAGTTGAAATTTACAAAAGGCGTTTATTGGGCTTAGGTCCTGTCGTAAAACTGAAATCGTATGTTTTGGCGGCTGAATTTGAGTTTAAGCCTCGAAAATTTTCAGCATATTAATCCACTATTCTGAAAATTTTTTCGAGGCTTAAACTCAAATTCAGCCGCAAAGCGTCCAATTTTGAGTTTTAAGACAGGCTCTCAGAGCCTGCCCATTGAATCAACTCAGTTAGCTTTTCTGCTGAACTTGCTTATATACCTTGGGGAAACTCCAAAACATTCCATTGATACGCCGAAAGTATTTCCAAGGCTTATAAGCGAATTCAGCAAACAAACCGTCCTACTTCAGTTTGCGGGCAGTCTTGTAAGCAAACCAGTTTTTGAAGAGAGGGAGTGTATTGCTTCTTGCCATTATTGGACAATGGGACTTGTTCTATTTTTTTTAGTTCAGTCAGAAACGATAGGGTTAAACGAGTTTAGCCCTCTTCAAATTTTGATTGCACAATGGGAACAGAATAGCAGAAGTTTTTGCATTCTGTCCATATAAAACTCTAATACGGAATGCGATGGATTGCCCAGTAATTTGGGCGCTTTTTTGGAAATTTGTTTTGATGGCGTAAAGCGGACTTTTAGTTGAAAATCGCGCGATCTGAGGTTGTGGACAGTCTCTTATATCAAAAGTATCTTAACATTTGCCATGGGGGTTTTGAGACGGGTTCCACAATTGGAAGATTGCAAGTCTCCCGGGATTTCAGAGATTGGGTAAGTCTTTAAAAAGAGTCTTCTTATTTCAAAAAAAAACCCGCATTGCCGGGGCAACGCGGGTTTTTCCTTACGAAAGCTAAAGTGTTTTGAACTTAAGCTTTTGCAGGTGCCGTCTCGGAAGGCTTGCTCGTAGGAGCTGATTCGCCAGTTAATTCGACGAATTGCTTGCTCAGCGAGCGTACTGCGAACATCCAGCAGATAATCGTCACCAACACTGCTGCAGCAATGTATGGGGCGATGGAGGCGATATTGCCCAAGATCAGGAGCAAGAATGCCTGGATCATCGAACCGCCCGACTTGCCGAGTCTTGCGCCTACGACGTCGATAGCAGCTTTACCCTTAACTTTTGCTTCTTGATCCAGAGGGATGTAGGACATCTCTTTTGTAGGATCGAAGAGCGAGTATTTGGTCGATTTGCTGGCGATGTTCTGCGCCATGCCGATCATAACAGCGAGCATTGTGGTGCTGAAGCCGATGGTTGCTGCCCAAACTTCCAGGTTGTCCCTGAAGAGGATGAAAGCAAAAAACGCAGCGGATGTGATGAGCAGTACTGCGGGAGTGATCATGGCAGCGAAGCCCCAGCCGCGTGTCCTGATGATGTAGCCACCTACAAACATCATGACGATTGTGAACGCGCCGGTCAGAGTCGAGAACAGGCCCATGAATGTGCTCATGTCGTTTTCGGACTCGAACTGCTTACCAACAGAACTCTTCCAGGTAACTTCAACCATGTTGATCGACATGCCATAGGCGATGACGAGCATAGCGATGCAGAGTACGTATTTGGATTGAACCAGGTACATGAAGCTGTCTTTAAGGGAGAGCTTCGGTTTGGATTTCTTCTGCTTGACTTCGCCGGGTGTGTAGAGCGTTGGGTCTGTCAGAACGTTTCTGTTCATCCACCAATAAATAGCGATGATGCAGATACCGGACAAGATAAACATGCCAAGCAGGTAGTTAAGGGAGATCTGCCAAGCGACGCTGTTGGGTGTTCCTTCAGGCAGAGATTTTCTGATGTTGGAAACGAACATGATGTAAGGACCAGAGCAAAGCAGGGCGATGTTGGCGCCGATGCCGAGGAGGGTATAGACCCTTTTGGCTTCTGTAACTTTCATGATTTCGTTGGCGAATCCCCAGAACAGAAGCGATAATACAGCGCTTCCCCAGAGTTCAGCGAGAACGTAGAATACAGCGTAGTGCCAGTAGCGGATGCAACCGATTAGGCCGGTGAATCCTTCTGGCAGGCTTGCCTGCAGCATATTGGTGAATGCTATTGGCTGCAACGCTTCTCTGTTGGGGTAGATTAATGTGGGGAACAGGGCAAAAAATACCAAGAAAGGAGCGATTGCTGTGTAGAACAGCGCTTCTTTGCTCAATTTGTTGCTGAGTTTTGCGTAGATGATCATGAAGAGGATAGCACCGGTTGTTGTACCGAAGAGCTTCAAGAATGGGATTGCTTCCGCACCCATATTCTTAACAACCAATACGTCTTTTGTATCACGTAAGATTGTGTAATTGAATGAGATGAAAAAGAACATCAAGAACATTGGCAAGATCTTTTTCAGCTCGTAGGTGTGTACGGGCCACAAAAAAGAGCGTAACTTGCCAAATTCGGGTTGAGCGCCTTGTGACATATTGTTTTTTCTTCCTTTGAATTGTGTTTAGCAAAGATTGAGATCTTCGGCGTTCTTAGCATCCTGCTAAGAGCGCTTTTGCCCTTTTGAGGGGGCAAAAATGACAAAGTCTAAAAATAGGTGAATTCATAAAAACAATTGGTGATCATAGGTTGTCATGCTAAATAAGGCAAGAGAAAATGTGACACTCTTCCCCGTCTCTAATAGCGTGAGAGGCTTATTTGTTATATAAAACAGTAATGTGTAATAACCAAACTCTGATTAATTGTGGTTGGTGAAAACAAAGATAATTTACTTGGGTTTAACTAGTTTGTGATGATGTTTAAGCCTGACTTGATAAAATGATTTGCTCGTTCAATGGGTGGGAATAAGCCCCTCAGATTTTTCTTCTGCGGCGGATATTTTCCGCTCCGGAGTTTTAGAGACTGCCCGGAAACTTGTACCAGTAGGCTTTCTGTTCCATAGGACAAACGCTTCGAAGTATTCAGATTAGTGGGTTATACCCAAATTTTGAGACGATTTTGGTATAGTGTGCCGATTTTTTTTTGAGGCTTATAACCCAATTCGGCACGCAAATCATACAGCTCAGTGTGTGGGGCCTGCGATATATTTGGTGGAGGCTCAAGGTTGTTTGTCGAAAGTGTCTTAATATTAAGTTTCTGGCGGAGGGAACCCTCATCATGATTGAAAGACTGCAACCACTTCCAGTTTCTACTATTAGACGACTTGTTATCTTTCAATCGTGGGAAGATTACTCTTTGTCAAAAGCTCAATTTTGAGACGTCTTCAGTATAATTCAGTCAAAGTGGGTTGAGATGAATCGATAGGAAGGCGGGAGTCCGCATGAGGTGGTAGTCATCTAAAGTTTCTGCCGTATTTAAAAGATTGCAAATTTTGAGAAGTATTCGGAATACGCCTCTTCCTTTTAAGGAAGAGGCGTCTATTGAAGGGGGGTTAGGTTGCGGAACCGTTGAGGACAGGTACTGTGTGCTCCGCTTTGACCAGTTGCGATGCAACTTGCTGGTTTTGGCTTGTTTGGGCTTCTACATAGGATTCCCAAAGGTCTCTTTCGATGCGTCCATGACGGATGGAAGAGATCAGTTTGCGCTTGATCGTTCTCAGATCTTCTCTAGGAGTCAGCTTGCGGACAAGCTCTTTGTCGCCAGAGAGTCTTGCCATGTTGAGAAGTCTCTCCATGTCTTGCTTGGAGAAGGAGAGGTTGCCTCTCATTTTACGGGAGCCGCGGGCTGCGCGTGGCTTCGGTGGTACTGTCTTTGGTTTTGTTGGGGCAATAATGAATTTTTCAATCAGCGCAAGAAGTTCGTGGGGATTTTCTGTTTTCATTTTGCGCATGGTGAAGTGGTGGATGTATCCACCCGACGAAATTGGAAGATATCTGCAGATATCGTTTTCTTTCTTGGCACCTAATTTCGCCACTGCCTTGTCGATTAAAGCCTGAACTTTCTCTGCGGTCGCCTTGTCTGTAGAATGGCTCATTTAAAACCTACCTTTCTCTTGTGTATTAATTTCTTTTGTTTGTTGTTTTCTTTTCTAATGAAGATTTAATTGTTTCATGTATTTTAGGTCAATATCGCTTTGTGGATGTCGTTGTTCACAGTCTATACAGAAACAGTGTTTGTCTTAAAAATTGTCACTTCGGCTGCCGCTTTTGGCTTCAAAGCCCACTTTCTTCCGATCCGTTAGCAGTCTCCTACCGGAGGTTGTCATTATTCTCTCAGTGAGTGTGTTGACCCATCCCATACTAGTGTATGGACTTTATCAAACCCTCTAAACTTTCATTGACTTTTTACTCTATTTAAAAGTTTTTTTATTTGCAAAACATTTAATAGGTTTAGTTTGTCTAAGCATTACTTGGGGTCATTTCTGTTGCGTTCGAAAGTTGATAAAATTGCATAGTAAACCACAGAAAAAGAAGGCAATTCATCATTTTTGCCGGGATTTGGTTTCAATCGATCGCTACTGTTTTTTTTCTTCAGTTTGCTCTTTTTTAGTACCTAAAACAGTCTGCTTAGATTTCTCCTATTTGCGAGTTTGCACGCTCGATGAAACTATTATGTTTCTTCCTTATCTAACCAGCGCTTGCTTTGGGTCGTCCGGCAAGGCCTTGCTGCAGTGCAGCTATTAAGATTTGGAAGAGAAGAATAGAGGTTGTTATTAAAACTCTGCTCGCGCTTTCTTTCGATCTTATTTTATTATTTTATCGCAATGATATTATATGGTTGTTTTTTTGGTGTAGTGTTTTTTTTGATCTTTATGAAAAAGTTGATGTTTTCCTAGAGAGGAAAGAGTGTAAAACAGGGTTTTTGATATAGAACTCTATCGTGATTGAGGCTATTTTCTTTTCTTCCTATTCTCATCGAAAGCATGTATAAAATCCTATCCGGATGTCGCAAATAAAAAGAGGTAAGAGATGCCGTTGCCCCTCATCAACTCACAAGTTAGCCGCCCGAAAATCCGTCACATTATAGCAATAGCCGCTGGTAAAGGGGGCGTGGGTAAATCCACTGTTGCCGTCAATATGGCTTTGGCCTTGAAAGAGCAAGGTTACAAGGTGGGTGTCTTGGATGCCGATCTGTATGGACCGTCAATCCAGAAGATGCTTCCCTGCGACAGGCTACCTTCCCAGAAGGGCGAGTGGCTGTTTCCAGGTCTTGCCATGGGACTGAAGATCATCTCGATGGCCCATTTCAGCGAAGAGGGAAAGGCCAAAGCCGTGAGGGCTCCGATTGCCAACTCCATCATCACCCAATTTTTGGAAAGGGTTGAGTGGGAGGGGCTGGACTTTCTGTTGATTGATTTTCCTCCAGGCACGGGAGATATCCAGATTACTTTGGCGCAGAAGGCAAAAATCGAAGGGGCGGTCATGGTGACGACTCCACAGGATGTGGCCGGGATCGATGTCCTCAAGGCGATCGATCTTTTCAAAGCTGTACATATCCCCATTTTAGGGGTCATCGAGAATATGAGTTACCTGAAGGTTGAAGGCAGGGAAGAGCCTCTTAAACCTTTTGGATCGGGAGGGGGAGATAAGATAGCAAGGTCTGCCGGAGCCCCTCTGCTTGCCCGGGTTCCTATCGAAGAGGCTATCTCTTCCTCCTGCGACAGAGGAGTTTCCCTGTTCACTGCGGCGGGAGCCGAAGAGGCTAAAGCTGCTTTCTTAAGTGCCGCCAAAGCGCTGGTTTCCATTGTCGAGAGGAGCAATGAAGAGGGGATGGTCGATTTTAAAATGGAATGGAGAAACATCACCCATGAGTAAATCCCTTTTTTTAAAGAAAATCTGGCAGCTTGACAATTTCTCGTTCGGCATTGAGTGGAGCGATGGGAAGAGCATGGCCTATAAGCTTGACGATCTGCAAAGGACGTGCCCTTGCGCCCTTTGCATGGAAGGGAGGTCTAAGGGAGGGGCGTCCCTGCCCGGCGAGGTTTCCGCGACAGGCATCGAAAGCGTAGGAAGGTATGCCATTAAAATCCGCTTCACACGGGGATGCTCGCTTGGCATTTATGATTTTGATCTACTATACTCTTTGGGAAAGGAGATTTCGTGAGACCGATAATTGCAACTTTTATTATGAGCTGCTTCGTATTTCTTACGGGATGCGGTCAGAGCGAAAGGCAGGGAGAAGTCCGCAGGTGGATGGAGCCTAATGGAAAGCTCAAAGTGCTCTCCACGACAGCGATGGTCAATGATTTAGCCAAAGAGGTAGGCGGAGATCTTGTCGACGCCCATGTACTCATCATCGGAGAGTTGAACCCGCACAGCTATCAGCTGGTGAAAGGGGACGATGAGAAGTTTAATGCGGCCGACATTATCTTCTTTAACGGACTCAACCTGGAACACGGACCCAGCCTTAAAAAGACGCTTTATGAAAAAAAGAATGCCTACGGACTCGGCGATCTCATTCAAAACGATTATCCTTCTAGGATCTTGAATGTAAAAAACGAATTAGATCCCCACATCTGGATGGACGTCAGTCTCTTTTCCGAAGTCATCCCTCATATTGTCAAAGCATACAAAGACAAGGATCCGAAAAATGGGCCTTTCTATGAAGAGCGGGGAAGGCTTTTAAGAGAGCGTCTTGGTCAAGCACACGCTGAAGTTAAAGAACAGTTGGCTCAGGTAAGACCGGAAAAGCGCTACTTAGTAACCAGCCATGACGCGTTTAACTATTTTGCGAGAGCGTATCTCGCGGAGGATAGAGAGCAGAAAGGCTTATCTTGGCAAGTCAGATTTCAGGCCCCGGAGGGTCTCGCACCGGACAGTCAGCTTTCGGCCATCGATATCAAAGCGATCATCGACCATATGATGAAGTACCAGATTCATGTTCTTTTTCCGGAGTCCAATGTCAGCCAGGATTCCATCCGGAAAATTGTCGATGCCGGCAGTGAGCGGGGAATGAAGCTGCATATTGCCAGGTGTCCTCTTTATGCGGATGCGATGGGGCCGCCCGGCTCCTCCGGAGATACTTATGTGAAAATGATGGTATATAACGCCAAAACAATAGCCAAGCATCTACAGGCTTCGGAGGCCGATGCTGAAAAACAAGAGTGCCCTTAGGTTATGCGAGAGAACCCTCATTCAATGGAAACGGCGATCGATGTGCGCCACCTGACTGTCAACTACGGAAAGACGCCGGTCCTTTGGGATGTGGGTTTCAGCGTTCCACAGGGAAACATCATCGGGGTTATTGGTCCTAACGGGGCGGGCAAAAGCACGCTGATGAAGGCGATATTGGGGTTAATCCCCCTGCTCTCCGGCAAGGTGGAGATTTTCGGCCAGCCGCTTAAAAAGGTGCGGCAGAGGGTAGCTTACGTGCCTCAGCGAGGTTCGGTCGACTGGGAATTTCCGATCACCGTCAAAAGCTTAGTCGCCATGGGAAGATATGGCCGGGTCGGAATATTCAGAAGACTGAGAAAGGCTGACTGGTCGGCTGCCGAGCACTATATCAAGCTTGTCGGCCTAGAGGGGTTTGAAGATCGTCAGATCAGCGAGCTCTCTGGTGGGCAGCAGCAGAGGGTGTTCCTGGCGAGAGCTCTCCTGCAGGAATCCGATATCTATTTTCTCGATGAACCGTTCGCAGGGATTGACATCGCTTCCGAAAAGGTCGTGATTGATATCTTAAAAAAATTAAAGGATGAGGGAAAAACGATATTCGTGGTTCACCACGACTTAAATACTGTCGAGAGCTACTTTACCTGGACTATTTTGCTCAATTTGAGGCTGGTGGCCGAAGGTCCTGTCAAAGAGGTGTTCACACCGCAAAACCTTGCGGTGACCTATGGTAAGAATATCGCTCTTTTCGACGAAGCTGTCAGGCTCTCCAGCATCCGGTCTCAAGGCAAAATCTCATGAACCTTGTAAGCTATCTTACAGATCCTGTTCTTCGTGCTCCTACTATTGCTTCCGTCTTCATGTGCTTTTCCGCTTCTCTGATCGGTTGCGTAGTTTTTTTAAGAAGGCAGTCGTTGATAGGAGAAAGTTTGTCGCACGCCGCCTTTCCCGGCGTCGTCGTAGGTGTTGCCTTAGCAGGCGCTTTGGGTCTTGGCTTTGAAAGTGTGTTCCTAATGTCAGCCACCGTTCTGGGAGGTGGAGCCTTTTTTGCTATGCTCGGCTTACTCTTGATCCACTGGATGACCAGGAAGCTTAAAATCAAGGACGACTCAGCCCTTTGTTTCACGCTTTCCATCTTCTTTGGAATCGGTCTTCTGATTGCCAGTTATGTACAGTTTGTCTTTCCCACACTCTATCAGCAGGCCCAGGCATTTCTTTTCGGGCAGACAGCGACCATGACGGAAGCTCACGCCCTTGTTTTCTTGATTCAGGCTGCTCTCGTGACGATTCTGTTTCTCATGATGTACAAAGAAATCCAGCTCGTGTCATTTGATTATCAGTTTGCCAAGAGCCTGGGCTTCAACACAATCGCCATTGAATCCGGACTGGTCGTGCTCACTGTGGCGGCAATCGTCATCGGGATTAGGTCTGTCGGTGTCGTGCTTATGAGTGCGATGCTCGTGGCCCCAGCCGCTGCCGCAAGGCAATTCACCCATAGGTTGAGCTCGATGCTGATGCTTTCCGGCTTTTTCGGGGCTGTATCCGGTTTTTTCGGGAACGTTCTCTCTTATGAAGGGAGTGTCTATCTCACCGCCGGGGATCCTTCCGCCAGGTTCTCGCTACCTACAGGGCCTATGATTGTGCTTGTCGCCTCCGTGATATGCCTTGCTGCCCTCTTGTTCGCTCCTGAACAAGGGATTGTATTTCAACTGATAAAGGCTCACCGCTTCCGGCATAATTGTCTTCTTGAAAATGTGCTGAAGTCGATTAAGCGTTATGGAAAGGGTGATGTGAGTGTCGAGGAGATTGCCAGATACCAGACGATTTCCAAAGTGCATCTCAGGATTATTCTTTTGAGGCTTTGTCTTCAGGGCTATCTTGCCAGAAAAAAAAGCGGCATTTTTGCGCTCACGCATGAAGGTGACAGGTGGGCCAGCCGGATCATCCGTCTGCACAGGCTCTGGGAGGTTTATCTGGCTGATTACCTGAAGGTGGCTGCTGAAAGGGTGCATAAAAGCGCCGAAGAGATGGAGCATATCATTACAGAAGAACTTGAGGAAGAGTTGACTTTGCTTTTGAAGGATCCGAAGCAAGATCCCCACCAACAACCGATTCCTCCCAGGGAGTGACCCATGCAGCATCTGTTTTCTTACGCAAATCCTTACTACAACCAGGATTTCATCGGATTTTTCCAGGTTTTGGCAGCCCGCGTCTTCGGTTTTTTTACCGGTACCGCGAACGGAGATGGGCTTGCGGCAGATGAGCTGCAGCTTATTGTGCTTTCCCTGGTTGCTCTTTCCGCTGCCCTGGTGGGGACTACCCTGATTTTAAGAAAAATGGCTATGCTTGCCAATTCCATCTCTCATACTATCCTGATAGGGGTGGTTGCCGCTTACTTTTTCTCCTCTCATAGCGGAGAGAATCACCTGCATGCTCTCAATATGCCGGCTTTTGTTCTCTGCTCTATTGGTATGGCAGTGTTGACAGCGTTTTTAACCGAGTGGCTTTCGACATCGACCAAATTAAAAGAGGACGCCAGCACAGGGATTGTGTTTACGACCTTTTTTGCAATCGGCATCATCATGGTGACTTTGCTAACCAGGAGTGCACACATTGGATCCGAGGTGGTGATGGGCAGTGCAGACGCCCTCCATCCCGACGATGTTTCGGCCGTTTTTTGGATTGCATGTTTTAACGCCGTGATGTTTCTTCTTTGCTATAAAGAGTTCCAGATCACTACTTTTGACCCGGGTCTTGCCAGATCCTTCGGCATCTCTCCCGCTTTTTTTAACTATGTCCTGATGATCCAGACGGCATTGACGGCAGTTGCCGCATTTCGCGCAGTCGGCGTCATCATGGTTTTGGCTTTTTTGGTGGGTCCTGCCCTGGCTGCACGCTTTCTTACGGATAAATTAAGCGTCCTTTTCTTTTACGGCGCAGCCCTGGGTGTCGGATCGAGTGTTCTGGGAGTAGCCCTCGCCCGCCATTTACTCAGCGTCTATGGGCTGGCTCTTTCTACTGGAGGACTTGTTGTTCTTTGGATTGCGCTCATTTTTTTCGCTTGCGCTCTGTTCGGTCCCAAAAGAGGGATCCTTTCGGGGTACTTTGACAGAAAGAGGCTGCGCAGGCAGCGGAGCACCGGTGTGGCTGAGAAAGGCTGCTGCAGTTGATTGCAATTTACGGCACGCTCAGGTATAAGCCTAATTGATTATAAAGTGCTTACAAAAGATTTTATGCCAGTCTAAAAGCCTTTAGACAAACTAAAATTCAACAGCAAAGCATACTGATTTGAGTTTTAGGACAGGCTCTTAAATAGGTAAAGGAAAATTCATGAAAAAACGCTATCTCTCCCTTTTGGGCTCGACAGGATCCATTGGAAAAAATGCGATCGAAATCGCCAAGCATCTAGGAAATGACAGAGTGGAAGTGGTGGCCTTGGCGGCCCGTTCCAATGCGGCGCTTTTGGAAGCGCAGGCCAAAGAGCTCAAGCCGGCGATGGTTGCTATTTTGGATGAAAAAGAAGGAAGGGAGCTTAAAAAAAAGCTGCCTGGCATCCGCGTGGAAGTGGGTCCTGAAGGGATATTGGAAGCGGCCGTGTATGAAAGGGCCGATCTTGTATTGAATGCGATCGTGGGCACTCAAGGACTTAAGCCCACCGTGTCAGCTATCTTGGCTAAAAAGGATATAGCGCTAGCCAATAAGGAGGCGCTTGTTTCCGGGGGTAGCCTGATGATGGATCTGGCAAAGGCTCAAGGGGTTTCCATCATTCCGGTCGACAGCGAGCATTCCGCAATTTTTCAATGTCTGAAGGGAGAGAAATCAAGTTTCGTCAGACGTCTTATCATCACAGCATCCGGAGGACCATTTAGGACAAAAACCTTCGAGGAGCTTAAGTATATCACGAAAGAAGAGGCTCTCTGCCACCCTACATGGTCGATGGGCCATAAAATTACCATCGACTCTTCGACTCTGATGAATAAGGGGCTGGAGGTCATCGAAGCGCACCATCTCTTTGGGCTGCCGCTGGATCAGATAGAAGTCGTGATTCACCCCCAGAGTGTTATACATAGCATGGTGGAATTTAAAGACGGTTCCATGCTTTCGCAGATGAGCCGTCCGACCATGTTGGTACCAATTCAGTACGCGATCACCTATCCCGAAAGGGAAGAGGGGTTGTTGGAGCCGTTTGATTTTACCAAGCATAACCGGCTCGATTTCGAGAAGCCTGATATGGAGAAGTTCAGGTGTCTGAGCCTCGCTTTTCAGGCTGCCAAGAGAGGGGGGAGCGCTCCCTGTTTCTTAAATGCCGCCAATGAAGTTTTAGTCGGAAGATTTTTGAAAAATGAAATCGGCTGGCTTGATATCGCGGGCAAACTGTCGAGGTTACTTGATGTTCATCCAGTCCAACGTGTTGAGTGCATTGAGGATGTAATCGAAGTGGACAGCGAGGCAAGGGTCAGGGCGGCTGAGGTTTAATGAGGCGCCCCGGCCTCTCTTTGAAGTTTTTCATCTTTTATCTTTCAATGATCTCTGGCATAATCGCCGTAGAATTCTGAAAGTCTAGAATAAGGTTAACCGATGGCTACCGGCATCTTGCTTGCTCTGCTCTGTTTGAGTTTCCTAATCTTCATCCATGAACTTGGCCACTACGTGATGGCGCGTTTGGTCGGGATGCGGGTGGAAACATTTGCTATCGGCTTCGGCCGTCCTCTTTATAGTTGGGACTATAAGGGAACCAAGTGGCAGATAGGCTGGCTGCCCTTCGGCGGCTTCGTCAAGATCGCTGGCCAAGAGGTCAACGGCGAGGAAGATCCCTATTCGATTCCCGATGGCTTTTTTGGAAAATCGCCCCTCGATCGCATCAAGGTTGCCTTAGCAGGCCCTTTGATGAATTTGCTCTTTGCCTTTCTTCTCTTCACTGTCATCTGGTCATTTGGCGGGCGGGAAAAAAATTTCTCTGAATTCACTCCTAAAATAGGTTGGATCGATCCTAAATCGGAACTTTATGCCTCCGGGATCCGTCCGGGTGATGAAATTGTCGCCTATGGCAATCAACCCTTCTCCAGCTTTAAAGACCACCTCTACGCTCCGATGACAGCATCGGAAGATCTTTTGGTGCAAGGCAACCGTGTCGACTACCTGACAGGCGCCAAGAAACCGTTTTCGACCAAAGTCAAAGTCTATCCTCATCCTAACTCTTTGGAAAAAGGGATCATGACGGCGGGAATCCTCCAGCCGGCAAACTACATCATCTATGACAAGCTTCCCGGCGATAAGGAGAATCCGCTTCCTGAAGGCTCTCCGTTGGAACACAGCGGCATTCAATATGGAGATCGCATTTTCTGGGTCGACGGCGAGATTGTTTTCTCGATGCAGGAGCTGAATAAAATTCTCAATGACGAGCGGGTCTTCCTGATTGTTCAGCGTGATGGTAAAGAGATCATGAGCCGTGTTCCTCTCGTTGAGTTAGAAGAGCTTCGTCTCGACCAGCAGGTGAAGGATGAGCTGACTGACTGGCAGTATGAGGCAGGCCTTGGCGGCGTAAAGCCCAACCAGCTCAAGGTTATTCCCTATAACCTGACAAGTGGTCTTGTCGTCGAAGGACCTCTTCGTTTCATCGACAAAGATAAAGAGAAAGAAGCCTTCCCCGAACACATGTTTTCCAAGTTGGAAGAGCCTCTTTTACCCGGTGACAGAATCATCGCGGTGCAAGGAGAAAAGGTACGCACTTCGTCAGAAATGCTGAAGGAAATTCAGCGGAAAAAGGCGACCGTGATCATTCAGAGGAAATCGATAAAAGAAGCTCCCGTGCTTTGGCGGCTTGCCGATGCCGAGTTTGAAGAGGAGATTCCCGGAGGCGATCTGAAGACATTGGTCGATAGTTTAGGCCAAGAAACGCCTAAAACAAACTCTGGATCCCTCTATCTGCTCTCGTCAGTGATTCCCAAGAAAAGGAGCGAATTCACTCTTTCGGATGAGGCAAAAGAGCAATACAGCAATGAGATGAAAGAAGCTCTTTCCCAAATCGAGAGAATGGAAGATCCGGAAAAGAGAGCCGCGGCGTTGAACTTGCTGGAAAACCGCGAAAATCAGCTCCTCCTTGGACTCTCCGGGGTTCAAGACAGACGAGTCAACTACAATCCCAACCCTGTGGAGCAGTTCAAGTCCATCATCGACGAGATCTATCGTACTCTCTACGCCCTTGTGACAGGAACATTAAACCCCAAATGGATGAGCGGACCGATCGGTATTGTCCAGGTCATGAACGAAGGCTACAAAATCAGTAGCAAGGAAGCTCTTTACTGGATGGCCTTCATCAGTTTGAACCTGGGTGTGATCAACCTGCTTCCCATACCGGTTCTCGATGGCGGCACTATTGTGATCTGCCTCTTTGAGCTCCTGTCTGGGAAGAAGATAAAGCCGAAAACATTGGAGAAGCTGATCGTTCCGTTCGCGGTTTTGCTGATCGTGTTTTTTGTCTTTTTGACCTATCACGACCTGGCGCGTCTCTTTAAAAATTTCCTGCCCTGGTAAAGGACGTCACCCGAGGGAATTATTTTATAACTTTTTGAGAGCAAGTCTCTTACTGAGATCTTGCTCTTTTTTTTGCCCAGACGTCACCCTTCTTCGAACCACACACCACACATCTGTCTTACCGATATATCACGAAGGTGGTATCAATGGATCATTGGATGATTCTCTGATGGAAAGTCATTTTACCAGCATGAAACGGGAGCAGCTTTGATGGAACCTATTCGCATTTTCGTGGGCACGGAACCCAACCAGTGGTTGCCCACTGTTGTATTGAAATCCAGTATTGCAAGAAGAACCAAAGCACCTTTGGAGTTCCATGATCTGAAAGGAATCGAGCTGAATTTGAAAGTCAAAATGTATACCGGATTTTCGTTCTTTCGCTATCACATCCCTGAGCTTTGCGGCTATCGGGGGCGGGGCATCTACTTGGATGCCGACATGGTGTGCGTCGCTGATATTCAAGAACTTTATGAGATGGATATGAAAGACAAAGGCGCTCTATCCAAAGTCAAAGATAAAAAAAGCTACTACACCAGCTGCTTGCTGCTAGACTGTGAAAGGTTGAAGCACTGGAATATCAGGGAATGGGCTCTTTTAATCAACGCCGGCCTCACGTCATACTGGGGCATCATGAGCGGCGACCCTTCAGGAATCAACCACGATGACTTTGGCCCCCTAGATCCTATCTGGAATCACTTCGACAGGTATTACGATACAACGAAGATCATTCACTACACCACCGTGCCGACCCAGCCGTGGAAGATGCCGGGGCATCCTTACAGGGATCTTTTCCTCAGAGAGATGAAAGAGACCATCCGTGCAGGTGATCTTTCTCTGGATGAGGTGAGGTCTGAAATTGAGAAGAAGCATGTCTATTCGCGCATTATTGAAGACATGGAAGCGAGTTAAATTGTCTCCTCTCTCAAAGCCTCATTGCCAAATTCTGATAGGCTTTCGACATACAGATTTGAAATTGCGGGCAGCCTCCTGAGGTCAACGGATGGAAAAAAGTCTCTTTTGGAATTTGAGCAGGATTGTTTTAGAGCGAAAGACTCGCTTTGCCATGGCGATTGTTTTGGTCTGCCTGTCCAACGGCTTGCTGGTTCTGAACCCCTTCATATTCAGAACTGCTTTGACAAATGCTTTGGCAGGTTATGAGAGTGCTGCAGATTATGCTGCAGTCAACACGTTGTCTTTCATTCCGATTCTATTGCTTGTTTCAGCTCTTAGCGCCGGGCTTAAATATCGGATGCGCATTGAGTTTGTCGCGCTCAGTCGCGATGCCGAAGAGGAGTTTCGTGAAAAACTCTATGCCAAACTACAGAGTCAGTCGCGCGCTTTTTTTGACAACCATTCGATCGGTGACTTAATCAACCGTCTTTCCAGCGATATCTCCACCTACCGGGAGATTTTGGGGCCCGGCATCATGTATCCCATTTTTGCGCTCAGTCTGATGCTTCCGGCAGGGATTTCGCTGTTCTATCTCTCCAAGACCCTGTTTTTGTTCTCGCTGCTGCCGCTTTGCATTCTTTTGATGATCAATATCGTGTCCAGGGAGTCCCTCTATAATCTTTCGATTTCATCCCAAGAGGTTCTCTCCAAGATGAGCACTCTTGCAGACGAAACCTACAGTGGGGTGCGCATATTTAAGGCCTACGATTTTAAAAAAATTGGAGAGAAACTCTTCTTAAATCTGGGCCTGAAGCACTCGCTTTTGCGCCGCAAACTCTTTGTACGGCAAGGTTTGATTCACCCGCTGTTTATTCTTCTCCTGCAGGGGGCATCGGCTGCGACGGCGTTTCTGTTTTCTTATATGCACACCTCATCTCTGTCAACGCTGAGCGCCCAGGATTTTTTGACATTTATCTGGCTGCAGAATTACCTATTTGCCCCCGTTATGATGCTTGGATGGATTTTTTCCCTTTATCAGCAGGGAAAAGCCGCTTTTGTCAGACTCAGGACTCTTTATGAGGAGCCGGTTGAAGTGAATGACAGCGGCAGCAGGGATGATGTGGGCGAAAGAGCGGACATCGCTCTGAAAAACCTGACTTTTTCTTATGCCGGTTCGCCCCGCCCTTCGATTGAGGGAGTGAACTTGCAAATCGAGGAGGGATGCCATGTCGGCATCGCTGGCACTGTGGGGAGCGGCAAAAGCACACTACTGAAACTTTTGCAGCGTGAGTATGAAATTGACAAAGGTATGTTTTTCATCGGCGGGATTGAGGTGCACGAGTTTAAGCTCTCGGCTTTATATCAGCTGATGGCCACCTGTGAGCAGATCCCTTTTCTTTTTTCAGATACTGTTTCTGAAAACATCCGCTTCGGCCGGGAAGATGCCACCAGGGAAGAAATCCATTCGATAGCCAGCTCGGTCGATCTGCACGACGAGATCGAGGGCTTCCCGGAAAAGTATGACACGACGGTGGGAGAAAGAGGGCATTTGGTTTCCACAGGACAAAAACAGCGGATAGCCGTGGCGCGGTCTCTCATTGCATCTAAACGCATCCTGATCCTAGACGATATTTTCGCCAATGTCGATGCCTCTAAAGAGAAGATCATGCTCGACAGGCTTATTCGAGATTTTCAGGAAGCGACACTCATCATCGTCACCAACCGTATCTCGGTTCTTGACAGAATGGATAAAGTGGTGTTTCTGCAAGAAGGAAGAGTTGTCGAAGAAGGAAACCCCCGGGAACTCAAATCCAGGGGCGGCGCCTACTCTGTCCTTTCCGAGCTTAGCAATTTCATCAACATGAAAGAGCGGGGGAATCCGTGAAGGGCCTGTTTTTGAGAAGCGGTTTTAGCGAGAGGAAAATATTTTCCAGGTTGCTGAGGTACATTCTTCCTTACAAAGCAGCTTTCATCCTGTCGTTTGTTTTTCTCTTTCTTTCCAAGGCCGTCGAGGCGCTAGCCCCCCTTATGATCGGCTACCTTGTCAGGAACACGTTTGCAGACAACCCCATTAACTATGGCTTAAGCCCACTTTCTTTCTTTTGTGGAATCGCCCTGTTTATCTCTTTCGGTTTTCTTTTTGAGTTTCTGCACGTGCGCTTCAAAGCGGAGGGGGGGGAGAAGGCTCTCTTTGATTTAAGAAGGCAAGTATTTAGCCATATCCAAAATTTGCCCGTTAACACCTTCGACAGAGTGCCAAGCGGGATGTTGCTGACACGAACGATCCACGACGTCGAGCAAGTCAGCCTCCTCTTTTCCGACAGCTTAGTTCCTCTGATCGGCAGCTTTTTTTTGTTTGTCTCCATGATCGGGGCTATCACCTACATTGATTTTAAAAGCGGGTTGATTCTCCTAATCATACTTCCCTTTGCCGTAGGCTTAGCCTTGCGCTTCCGCTATGTGCAAGAGATCAGCTTTACTAAAGTCAGGCACTTAGTCGCCATGCTGAACATCTTCATTCAAGAGCGACTGCAAGGGCTTTTCATTATCCGGGAATTTGGGCTTGAAAAAAGGGAGATGGCCAAGTTTTCAAAGCTCAACCAGGAACTGAAGAAGGCGCACGTTTCGACAATTCACAATTTTGCCTTTTTCATCGCCGGTATCGATGTGATGACCAACTTCTTTATTATCTCGTCTGCGGGATTCCTTATCTATTCCGCAGCAGGGAGCAAGATTGATCCGGGCGCTTTTGTGACCATCCTTCTCTACAGTGCTGTTCTTTTCAGGCCTCTCGTTGACCTGGCCGAGCGCTACAATGTGCTCCAGTCTTCTCTTGCAGCTTTTGAAAGGATTGCTTCGGTGCTGGATATGAGTGCTGAGGATGTGAACACCGGAGGCGAGCTTTCCACGATCGAAGAGATCGGCATGCAGAATGTCTCGTTCTCGTATGGCAGGGAAGAGTCGGTCTTGAAACGAGTGGAATTCACGCTCAAGAGGGGGCAGTGGGCTGCCATCGTCGGGATGTCGGGCGCCGGAAAGTCTTCGATCCTTTCGCTGCTGCTTGGATTTTACCGGGCATCAAGCGGCACGGTTACCTTGAACGGGAAGGCAATCGAGAGCTTCTCCAAAGAGTCTTTAAGGAAAAGGATTGCCCCCGTATTTCAAGACCCTATTATCATTTCAGGGTCTTTGAAGGACAATATAACCTTGTTTCAGAAAGAAGAGGACGGTGTGATCGAAGGGCTGATCGAGAAGATGGGGCTTACTGGCTGGCTGGCACAGTTCCCCCAAGGGATCCACACTCCCATTAAGGAGAAGGGAAAAAACATCTCCGTGGGAGAGGCGCAGCTTGTCTCGCTTCTCCGCGCCCTCTATTCCGGAAGGGATTTGCTGCTTTTGGATGAGGCTCTCTCATCGGTAGACATCGCGACAGAGAGGCTTCTTGAAAAGGGGTTGATCGATTCATTCGGCGGGAGGATCGCTCTCGTTGTCTCCCACCGTTTTTCTTTAGTTGCGAAAGCTCCCCTGATACTCGTCATGGAGAAAGGCGAGATCAAAGAGGCGGGTGGGCACTCGGAGTTGATGGCCAAAAAAGGGATATACGAAAAATTAAGCCGCTTGCAAAGTGTGGGAATGGAGAGGTTTTAGCGTCATGGATGCTTTAGTGATATTTGTCAGGGACAGAGTTCCCTTAAGAGCGTATCTACTTTTGAGTTTTTTCGTTTCTCTGGCCCCCTATTTTCTCTTGGATCTCCCTGTTTCTTATCCTTTAGCCCTGCTCTCATTTGTCGGGGTTTTTCTGATCATGTTGCAGATGCGACTCCTGGATGATATTCAGGATGTTCAAGTCGATAGGGTAGCCCATCCAGAGCGCCCCTTTGCTTCCGGCGAGGTGAGTGTTCATGACGGGGAGCGTCTTGCCGGCATCTTGCAGCTTCTTTTGCTGATCTTTGGCACCCTGACTCTTTTTTTAGTGTCCTATAAGGCCTTTTTTTTCTATATCACTGCCGCAGTCTATATCTGGAACAATTACAAGTGGTTCTTTTTTGAAGAGTGGATGAAGGAGCATCCGGTGCTGAGCTTTTGCCTTGGCGAGCTCGCGTTTTTTCCTGTGCTTTTCTTTGTTTTTTCCGTCGTTGATGCGGAGAGGACGTTTGGCAGAGAGGCTCTTGGCTATTCGTTCCTGCTTTTCTTTGCGTCCATGGTCTATAATGTTGTCAGGAAGCTCGATCCGAAGGCTCATCCGGCCGAACAGAATTTTGTGCATCTCATGGGATACAAACGGGTGTTTGTGGGTCTGATGCCTTTTATGATTCTCTCGCTGTTTTTAGCGGAAAGCCTGGGATTTGCCTTTATCTTATGGCCTGCCGAGCTGACATCGATGGTGGGATTGATAGCTGTCTTGTTCAGCAGCTCAAGATGGGGATTTGCTTCCGCGCTCGCTCTTTTATCTCTTTTCATCCATGCAGCTGCACCGCTGATGGCCTACACGTTCCCTTTTTAAAAGATCGAAAGGGCGTTGTCCTATTCGCTTCGGGAAACGGCTTGGGTTTTTATCTTCATAAAAACCCAAGTTTTTGATCTTGATGCTAGACGTTGATCTCAAACGCCGGGGCGAGTATGGACTCTAAATCAGCGATGTTGAGACGCTCTTGCTTCATGCTGTCGCGGTGACGCAGAGTCACTGTGTTGTCTTCAAGAGTTTGATAGTCTACAGTGATGCAGAACGGCGTGCCGATCTCGTCTTGCCTTCGGTAGCGCTTGCCGATCGCTCCGCCTTCGTCGTAGTTGACGTGCCATCTCTTCGATAGCGTGCGTGCGATTGCCTGCGCTTTTTCTGCCATGCCATCCTTTTTCATCAACGGGAAAATACCGACCTTGACGGGTGCTATAGAAGGGTGCAGCCCCAATACGACGCGGCTTTCGCCTCCTTCCAAAGTCTCTTCCCTATAGCCCTCGCAAAGAACTGCGAGAACCGAGCGGTCCAAACCAAAAGTAGGCTCGATGACGTGTGGAATGTACCTTTCGTTCGACTTAGGATCGAGGTACTCCATATTCACTTTCGCAAATTCGCTGTGCCGCTTCAGGTCGAAATCGGTTCTGTAGGCAATCCCGTAGAGCTCGGAGCGTCCGAAAGGAAAGTCATACATGATGTCGACTGTGCGTTTAGAGTAGTGCGACAGTTTCTCTTGGGGATGCTCGAAAAGCGACGTTTTAGTGATTCCAATCGCGCGGCAGAATTTCTGCATCTCTTCCAGCCAGTTGCTGAACGTGGTTTCCCATTTCGAGGGGTGGATGAAATACTCGATTTCCATTTGTTCGAATTCAATCACGCGGAATATGAAGTTGCCGGGAGTGATTTCATTACGGAAAGCTTTTCCGACCTGGGCTACTCCAAAAGGCACCTGGACGCGCATCGTGTTGATGATGTTTTTGAAATCAAGAAAGATCGCCTGCGCGGTTTCGGGCCTAAGGTAAGCGATGGAGCTCCCCTCTTGAGTTTTTGAGAGCTCTGTTGAAAACATCAGGTTGAAGTGGCGAGCTGGGGTCCAGTCGAATGCGTCGCAGTGCGGGCAGCGGACGTTGTTGTCTTGAACGAGCGTGTTAATCGCCTCCAACGAAAGACCCTCGACATCGATGCCGAGCGCTTTTTCCAGCAGGTGGTCGGCCCTGAGCCTTGCTTTGCAGCTTTTGCAATCGATGAGCGCGTCATTGAAACCTTCCACGTGGCCTGAAGCTCTCCAGGCTTCCGGATGGAGCAGGATCGGTCCGTCGAGACCTACCATATCTTCTCTTCTTTGGACAAAAAGCTGCCACCAGAGATCTCTCACATTCTTTTTAAGCTGCGCTCCCAAGGGGCCGTAGCTGTACGTGTTGGCAAATCCTCCGTAGATCTCCGATCCGGGAAATACAAAACCCCTTCTCTTGCAGAGGGCCACAACTTTTTTTAACAGGTCGCTTTCGCTCATCTTTTACCTTAAGGTAGTTTAACTGGGTCAAAAAGAACAGGATGATACCATGAAGGCGATAATCTTGAATACAAAGTTAAATTTTGAGTTCGTTTTAGTGTAGGTTAAGATTTTTTATGTTTACAGGCGCTGAGTCATTTCAATAGGATGGTCGTTTTTTTGAATGAAAAGGCAAAAGCATGGACCCAGAAGTAAAACAGGTTCTCTTTGAGATGCTATTCGTTAACCCGTTAGTGACCTTTCTGTTTACCACTTCTTTTTTTGGCGTTTTGAGAACTCTGGGCCATCAATACCCAATAAAAGTTAAACTGACCTGCTCAGCCTGGTTTTATTCACTAACAATAGGCATCTCAATATTGTTGAAATCCTATTCATAACTCTGATCCCAAATTTTGCGATAATGCTAGATCTCAAAAGACTACGACATTGCCTAAGCGTTTCAGCGTGTCGGAGATATCATTCTTCTCAAGGACGGCCTCGATCAGGAATATCTCATCCCGCTGGGCAAAAGCCTTTTTCAAGGCCATGTCGAGATCTTCTTCACTTTCCACTTTAATGCCGGTTCCCGCACCGATCACTCCTGGAAAAAGAGAGTAGTTCCAGTTTTGAATGTCATTAAAAGAACCGTCAATCATGATTCTTTCAGTGCTATAGCCGTGGTTGTTCAAAAGGAGGACTATCAGCGGCCGGCCGTAGCGAGCAGCTGTGGAAAGCTCATTGCAAGTCATCTGGAATGCACCATCCCCAACGAGCGCGACAATCCGCCTCTCGGGCCTCGCAAATTTTGTCGCGATAGCACCGGGCAAGCAAAAGCCCATGTTGGCAAAGTAAGAGCAAGATAGATATCCCTCCTTTTCCACCAGCATGTCGGTACTTCCGAAGAGGCTGTCGCCGATGTCGGCGGCCAAAATATCTTCCACTCCCAGATGCGACTCCAGACAGTCCAGGGTTCTTTGCACAGTCAGCTTGCGATTTTTTTGGGCAGTGAAGCGGTTGCTCTTCCTCTCGATCGCGACAGGGTAGGAGTGGGCAAATTTGGCAGGCCATGTGGTCTTAAGCAGGTTAGTTAGAAGATCTTTCAAATAAATACTTTGGTAGTGGTGGTGCCCTATTCTTAACTCGTCGCCATAGGCCAGTATGAAATGGTCCTTATCGGTTTTAGCAGTAAAGATTCCGGTGTCGACATCGGTCAGCAGCAGCCCGAATGAGAGGATGAGGTCGGTCTCTTCGACAAATTCGATCACTTTGGGGCGGCTCATCGCTCCCTGATAAACACCAGCAAAGAGGGGATGCCTTTCGCTGACTGTTCCTTTGGCCATAAGGGATGTCACGATAGGAATCTTTAACTTTTCAGCAAACTGCAGAAGCTGGTCGCTTAGCCCAAAGCGTTGTACTTCATGTCCGACCCAGATCACCGGTTTAGAGCTTTCGGAGAGAAGAGTTTTAATCTCAAGGGTCGCTTCATTCAAAGCGGACGGGTCGGAGAGGGGGTCTTCGTGCCGAAGAGAAGGGGCTTTTCCGATGGGCTGATCGACAATATCTCGTGGAAGTTCTATGTAGACCGGCTTTTTTTTCCTGTAGGCGCTTAGCAGGACCCTGTCGATCTCTGCCAGACATGTGTGCGGATCGCTCAGAATCGCCCTGTCGACAGTTACATTTTTTAAAATGTTCTCCTGGGTTCTTTCTTTATGCTCTTGCTCTTCTGGATTAATCAGATGGTGTAGATAGACGGAGCGCTCGAGTTCTTTCTTTCCGGCAGCTCCTGAGATAATCACAAGCGGGGATGATTCGGCAAAGGCTTGCGAGGCGGCGTTGGCGATATTGATCCCCACGCCGTAGGTGATGAGGCAAGCGCCCAGTCCTTTGGCCCGGCCATAAGCGTCCGCCATATAGCCGGCGGTGTTTTCCCTCGTGGTGTTGATGAACTGAATCGGATGATTCTCCAGCATTTTGACAAACTTCAGGTTGTAGTCGCCGGGGATGCCGAACATATGCATGACTCCAAAGTCCTGGAGTCGTTTAAGAAGATACTCTCCCACAGTCATTTGCTTGAGGGGGGCGGATGCCTTATCCTGCAAGTTCTCTTTACATGCAACGTTCATTTTCTACTCTCTCTCACTATGGATGCCTTGTTGGAAACTCTTTTCCTGCCCTGAATATCTCAGAGTTAAAATACCCGATTTCGATACTTTCCCAAGTCATCCTTAGCAGATTAGTTGATTTAATTCATATTTTTCGATCCAATACACGCATGAATGATTCGATCACGAATGACTTATGGTGAACTGTTTATGATAATAATTCTCGCTCAGGTATTTTTTCTTTTTAGCTCCGCTTTCGGATTCGCGGCAGCAGACAATAACTTGGCAGCAGACCTCTCGTTTTTAGTCGCCGATTTGAAATACAGCGAGAAAGAGGGAGTGAAAATCTGCGAAATCCAGCCGGGAAGCCTCTCGGTGTTCAGCGGTTATGACTTTCTCCTAAACGACACGGGTCTTGTTGCCAGAGGCTTTTGTGAGGTGCTGGAGCGTTTTCAGCATAAAGTTTGGTTTATAAACAAAGGCATCTGCGATCCCAAAATGAAAAAAGAATATCTTCTCCGCGGTTACAAAGAGAAGCGTTCCATGAAAGATCTCCTTGCCTCTTTGGATTTTAGGGAAACTGCCCACCATCCTCTCTACGACCCAAGTAGTCTAACGTCGTATGCGGGAGCCGTTTATAGCAGTGTGTGGGCTTCGGCGGATTTTGCGACAATCAGAGACAAATACCCTTCTATGCTGATTATTGACAGGGCTTTTATCCCTTTTTTTAGCAATAAGGAGGGGATGAGTTCCCTGTTTTTGCAAGACCCGGATCTGATGGATCTAAAACCCCGCTGGAAGAGCTACCTTAAGCAGTATCGACCGGGTCTGGCTGATGAGATAATCGAAGACATGGCCTCCGACATGGTGGTCATCAAACCGATTAGATCAAGCAAAGGCTATGGGGTGCTGATTGTTGCCCGGGAAGAGTTGGACTCGGTGTTGAAACAGCTTTTTTTCAAAACCGGATCGCTTTCTCTTCATAAAGATGAGGAGTATCAATATTGGGCCAGGGATCAGTCTAAACGATTTATTGTGGAAGCGTTCCACGCCTCTGATCCGGTTAGCGCTCCTTTGCTTGGCGGTGGAAGATATGATCCGACGATGCGGGTCGTCTTTTTTCTTATATTCAATGAGGGAAAGATGGAGGTCGTTTTTGTTGAGGGGCACTGGAAGTTGCCTAAAATTTCCCTCGATGGGCAAGGTTCCCTGACTTTGAAACATAAGTCCTATGGGGAAATCCCGCATTTTCAACTCGTCGAAGATAGCGTTTTAGCGCAAGTTGAGAGCATTCTCAGGGAGCGTTTAATCCTTTTTTACAAAAAAGCCCTGAACTTAGGCCCGAAAGGTGTGGCACAATAAGAAATTGATAATTTAATGTCCTAGGGCGGGTGCATTTACTGGTAAGGGAGATTTTAGTGAGTGGGATTGTTCAATACGCCGTAGCGCTTGTTCTTTTGCTGACTGGCGTGAGTGTTCTTGAGTGCGAAGATGAACACGTATATTCAAGAGGGTATCCGGGAGCCGATATTGTTTTCTTAGCCGCAGACCTGAAGTACAACCCTGAAGAGGGTGTCAAGATCTGCGAGATCCAAAGTGGGAGCTGCTCCGCATTTAACGGTTTTGACTATGTGATGGGAGAGGAGGGACTTTTTGCCAAAACCTTTTGCCAGATTCTGGGGCAGTACCAGACTAGCCTCTGGTTTACGCCGAGTTTAATTAGCGATACTAAGTTAAAAGCGGAATTTGCCAGGCAAGGATTTACTCCAGTAACCGCCTTCTCCGACCTGCAAAAAAGCGCCTCTTTCAAGCAGGCGGTCAATGCTCCCTTTTACAACCCCGCCGATGTCCGCTCCTACCACGGCATCTTTTATACATCCAAACTCTCCAGGCAGCAGTGTGAAAAGTTCGCTCGGGACTATCCGTCGATTTTGCTCATGGACAGAGTGGCGATGCCTTATCTTTTGGATAAGTTGCCGATGACGGAGCTTTTTTTAGATGAGAATCTAAAGCGGTATAAGCCCAGGTGGAATGTCTATAAAAAGAAATATTCCGCTGATTTGGCCGAGAGGATTTGCCAAGATATAGGCAGTGAGATTTTTGTCATCAAGCCCAGAAAGAGCGCTTTGGGCAAGGGCATCGTCATCACAGACAGAAGCCATCTCGACCAGGTTTTAAAGACGATTTTGCACATGAAGTCACAGGATCTTCGCAATCAGGAGATCCCTGAGTATAGGTATTGGGCATATGACAGGTCTGACAGCTTTATCGTCGAGGCATTTCTGAAGGGCAACCCCATGAAAGTCGAGGAGCTCGGGGGCGGAACTTATGACGGCATTGTCAGGATACTGTTTCTTTTGGTTCAAAGTGAAGAAAAGCTCCATATTCACTATCTCCCGGCGGTTATGATCATCCCCAAAAAATCGCTGGAGGAGACCGGGTCTTTGACAGATCGGCATAAGTCAGTTCCTAAGGCGCCCTACTTTACCAAGGTTCCGGAAGAGGTGCTCAACGCCGTGCAAGAGCAATTAAATGAGATGCTCCCCATCTTATACCGTAAGATGGTTGATAGTCTCTGAATTGATATTTCGTCTAACTAGTGGATTATTTTGACCTATTTTCGATTCAAATTTTGGGGGCTTATCACTGCATATGCCCTCCTCTTACCCTATTGCTGCTGTTCTGAAGATAGAAAGGGGCAAGAAAGGGGCTTGACGGCTTCGCTCGCGTTTCTGGCAGCTGATATTAAGTACACGTGGGATGAGGGCGTTAAAATTTGCGAGATTCAAAGCGGCAGCAGCTCCACTTTCGAAGGATATGACTTTGTGATGGGGGAAGAGGGGTTGTTTGCCAAAAGGCTGTGTGACGCCTTTACAGCGCACACGCCCAGGATGTGGTTTAGGCCGTCCAAAGTTTTGGACCTAAAGCTAAAAGCCGAGTTCTTGCGGCGCGGCTACAAACCTGTGAAGCACGTCATATCCCTTGCCGGTGATGAAGCGTTTCTTGCGGAAGCGTCGCAGCAGCTCAAGCACCCTGGGTCACTCTCTTCTTACCAAGGCTTTTATTACGCCTCTAAGATGTCTTCGGAGGAAATTTGTCAGTTTAAGAGAGCGTATCCTTCCATCCTCATCGTCGATGAGATGGTTATGCCTTATCTCGATGACAAGCTGGCGATGACTCGCCTGTTTTCAGAGGAAGAGCTAAGACCCTTTAAGCCCCGTTGGGGCAGCTATCCGAAACACTACAGCGATAAACTTGCTGAGAAGATCAAAAGGGAAATCGGCGGCGACCTCTTTGTCATTAAGCCAAGACGAGCGGCTCTCGGCAGGGGCGTGATCATTACGGATAGGCAGGGGTTGGATCAGGTTTTACGGAAGATCCTTCTTTCCAAAAGAAGCGAGCTGCTCTCTTCTGGTGTATTGGAATATCAGCACTGGGCCATCGACAAAAGCGACTGCTTTCTGGTGGAAGAGTTTTCCAGGGGAGAGATCATACCTGTGGCACATATGGGCAATAGGAAGTTCGACACCAATGTCAGAGTTCTCTTTCTTTTGGCCTATAACGACGGCTTAGTGCAGGTGGAGTATATTTCAGCCCACATTTCGATACCCAGGATCGCGATCGATGAAAAGGGAACATTAACGGAGAGGCATAAGTCGTATACGGAGCCGCCGTTTTTCCTAGCAGTGCCGGATGAGATGCTGGAAGAGGTGATCAAAGGGCTGGACAGGATGCTTCCCTTGCTTTACCGAAAAATGGCAGAGGCTTCGGGAAGTCCTTAGAGGCTATTCACAGGCTCTTAAGAATAAAGCCCCGGTTGTTAAACCGGGGCTTTTCGGGACGGTTATTTTTTGTCTTCGTCGTCGAGGATTTCGACTTCCGCTTCCTCGATGTTGTTGTCATCGGAGGACTTTTTACCTTTGGCCGAAGAGGGCTGCTCCTCATGGTGTTCATGGGCTTCAGCGTGAGGGTGGGCACTTGCTCCCTTCGCGTTCAGCGCTTCGCCGATACGCTGGAGGTGCTTTTCAAGTTCCTCCTTGGCTGCTTTGATCTTGGAAGTTTCAGTGCCTTTCAAGGCCTCTTTCAGCTTCTCGATCTTCTTCTCGATGTCGCCTGAAACATCGGCTGGGATCTTGTCCTTGTATTTTCCAAGCTCTTTCTCGGATTGGAAAACAAGGGCGTCGGCCTGGTTTCTTGTCTCGACCTCTTCCTTACGCTTCTTGTCCTCTTCCTTATGCGCTTCCGCATCGCGGATGGCTTGCTGGATATCGTCTTCGTTAAGGCCAGAAGATGCTTCAATGCGGATCTTTTGCTCTTTTCCGGAGTTGGTATCTTTGGCCGAGACGTGCAAGATGCCGTCGGCGTCGATGTCAAAGGCGACTTCGATCTGCGGCATGCCTCTTGGCGCCGGCGGGATCTCCGTCAAGTCAAAGCGTCCGATCTCTTTGTTGTCGTTGGCCATCTTGCGCTCTCCCTGCAGGACGCGGATGGTGACAGCTGGCTGGTTGTCGGCAGCTGTCGAGAAGACTTGCTTCTTCTGGGTGGGGATAGTCGTGTTGCGCTCGACCAGGGGGGTCATGACGCCGCCGAGTGTCTCGATGCCGAGCGTCAAAGGAGTGACGTCGAGAAGGAGTACGTCTTTGACATCCCCGGCTAAGATACCGCCCTGAATGGCAGCTCCTACCGCGACCACTTCATCGGGGTTGACGCCTTTGTGAGGCTCTTTGCCGAAGATGGACTTGGCCATGTCCTGAACAGCCGGCATACGGCTCATGCCGCCGACCAAGATGACTTCGCCGATATCATCTTTGGAGATGCCGGCATCTTTCATCGCCTTGAGGCAGGGCTCTTTCAGCCTTTCGATCAGGTTGTGGCAGAGGCTCTCGAGCTTGGCTCTTGTCAGGTTGAGGGCAAGGTGTTTAGGTCCTGAAGCATCCATCGTGATGAAGGGCTGGTTGATCTCTGTCGAAGAAGTGCCCGACAGTTCGATCTTAGCCTTTTCCGCCGCATCACGCAGCCTCTGGAGGGCCATCTTGTCATTTCTCAAATCGATGCCATGCTCTTTTTTGAACTCTTCGAGGAGCCATTTGAGGATTTCATTGTCGAAGTCGTCACCACCAAGGTGGGTGTCGCCGTTGGTTGCCAGCACTTCAAACACACCGTCGCCAATCTCCAGGACAGAGATGTCGAACGTTCCGCCGCCGAGGTCGAACACGGCGATTTTCTTGTCAGTGTGCTCCTTGTCGAGGCCGTAGGCCAGGGCTGCGGCAGTCGGTTCCGGGATGATGCGCAGCACGTTTAAGCCCGCGATTCTTCCGGCATCTTTAGTCGACTGTCTTTGGGAGTCGTTGAAGTAGGCCGGAACTGTGATGACGGCGTCGGTGACTTTTTCGCCTAAGTAGTCTTCGGCTGTCTGCTTCATTTTTGTCAGGATGATGGCGCCGATCTCTTCCGGAGTGTAGACCTTGTCCCCGATTTTAAACACGGCGTCGCCGCTCTCATTTTCGGTCACCTTATAGGCAACGTTGCTGATTTCCGACTGTACTTCGGAGTATTTTCTTCCGATGAAGCGTTTGGAGGACTGGATCGTATTTTCAGGGTTGGTGACTGCTTGTCTTTTAGCAGGGATACCGACAATCCTTTCCTGCCCTTTAAAAGCGACAACGGAAGGGGTTGTGCGGCTGCCTTCGGCGGAGGCGATGACCTTAGGCTGGCCGCCTTCCATGATGGCGACGCAGGAGTTGGTAGTACCAAGGTCGATACCGATAATTTTTTTGTTTTTTTGAGTCATATGTTTCTCCTTACACTATAAAATTTTTATGAGCCGCTGCTGTTTTCTTCTTTTTGCTCAGGACTTTTTGATACTTTGACGCGTGCCGGGCGGATTACTCTGTCGCCCATTTTATACCCTTTCAAACTCTCTTCGACGACAATTCCCTCTGGATGTTCGGCAGTCACCACCATTTCTACCGCTTCGTGCAGGTGGGCGTCGAAGGCGGTGCCGACAGATACATAGGGATAGACGTTATTGGCAGCGAGGGCATCTTTGAAATGCGCCAGAATCATTTCAAATCCGATCACCCATTGCCTGGTTTCAGTGGAGGCGTGATTAGAGTGTTTTAGGGCCATCTCAAGCTGGTCAATCGGAGCCAGAAAATCGCATACCACATTTTGCAGGGCGTACTGAATCTGCTCTTGCTTCTCTTTGATCAGCCTTTTACGGGCATTTTCCGATTCCGCGAGGATACGCAGGTATTTATCTTTATTTTCTCTGGCCTCTTTTTGGAGTTCTTCAAGCTCGATGTCTGTAATGTGCATTGAGACCGGGATCCGCTTTTTTTCGCTTGTCGCCGGCTCTTCTTGATTGCCCGCTTCGTCCTTGGTCATTTTGAGGTTTTCTTGATCTTGCATGCGGATTACTCTCTCTTTCAATCTCTTTGTTTTAAGGGGTTTGGAAGGTTTTATCTTCCAGCAGGATGGGTGCTTTACTCATGTTCAGCTCTATTTTGTCGTTGAAGAGCACCGGGAGCCCCGCATCAGGCTGGCGGTAAGTTATTTTGTATTTGTAGATCGCGTCGGTCAGCGTCTTACTGATCATCGCCGAAGCGGCTTTCAGTGCGCCTAGCAATTTTTTGTAGGGAAGGCGTACGGGACCCATGACTCCGATTGCGCCGACCGGCTGCAGGTTGATGTGATAGGGAATGGTGATCACGGAGCATTGGGGGTTGACCGCTGAAAAGGGCAGTAGGTCTTCGCCGATCCAAAACCGGAGGGCATCTCTCTTGAAGCTGTCGCGCAAGATCAGGCGCATAGCGTGGCTGTTTTCAAACAGAGAGAGAGAGGCGGCGACTTGCTCGGGATCTTTAAAGTCTTGGTGGCTAAGCAGTTTCGCAAACCCTGTCCTGATCAGATCTTCTGCCTGAAAGGCCGAATGGCCGATCACGAAGCGGACCATCAGTTCGTTGTAGATGCGGTGGGCTACTTCCTCTTCTTCCTCGCTTAAATTTTCAGGTTTTTGATCCATGGAGTGGAGCCTGAAATGGAAGTACTCTTCGATGCGTTTGATGCTGAATGAGCTTAATTTTTTTTCCAGCGCGATCAACTCCATCTTGACAACCCCGAAATCGGTGATCATGAGGGCGGCGACTCTCTCCGGCCCTACCGGAATCAGCTTGATCTCGTTTAAAAAGTCGTGATCAAAGCGCGGGGAGGAGAAAAAGGCTGCGAGGCCTGTCGCATCGCTGACGGCCGCGGCTGCTTGGGGAAGATAGGAGGCGATCTCTTTGGATGCAAAGGAGGTAAGCGGCGCGCTCTTTTCCTTGAAATCTTCAGGGAGCTCGCTTGAGTCGAGATGGTGTTCGATATAGATTCGGAACGCTTTTTCAGTGGGGAAGCGTCCGCCCGAGGTGTGCTGCTGATGGAGGAGGCCTTCCGATTCTAAGTCTGTAAAATAGTTACGGATCGTAGCCGAGCTCAAGCTTTTGAACCCTGTTTCTTTAAGCGTGTTGGACCCGACGGGTTTTCCCGTTTTGATGTAGTGCTCGATGAGTCCCATCAGGATCGAGCGCTGCCTCTTTTCTTTAAGGGAGAGCTTAGGCTCCCGGCCTATCTTTTTCACTTTGGTCCTTCCTCGCAAACGAAAATATTGAAAGTTAGCAGACGGGCATGCTGAGCGATAAAATAATACCTGATATATTCTTATAATAGCGGAAATGGAGAGTTGGCGTCAAGTGAATTTAGCAGTCTATTTATTGGATTGCTAAATCGCCAACCCTCTTTTATAAAGGCTCTTTTAAGAGCAGGGGCAGGATGTAAACAATCGAAGGCGACCAGTTCAGTCCCTTGTTGTATACGACATTCGACCCGATATGGGCTGCGATGATCGCTTTTTTATGACTGTCCGGGATTTGCCGGACTAGCGCTTCTTGGTGAGAATTCCTAAGCGTGGGAAGGCAATAGCCTAGAAAACATTGCATTAGTGGATCGTCGAGATTGCGAGGCAGTTCGATCTTATCCAGGTAGTCCAGCAGGTCATAGGCAAAGCCGTTGATTTTTTTTGAAATTTCATAAGAGAGGGCGGTCATGGGGATCCCGCTCTCCTGATGCTCTTTTAAGAGCAGGTCGGCCTCTTTGGCGGCCAGCAGCTTGAGTCTTGAGAGAATCTCTTGTACCAGCTTGTCTTTTTCCTGCATAAAAAGCTCATCTCCTAAGGTCAGACCGGAGAGGACTTCAAAGGAAGAGCAAATCACGCCCGTTTTGTTGGCGGAGCTGTCTTTGAAGATGAGGCAGCCGGCTTTTTCAAGGGTGGACCGGGCGCTTTCGGAAATGTAGAGGTTAGCACCTTCGACAATCGCTTTGGCTGTGGGTTTTCCCTTTTCGTCAAAAAAATCATCGATGTTGCTTTCGTTCAATGTGCGCGGTCTTCCTCCTGCCGGGATGAAGATATCGGCTTTCGTTACGTGAATGTGGGTCTTGAGGATGTGGTTCATTTCGCTGCCGGAGAGCCACTCCTCTTCCAGTCCGTCGGCAGTCATCGTCCAGCGCAGCGTCTTGTGGATATAGGAAGCCTCGCTTTTTCGCGCGCTTTTATCGAGCAGAAACCCTCCCGGTCTGAGCTTTTCAGGCGGATAGTAACGGAGGGGTCTTGCCTGGGTGAAGAGGGTGTGCATAATGCCAAGATCGAGACCTTGTGGGTCGTAGATAGCTCCCGATACGTCGATCAGGGCAACCAGCTTGGCTGTCTCAGGGTAGAGCTGGTAGAGATTCTTTATCTGGTTGCCTGCGACATCGCCATCAGGCCCTCCGGAAATTTTTATGGTAAAAAGGTCCCTTGAGGGGTTGATGCCGAGGAAACCCAGCGCTTTTTCCATGTAGACATTCACACCGAGCGACGTGACGCCATATTCTTTATGATTGATGCCCACCCTTGGTTTCCCAGAGATGAATGTGGAACCGGGCTTATAGCCTTGCAGCTTGCTGAAGTTGGCAATCCATTGGATCATGCTGTTGTGCATGTTTTCATCCGGTCCCAGATAGATGTACTCCGGCTTTTTCCAGTAGTCGACGACATACTTGGCCCTCAGCCTGCCATCGGGGTCGCAATTGACGATGGTGACTAAGCTCTCTATGTATGACCTCTGGGCTTGGTAGAGGTTCTCTTCCCTTTGCTCTTTTAAGAACAGGTCGATCCGGTGCTGAATTTGCTCTTCGGTAAATCCCGCGTCCTTGAGCTCCATTTTGAGGACTTGCGCTTCGGACTCAAGTCTTGGTGAGGGCATCAGGAGCAAAATACCCTTGGCGCCCCCTTCAGGAATGTCTTTGTTTTTGAAATGCTGCGTGTAGGCTAAGTTATAGCACTCTGAGAAGACGTGGTTTCTCTCCTGTCTTGCCTCCTCTGGCTGTCTTGGCGTGACAGTGCGCAGGCCTCCCCTTGAAAGGTCTTTGAAGCGGATATGATAGCCGAAGCAGTCCATCCCCTTGATATAGAATATTGCATAGGGAAGTTCGGGAAACCGTTTCCTTCTGTCGTATGGCAACTCTTCGATGAATTTCGGGTCGAGGCGGAAGCTGAAAGCGGTAAAATTGAGTCTGTAAAAATTGGTTTTCAAGGTGTGGTGAATAAAGCTCAAACCCTGTTTTAAAACGATCCGCCTGCGCGTGTCGTTGGCTTCCCGTCCGGTATCCAAGCTCTCGATATCTGCCAGGAGTTTCTCCCGTGTGTTCTCATAAGCCTGAAGATCGAGGTGGTGCGGGTCGAACTTGAGCTTAAAGGCGTGGCAGAGGGTTGATGTTAATTCCGGATGCCTTAGAAAGGACTCTTCGATGTTTTCAGGGGTGTAGAGATTGGGGTCGAGATGAACCAGGTTCTGATGGACAAAGTCAAAGATGGCCCGGAGCAAGTTGCCGTAGGCTCCACCGATGAGGCCGGTTGCCACCAGCTTTTCATCGACCTTATCGAAGCTCTCGAAGTATTTCATGGTGACAAGTTCCCTTAGGAAGTCGGGAATGTCTGCTACATCCCAGGCAGCCTTGCCGTTGATGCCGTGGAGGCCGATCGCCATGATCAGGATATTCTGCCTGCTGTAGGGATCGATGTCTGTCGCCACAACCCTTTTCATGACCAGCTTGTGCCTTTCGACGCAGCGGGCGATTTGATAGAGGAAGTTGTGCTTGGGGCAATTTCTCCAGGCCAAAACGATTTGCATGGAAGGAGCGCCTGTTGTCTCCCAGTCATCGTTATAGCGCACTTCATACTGGCAATTGTCCCGTGTTTTTGCACGGAAGAACATATCGAGGGAGAGAATCAGACGGTTGAAGCTGAGCGACCTTAAAAAGCGGGAATTCATGCTGGAGAACAGGGAATCGAACTCCGTGTCGGAAAGCTCGGGGTTGCGCTCCTTGCAGAAAGCTTTTAGCTTGGCTTTCTGGTCTTCGGGATAAGTTAAGGGAGTCTCTTCAACAGCTTCGGTAAAATGGAGCGTCGCGATACGGATGCTTGATGCCGTGTTCGGAAAGTGGTCTCTCGAGATGAAGGCTTGGTAGTTTTTGATGCCATAGTAGGCGTAGTTTTTTAATATGCGCACATCGGCATCGGGACTGTCGAGCAAAATGACAATGGCAGCGCGCTTTAAATGAATCGCGGAGAAAAAATCCTGAAGATGGATTCCCATTAAGTTATGCACGATCAACATGATGTTATCATGACTGACCTCCTCGAAAAACAGGGGGGGCATAGCCCTTTCAAGCCACTGGTAGTACTCCTCGAAGCGAGCGCCTTCCCTTTTGATCGTTTCGTGCAGTTTCTCTTTGATGGCCAGCTGATTAGTGTCTGGAGGCATTGCATTCTCCTTTAAGGATCGTCCACAGGAATTCCAAATATTTCTATAGCCTCTTTAACGTTAATGGAACAAGAGATAAGAGGAGGAGGGGGCAATATTTGGAAAAACGGGAGTTTTGGCCGGAGGCGGAGTGATGGCGCTAGTAACTCACCTCAAGAGTCTGAGGCCGTTAAGGCCGACGAGGACAGTTCCTCCCTCGTGGATGATGACGGCCAGCCAAAGGGGGAGAACCCCGAGCAGCGCAAGCAGCGAGGCGATCAGCAGCGCTCCCGCAGCAAGAACGAGATTTTGCCTGACAATGGCCCGGGTCGCCCTGGATTTGCCGACCAGCCAGTCGATCATTTCTATGTTGTCGTTGAGAAGGATAACATCGGATGCCTGTGTCGCGGCGTTCGATCCGATCTGGCCGAGGCCGATACCGACGTCCGCCCTTGCAAGAGATGGGGCGTCGTTGATGCCATCCCCCACCATCGCCAGGGAGAATCTTTTACTCAAATCACTGACGATGTTCAATTTGTCTTGAGGCTTGAGATTGGCGAAAAAATCGTCCAGGCCGATCTCTTTAGCGACTCTTTTGGCGCTTTGGAGGTGGTCGCCGGTGATCATGACCAGTTTGAGCCGGTATATTTCCCTTAGCGAACGGATCGTTTCTTTCACACCCGTGCGGATCTGATCTTGAAATGACAGCAGGAAGGGCTTGTTGCCGACTAAAAGTGCAGCGACCATATTCCCCTCTTCCAAGATCTTTAAAAATTGGTTTTCTAAAAGTTCGCCCTCATCCGGGGGGAGGAGCTGCTTGATGAAATCGAGGTTTCCGATATGGATTTTTTCTTCCTTCTCCAAGGTTGCCAAGCCCTCAAGGCCAAAACCTGGAACCGCCCTGAAGTCATGGATTTCCGTGCCATGCATTCCGACGCTTTTGGCATACTCTACAAGCGATTTGGCTATCGGGTGGATGGTGTTTTTTTCCAACGAGTAGGCAATTCGCAGTGCGTCCGGCTCTAGAATTTTATCCTCTTCGTGGAGGGCGTTAATTCCTTTGAAGACAAGTTTACCGGTCGTCAGCGTCCCTGTTTTGTCAAAGGCAACCGCACGGCAGTGGGCCAGGGCGTCGAGCGTGAGGCCGCCTTTTAGAAGGATGCCCTTTCTTGCGCAGGAGGAGATAGCGCTTAAGTAGGCGATGGGGATGGCTAAGATGAGTGCGCAGGGGGAAGCGGCGATCAGGAAGGTAACGGCCCTGTAGAGCGATCCCTCCTCACCGAGGTAGGCGATGTCGTAAACGAGCGGCAGTGCAAATGCCAGTAAGAAGGATAGGGCGATGATGCCCATCGCATAGGAGTTGCTCACTTTATCAAAAAAGCGCTGAAGAACCGGTTTTGCCTCCTGAGCTTCAGTGACCAGTTTGATGATGCGGCTGACAGTGGAATCCATTTCGGTTTTGGTCACTTCTACAACGAGCGATCCTTCATCGTTTTGCGCTCCTGCCGGGATCTCGTCTCCTGGTTTGATCGGAACGGGGATGCTCTCGCCCGTGATATGAGAGAGATTTGCCGAGGAAAATCCCTTTACCACTCTCCCGTCCAAGGGAACGACCTGGCCCGACTGGATGAGGATTGAGGCGCCGACAGAGATGTCTTTAACCGAACGCTCCTGATGGGTTCCATCGGAAAGGATGACCAAAGCTTTGGTTGGTACAAGTTTTCCAAGGGCGCTTAAAGTGGACTTTGCCTTACTCTGAACAGCCTCTTCAATCGATGAGGAAAGGGCGAATAAAACCAGCAGCATTCCACCTTCCATTCCGCTACCGACATAGAAGGAGGAAAACGCCGCCAGGGTCATCAGAACGTCAATATTGATGTCGGCTTTGGCGATATCCTCGATAGATTCGATGAGCGCGGGTATGCCCACCAAAAAGTAGACGATGACCAGAGCGAGCTGGCTTAACGGGATCCACTCTTCAAAGTAGGAGAGAAAAAAGGAGATGCAGAGCATGAAGAGCGCCAGCAGGGATGCTTTGAGGGGAAGGTTGACTCCCCAGTTGCGAGATTCGGGCGTCAGGAATGGGCTTTTCGACTCTTCAAGCCCGAGCTCGAAAAACTCCTCAAAGATGACGGGTTGTCTGAGGTGTCTTTGGGATGATTGCTCTTGGGTGAAAGTGGAGGTCATGGTTCTACCCGGTCGCTGGAATTAATAAGATGGCCAGAAAATAGGCGGTAGCGACGGATACTAGGGCAAGTCCGAGATTCCAGACCACAGCCTGTACAGCGTTGTTTTTCTCGTAGCGGGCAGCGAAGAGGCTGCTGAGAGCTACAACAGTAAAGCAGGCAGCATAAACCCCAGAAGGGAAGGAGATAAACAGCCCTATTCCCATGGCGAGACCGGCGATGAGCGCACCGCCAAAGGCTCCCAGAGCCTGTTTTAACGGATGCTGCTGAGTTTCCAGGGAAAGTCCGAGCTCTTCTTCGACCATTACCTTGAGCAGTCTGTCGCCGTCGGCCATTAAGACGTCGACAACGTCATCGAGCAGCTTTCCTTGAAACCCTTTTGCTGCGTAAAGAGCCTTCAGTTCTTCGCGCTCCTGGGCGCGGTGGTGATCGATTTCCCATTTCTCCTGGGCGATTACGCGATGCAGCCGCTCCAGCCTCGACCAGCCGAGCCATGCGCTCCGGCATGTTTTCCAAACCAGGGTCGCGATGAAAAATAGGAGCAGGAAATAGAATGTTTCCCAGGAGTTCATTCGATGATGGTTTAAAATGATGGCCACAAAACAGAGATAGAGCGAGGTCTCTTTGGCGCTGTCTGTCGCAGCGGAAAGATGGCCGGGAATTTCGCTGCCATGCACTTCCTGTGCCTCCAAGATGCCCGATGCCTGCTTTTCAACGACATGGGCTATCGCTTCTTTCTCATTAAAATGCGTCGATCCCATAATTAACCCGATTGGTCTCTTTGGTTATATACGGCAAGTGTCTCAAAGCCAAAACCCCAAATTTTGGAACACTTTCCGTATAAGGTTTATTTCGGCACAGCTTGCAATCTTGATACCGAAAGTGCCAAAACCCTCGATTTTGAGATACTTTCGGTATACTGCTTCTTTTTTACATAAGAGGGGGCGGCAGTCTCTATGAGCCAAAATCTCAAATTTTTTGAGGCACCTTCGGTGATCACAGGCTCTCAGTGAATTTGAATTTCGACCGCTCTTCGGTAAAAAAATATCCTTTTTAATTAAGTGTTATAAGGATGAGAACGAAACTGAGCTGGTGGGTATTGATAAACCCTTAATTTTTAGTTCATCATAGATCTTACACAGATTAATTCAAATGCGCTAGTGCTCTTTCTCCTGAAAACCGACGCAAAATTTGAGTGTGTCTCGATGTAAAATTAAATTTAATTATGTTATAATAAAAGCATGGGGTTGCTTGTTGCTTTTGATGGATTGCAACCCGCAGATAGGTATTTTAAGTCTTTATCTTAAACCGTTAAATGAACCGTCATCGGTTCTTGCAAAAGTGCCTCGGTATCCGTTTTATACAGCCTCCGCTGGTGGGGCCACACTTAAAGATCCAGAGAGGCAGCTGCGTCAGAAATAAGACTTTTGCAGGGAAAGAGATCCAATCGGTTCGAAGGAAAAAGCTATGCCAGTAAGCAGTACACCGGGTGAAGGAAGCGCCGGCCTGAATATTTTCCAGCTGGGCCATCTCGAAGGGAGCGCTGAAGGATCGGAGTATAACTGGAACGCCCGACTAGATTCGCTCAGCAAAAGTGAGCAGGAAAAGCTGATCTTGAATTTGCTCGCGGACAATCCGATGCTCATCTTCGGCCAGAGCAATCTTTTTTCCGCGAACTTCGCCAATTTGGCGACCCCTGAGGCGTTCGCTGCCGCCCTCATGGCTATCGAATCGCGGCGCAATGAAATTATATCCGGTATGCTCGATGCCTGGGTCGATTCGGTGGCCGAGCAGAAAAAGCTCTCCGAACAGGCTTATAAAAAGCAGGAAATTACCGAGCAGCAAACCGAATCGGATCAGAGAAAGCGGGATGTCATCAACGACTACATCGTCTGGGCAGATAGCCAGCCGAGCGATGCCCGGCCCAATGTGGCGGATGCGGCCGTCTTCTCGGACTACCTCCGCTTTTTAACCCAGCAGCAACGTTACGAAGCCGTCACGAGCACGCTCAATGAGCTGGTCGATAACTATTTCGAGAAAGTGACTCCTCCTGCGGTTGAAGACTCCGATATTGCGAGAGGCGCTCTCTCCGCTTTCATACTAAATGCCATGGTCATCGCTCCAGCATCACAAAATGTCGTGCTGCAGCCGATCAATATGAGAGAGCTCTCGACACAGATCGCTGTCAATCCGGTCAGCGATCAGGTGAATTTTGAAGCCGGTCAGTTCCCGCAGCGCCTGGCAGAGCAGGTTTTACCCGCCATCAACTTTTTTGTTCTGGACATGGTCAAGGATGTGACGATAACCCTTTACCTCAAGCAGCAGGAGACAGGAAAGAATCCGGTCGATAAGGACTTTGCCAACTCTTTTGCCGACAGGGTGCTCTCCGAGGTGTCGAGGCCCGATGTGATCAAAGAGAAGCTCATACGGCAGATCCCCGGTTTTGAGAACGCCACTGCTGAGCAGCTTGCCGATGCGGTGACCTACGCGCAGCTCTTCAGTTTGGCATCCGCTCTCGGCGTATTCGTCAAGGCAGAGGGAGGAGCAAACCTGCAGGAAAATGAGCTGAAAGAGATGTTGCTAGAGGGAAAAGGAATTCCTGAGGGCGATAAGAGGGCTGACATCGTGGCGATGATGAACGCCATCATCTTTGGCAGCGACACCATCCCGGGAATACCTGTAGAGAAAAGAGAACAGTTTGTCGAAGCCCTTTTGAGATATGTTTCCAGTATGCCCGATCCCGATCAACTGACGGACTTCATGACGGCTCTGAACGCCGCTTCCGCAGAAGTTTCTATGGGAGAAAGGGCTGTCCACACACGAAGGGACTAGTAGCCCATTACACTTAAAGGTGCATACCGAAAGTGTCTTGAAATTTTTGCTTTCCCGCTTTAAGAGAATCCAAATTCCGAGATGCTTTCGGTGTGGCTTAAGTATTGCAGATCCTGAGCGTTATTGCCGGATATAAAAGGGTTGCATCGGTGGGCGTTGGCGGGGCGCTTTGCCGTGATATCACCAGAGAGAGGTTCTTTTCTCTCGTCATAAGGGCCGGTGCCAGGTGGTCTTTCCATTTTGCATGGTCGCAAAAAATTCCTTTAAGCGAGATGCAGTGGATGTTGTTGGCTTGAAAAAGCTGGCCTAGGCTCTCTTTAGTCAGCAGCCTGCAAAAATCGAGTGCCAAAGTACTCAATTGGGAGCATGACTGGGCGATCAGATCCACCTCCGAATCGCCGATTTTGTTGCAGTTTGTCAGGTAGAGCTCTTTCAGTTCGGGGAGGCTGGCAGGTATCTTCTGGATCGAATCGCCCGAGAGCTCGCTTTGCCAGGATAAATCCAGCTTTTCAAGATGAGGGTTGCTCAGGATAATGGTTCTTAAAGTGGCATCAGAGAGCTTTCCTCTTCCTGGATTGGCCACTGACAAGAAACGGAGTTTTGTTAAGTTGTCTCCCAAAGCCTGCAGGCCTGTATCCGTAAGACGGGTGCACGATTTCAGGTTCAGTACTTCAATATTGGGGCAGGAGGCAACGATCGCTGCCAAAGTGGCATCGTTGATTTTAGCCAGCTCAAGGTCTAGTTCCCTGATACTGTGTCCGGAGAGTTCCACGATTTTAAGGAGCATCTCATCGCTGAGTACCTTGGCTTTTTTCAGTTTTAACCGGAAGGTAGTGCCTACATTGGCTGTGGCTCCTCTTTCTTGGAGCTTTGTGAAGAAGGGTTCGATCGAGGATGGCGGGGGAGGCGATGTCCAGCCCACGGTCAGTTGGGAAAAGGCGGGGGAGGTATCTTCATCAAGGAGAGTCTCAGGGTTTTCTTCTCCCGCAGGGATAGTGAATGCGAGGCTGAGAATGCTCGGGAAGAGCTCTCTTAGATACTGCATGGACTCAGCGTTAAGGGCGCCAACTTGCGTCAGATCCAACCCATGGATTAAAACAGAGAGAAAGGGGTGGTTGGCCAGCAGATCCTCAATTTTATTTCTGACCTCGTCATCAAAACATTTCAAAACGAGTGTGAGACCGTGGCTTTCTCTTTCCAGTTGGTAGAGAGTGCTTCGCTTGTTGATGGCTTCGATGCAGAGATCGATCAGTTGGGGATCGAAAGCATAGGCGGTTGCCTTATCTAAAAGAGCCAGAAGGTTCTCTTCACTAAGGCTCTTGATGGATCTTTCTTTTCTTCGTATTAGAAGGGCAAGATGCTCGAATGTTTTTTCCGATATCTCTCCTAGAGTAATTTCCTGCTGTTGGGATTCTTGAAATGGGCCGGATAACAACGTGTTAAAAAAACCGCTGACGGCAATTAAGGTGCTGCTGGTAAACGAGGATTTCTTTCCGCCCGGGCTTTTCAAAGCCACAAAAAAGTGCGCTGCTTCTTCTGACGACAGGTACTTTTTGGCAAAACAGGAGATTTTTTCAATGGAATCGGCATAGTCGGGTTTTTTGGCAAGCGGCCCCACCTTGCTGATGATTTGCCGGATTTTTGACAAATGCCGGTCTCTGAAAACCTCCGCAGTGTCCCCGACCTGGCACACTGTGGCCGCCGCTTGTAGCGCTAATTCGGAGGGCAACGTGGCAAACTGATTCTCCAGGCGTTTCAAAAGCTCCGGAGCATATTTTGCTATGGTGACATCGCAAAGAGCCTTGATGCGTATAATCGACGCACGCATTGTTTTGGATGTTTGAGTGTTTTCACTAAGCTGCCTGGTTCTGATCAGTTCGGCTATATTCTCCAAATTTTGGAGAGAGGCGCTCAACTGCCGGGTATCTAATACCTCGGGCGGCGATGCGGATTTGATGTTTTTCAAGACGACTGCAGCAAGCTCTTCCGGAGTATTTTCAAGGGGGGAATGGGCGTTTTCATCGCATTGTTTGTACAAAGCTTGCAAGCGTATTAAATCAAGAGAGTAAGAAGGGATCATAATACTATTTTTTTTGTTATTAAAAATTAAATTGTATTATTAACTTTTGTAAAAGTCAATTGTAAAATTATTTAGTTTGCTGTTTTTTTTGTCGTTTAAAGCGGATAATCTTGAAAGATTGTTTTGTTATAACGAATGCCTATCAAAAATTGGGGTTTTGGTTCTTTTGAGACTGCAAACGGATTTGGCTTCTGTCGATTTTGAACTTCTTGTCAAAGATACACTGAGAAGGCTTTGGCTTCTTTGGTGTCTTATATATAAATTATTTCAAAATGTAGTTTTGGGCGGAGAGGGCAGGCTCGTTTTCATTTTTTATGAAAAGTAGCGGCTCACGAGGTTTACCAAGTGCGCGTGGTCTATCAGCGAGCCAACTTCCCTCGCGCCGTGCATGGAAAGCTGGGGGCATCCCAGGTCGATCAGCTCGAATCCGGATGCGGCGGCCTGAACAGGCCCGATCGTCGAACCGCACGGAATGTCATTGCGGGAGACAAATTCCTGAAACGGAATGCCGGAGGTGAGGCACATCCGCTTGATGTGGGCGGCTAAATTACCCGATGTCGCATAGCGCATCTTGGCGTTGTACTTAATCACCACGCCGCCACCCAGCCTGACGCCATGGCGCATGTCATGCTTCTCCGGGAAATTCGGGTGAGTGGCGTGTGCTTCGTCGATGGAAAGGCCGAAGGTGGAGTGGCGCAGCCTTGAGACCCAGTCGGAGCTGAGAGACAGTGAGAGCCTGATGCGCTCTAAAATTTCCACAAACAGCGTCGAACCAGCCCCTTCCGCAGTTTCGGATCCGATCTCTTCATGGTTCCAGAAAATGGCCATGCCAAGCGATTCGCTCTCAGGAACACCCTTCGTAAATCCTGTCAACAGGCTGAAGGCGCTGCCTAAGTTATCGATGCGCGCCGAGGCGAAGAGATCGTGGTCAAATCCGATAAGCCGAGCCCTCTCCAACGGGTAGATCACAAGGTCGTGGGATAAGATAGGCGGCAAGGAGAAAATTTTGGAAATGCTCTCGAGCAAGTTAAACTGATCACCGAGAGAAGCCGATGCCAGCAGATAGAGGTGGTTTTCCGGGTTTAGCCCAAATCCCTTCTCATTACACTCACGGTCCAAATGGATCGCAAGATGCGGGATGATGAGAGGATAGTCGCTAAGATCAATCAGTTTAGATGTAATGATTCCATCTTGATCATAATAGACCTTGCCCGCCACGCCAAACTCGCGGTTTAAAAAAGAAGAAAGCACAGGAGATCCGTAGATTTCGGCTGCGATCAGGGCGTTCGATCCTTTGGAAAAGGAGGGTTTGGGTTTCAGCTTCAGAGTTGGGCTATCGACGTGGCAGGCGGCGAAAAGCAGTCGGGCGGGTTCTTTTTCCGGCAGCTTAAAGGCGATGACTGTCCCCCCCTTTTCGACGAAGTAACGGCCTCCATACGAGACGGTGAAAGAGTCGGCAAGGTTGAGGGGAATGTAGTTCTCAGCCGTAAGCGCTTTCTTGATTTTATCCGCAACATGCCAGGGGCTTTTTCCTTCATCCAAAAACCTGAAGAGAGCGTCTTTCATGGGAATGCCTTCCTTTAAGAGTCTGTTCCGATTGTAGCTTTTCTCTCAAGAGGGGTCAATCAATTCGAGGCTTGGGCGCCAACCTGCAATCTTTCACTCTTGGGGAGCTCTCTCCTGGATAAAACCAAATTTGGCGACACTTTCGGGGTAAAACGCTTGCGCTTTGGAGATTGCATCTTCAAAATCGGAACTCTCTCCATCCACTTGCAGCATAACGGGGTTTTTTGCCCTTAGGCATTTTGCATAGGATCTGTCGTAGTAATCGAGAAGAAGTAAAACGGCTTCCCTCCATCGATCTTTCATTGCCAGCTCGATAATGGTGCGCGTCTTAAGCCCTCCCAGTTTTTTTTGAATTCTGAGAACGGCCTCTTCAAACTGCTCAGTCGAGATGGGGCTGTAGGCGGCCAGCAGCCTGTCAATTCGCTCTTCTATGTCCCTTTCCAGGGCAAAGAGAGGTGATTTTTGCATCTGGTCATAGAGCGTATCGGGAATTTTGAGCGGTCCGATCATACGGCTCTCGTCCTCGATCCAGATGGGTTTCTCCCTGTCGAAAAGGAATAGGTTTTCGGCAAGGTAATTCTCAAATTGCTCCTGGGTTGGCGATATTCCCATGCGGATATGGCCGAATACGCTACCGCGGTGTGAAGCGATCTCCTCGAGGTCAAGCACCTGCTCGCCCCTCTGCTTGAGCGCCTGCAGGAAATCGGTTTTGCCCGAACCTGTTTTTCCTCCGACGACAATCAGCCGAAAAGGCGTTTCTAAGAGGTTTCTACAAAATCTTCGATAGGCTTTATACCCGCCCTTGAGGGTGAACACTTCGATTCCCAATCTGGCGACGAGGTCGGCAACGCTGCCGCTGCGCATTCCGCCTCGGAAGCAGTAGAGCTTGAGCCCTCCGCCCTTGGTAAGAGCTTCCAGCTCCTGGATCATTCCGCTCAGCTTAGGTCCCACAAATGATAGTCCCAGGTGGAACGCCGCCCTCATCCCTGCCTGCTTGTAGAGGGTTCCGACAGCACTTCGTTCCGCGTCGGAAAACAGGGGAATGTTATGGGCCCCTCTGATGTGACCGGAGAGAAACTCTAGCGGGCTTCTGACATCGGCAAGAGGGGCTTTGACTTTAAGAAAAGAAGCCGGATCGAGCGGGATCACGCATCCGATCCTTGAACCGGTCTGATCACTTCGAGTCCGCCCAGATAGCTTCTCAAAACTTCAGGCACCGTTACGCTTCCATCGCTGTTTTGGTTGTTTTCAAGCAAAGCGACCATCAGGCGGCTTGTCGCAAGCCCCGAACCATTTAGGGTGTGTACGAACTCGGGCTTATCCTTCCCTCGTCTGAATCGGATATTGGATCTTCTGGCCTGGTAGTCGGTGCAGTTTGAGATCGAGGAGACTTCATAGTAGCGGTCTTGTCCCGGCAGCCACACCTCCACGTCGATTGTTTTGGCCGAAGCAAACGACATGTCCCCGGTGACCAAGAGAGTATTGCGGTAATGGAGCTTAAGACCCTGCAATATCTCTTCGGCGCTTTGTACCATCGATTCAAAAAGAGCCGGGCTGTCTTCCGGTTTTGAAAAGCAGAACATTTCCACTTTGTTGAATTGGTGAGTCCTGATCAGGCCTCTCTCCTGCTTTCCAGCGGCTCCTGCCTCTCTTCTGAAGCAAGGAGTGTAGGCGGCGTAGCGCAAGGGGAGCTCTTCTTCTTTGAGAATCTCATCTTGATGCAGTCCGTTCAGAGCCACTTCTGCCGTCGGAATAAGCCACAGAGGGTAGTCCTCGTCGTCGAGTTTGAATTGCTGCTGCTCGAATTTGGGAAGCTGTCCCGAACCGTACAGTGTCTCCCTTCTGACCAACAGGGGCGGCATCCACTGGGTGAAGCCGTTTTTGATGTGAATGGAGAGCATGTAGTTGATCAAAGCCCATTCAAGCTGCGCACCGATGCCTCGGTAGGCAGGCCAGCCCGCTCCCGATGCCTTGGCAGCTCTTTCAAAATCAAACAGTTTCAGCTTCTCGTTCAGTTCTAGGTGGTTTTTGAAAGGAAATTCAAATTCTCGTTTTTTGCCATATTCTTTGATGACGACATTTTCTTTGGGGTCTTGGGATATTTTGATGTCATCCATTGGAATGTTGGGAAGGCGCTCGATTTCGCTGATGAAGGCAGCTTCCAAGCTTTTGAGCTCCTCATCTTTAGTGCGGATCTGGTCGCCGATCGCTGAGACTTCATCCATCAGCGCTTTTGTGTCTTCCCCTTTGCGCTTCATCTCGCCGATTTTGGAGGAAAAGTCGTTCCGTTTGGTCTTTAACGCATCGGTCTCAGTCTTAAGATCGCGCACTTTAGCATCGAGGGAGAGAAGAGATGCCAGACTGATGGAGGGTTCTTTGGTTTGCAATTTTTTTTCGATTGTCCCTGCGTTGGCTCTGATTTCTTTTACATCTAGCATATGCTTTCCCATGGGTATTTAAAGTCACGACTGCCTGGGAGGAGCCTCTCCTCCCTCTTCAATGAAGTCCGGTTCGGTTAGAAGAAAACCGCCCTGTTCTTCGTGGAAGAGTATAGGGATTCATATTCATGGGTTCAACTTAAATCAGAAAGAGGTTCTGGAGTCTGCTATTATTATAAATATCTTAATAAAAATTTTATGTGAGTATAAATATAATTTTGTTTTGGTTTGTTTGAGGTGTATAATTGGGAGTGTAAATTGATTGCTTTATTTATTTGTCGTTCTGGAAACCGATGCGGTTTGGGTGAAAAATAGAGCGTCTATTGAATGATCGTTACCCTGATGTGTACCCCTCTGCTTAGAGACTGTTGACGGATTTGGGTTTCGGCGATTTTAGGACTATTTGGACCTCTTTTCGGGAGCAATAGGCGAGAGCTGATATTGCCCCCCAAAAAGGATCGAAAAGTGTTTAAATAGAGCGTCAAACTCACCAGGAACCGAATCCGTTAACAGTCTCTTAGAGAGCTCGGGTCTGCCAAGGAGGGCACTATGGTTCATCAGTATGGGTCAACACCCCCGCAAAGGGTCACACCCCCGAAGGGGGGCGCGCCTGGCGCCAAATCCCTTTTTAACGCGGGCAAATGCTCCATCCAGCAGTTGAACGCCCTTCTCCAGGGGCTCTCTATTCGGGAGAAGAAACAAATGATCGACTCTCTTTCCGCCGAAGAGCTTGAACTTTTGCACGAGCACATCATGCCGGGAATTTCAGACCGGGAGATCACGCGGTTTGCCTTTGACAGGAAGGTTAAGCTGTTGAAGGATAAAGTTTTGGATAAAAATGAAGACGCTCCGCTTAAGCTTGTCGATAAAACGATCGTCCAGAAAGAGAGAGACAGGCTTGTCGAAAAGATCACTCAGCAGGCGCTGAAGACAGTCGCTGACTCCAGGGTTATCGAAGACAAAACGCATAGTGCCGAAAGTGGAAGTAAAGAAATTGCCTCGCAAAGGACGATCGGCAAGTTCGTGCTGTCTCTGCTTAAGAAAATCGGGCGCATGTTTGCCTCTTTAGTCTCTTCCGTCCACTCATTTTTTGACCGGCACGTCTTTTCATTAATGAGAGCAAAGCCTCCCTGGGCGGAGGCAACGGAAGGGATGATCCTTTCCCAAAATTTTCATGATGTGGACATCTCCGACCTATCGAAAATAGGCGAAGACAAATACAAGGAGTGGTCGCAAAAACCGGTGAAGATGATCCATCACCTCCTGGGGATGACGATCGCCGGCACAGTCGTTAAGCAAGAGCCGCCGCCTACAACCAAAGAGGAGGAAAAAGCGAGAAAAGATAACTCTTTCCATCATGGGGGGCAAGGGCTGGTCACGACCCATATCGAGATCGAAACCATCAAACATCTTTTGGAAGAAGGTAACTTAAACGACCAAGAGCTTAGCAAAGTGGAGAGGTATTTGAGGGCCACGGAGAGGAGCTTAGCTCTAAACCAGGCGATGCGCTCTATCCGCGATGTTGATGTCAAAGAAGGGGTGAATGCCCTCGTCATGAAGGAGAACATCGCCAGGATCTCCGATAAGCTCATGTATGAAATAAAAAATCTGCCGGAAGGCGAGCCGATTTTTATTGATATAGGCCATCTCGGCCACGCGATGCGCCTCTCGTTTGAGAAAAAAGACGGGCATATCTTCAGCACTCTCTATGATTCAAGCGGCGCCGCCGATGCCACGGAAGTGTATAACTCCACGTTCGGTATCTTAAAACTGGCCGCGCTCCAGCTGACTCAGGGACTTAGCAAAACAGGAATGCAGGTCAACTTGCCGGAGGGCGCCTTCTATGCCAGAGGGCCGGAGTATCTCCGCTCTCTGCTTCATGTCTCCTCCGAAATGGGGCGCGCTGAACAGAAGCACACCAATAAGCAGATGGCGGGAAAAGGCGGCCCGATGCTGAAGCTGAGGCAGAATATAAACAAATGGCAGAGGACTCTCAGCGTCTTTTCAAGCCTTGCTCCGGAGAGGTTGAATAAATTGGAGATGCTGCAAGAGAAGCAGGTGACGGGCAATTGCTATGCTAAAAGGCTTGCAACAAACCAGATGCATGAGATGGGTAAAGAGTTGCGGAAAAAGCTGGCTCCTCTCCTTCTGGAAAAAGAGTTTGATCTTCTTCTTAAAGTTGCCGTCGATGACAAAAGGATCACAAAAGAGCAAAGGGATCAGATCAAGGCGATGGATAGGCGCGTTATCGGTGAGAGGGAAATGAAGCAAGCGGCCGAGAGGCTGTCCAAGATTGGAGTAGAACCGAAAACATATCAGGATTGGCTCGATATCGGAACCGTCACGTACCACAAAATCGAGAAGGAGAGGGTAATTAAACTTGAGGGAGGAGAATTTGATCGACTCACCCTCCGAGAGATTCGAAAGAAAAATGTATCGACCGGCGACATGAAGGGAGCTTTGCTGATTAACCGATACAATATCTTCAGGCAGAAAAGTCAAAAAGTGGGAATCCATGTCAGGGGAAAGCTGGTAGAGGTCGATAAGAAAACCTACATCAAGATGCTGGAGGCCAATCCTGAGGCGCTGATCAGCAAAGAGGCGACCCGGATGCTGCAGTATCTCACCTATTCCCGCACAATCGGCAAAGAAACGAAGCAAGCGGTTTTGGATCTGCAGCGCAAGCAGATCGTATTAATGAAAGGGGATGCTTCAAAAACTTTAAACGAAAAAATCGGACTTTTGCACAAGCGAATCAAGCCACTTGAACAAGAAGATGTCCGCCTCCAAAAAATGGAAGAGAGCTTCAAGAATGAGATCAGCGAACTGAAGCTGTTGAAGCTGTCGGGGCGGGACAAGAAAAGAAATGAGGAGAGGATCGCAACGCTTGCCGATTACGTTTCATTGATGCATGCGCACAGGTCCAAGCTTTATAGTGCGAAATCGGCAATCGAAGAGCAGGGAAAAAATCTTGGGGATCTCAAAAAGACTCATGAGGAGCTGCAAAAGTGCAAACACTACAAAGAGGTGTCAAGGCTGTATTATTCCATCAAGGAAGGAGCCGATGCAGTTGAAAAGGCGCTGAGAGAGGTTGAAACACAGATCGATGCCGCACACGCTCTCTCCTCAAAGCAAATGGAGAATAAGATTCAGAGTCATATTAGCCGCTCCATACAATCAGAGATGAAAAAATGGGATGATTACCAACTGGTATTTGATCTCTCTAAAGCGGACATGCGTTCTGCCGAGCAGAAAAAGAGTCCTCCCCAACCCGGTTCTGTCACTGAAAAAATACAAACCGCCTCCTCCACCCTCGGTCACGACTTAATCCAAATGTTTGCCAAGGATGCCTTGAAGAAGGCAGAGACGGAAGCGGCTCATACGGTCTTCTCATCAAAAATAAAGGAGGAGAGGTTTTATCCCGGGATGTGGGACTTCCTTCAGCAGGTGAAGAATAATACCCGCGTTGAAGATCTTGCCCGCACTGTTGAAGGCGAAGTCGACAGCTATTTCAAAGAGGCTTATGTGAACACTCTCTTCGAGATATGGACTCAGCATGAACAGGTCGGGTTTTTTATTTCCATGCAGCAGAAGAGTGAGCCTGAGAGAATGATAGAAATCGAAAAGAGGTTCATCCGCTTCTTGGAAGAGAAAACCGGAAAGAAAGCGATCGAGTTCGAATCCGCCGGGTTTTCCCTCGAAGTTGATCCCGGTATGATTGACTCATATTATCCTGAAGATGAACAAATCGATCTGATGGCTAAGCAGCAGAAAGAGTCGGCTCAAAAGATCGGTGACTTTATGATGAGCAAGCTCAAGAAAAAGTCTGTGAAGCCCCCCGAAAAGGCGCCCGTTCCAGAAAAACCTCTCTCCCTGTCCGATATTCAGCATCCTCTCCCTGTCAAAACCGAGATCTTGACCTTTGCGGGGCCTCCTGGGGTGTTTGAGCCGGGGATGGAAAATGAAGGAGCCAATTTTCCGAATACCTTGTCCTTTGCCGAGAAAAATCCTCCGCCAAAACTGCCTCCTTCTGACTCACAAGAGCATGTGAAGGAGTACATCCAAAATAGCAGGAAATATATCACCCTCTTAAGGGAGACGGAGGGTCTCGAAAACAGGAATGAGAGGATCCGCTCCTTTGCCGAAAGCGTTATTCACTCCCTTCATGAAAATCAAGGTGCAGCCGCCGGGAGAGCCGATATCCTCTATTTCAGCCAGGTATTGACCGACGCCATGACAGACCCCGAGTCTCAATTTGATTTAGCCGTTCTTAAAATGGGTAACTTTGAGAGGAGAGCGCTTATCGTCTCCCTTCTTAAGGGTGTGGATATTCTCATGCGGGATGCGCGCAATCGGGGAGAGCCTCTTTTTGTCGCCAAAGACCTTCTTTCGATCGTCAGGCAATGGGAAAGAATCGCTTATCCCCTTCCCAAAGACTTGAGCCTCTCTCTCTCGGAATGGAAAGCGGGTACAGCCTATGCGGTGACAGGGGATCAGCTCTCAAACTATCTTTTGGAAGTGGGTGAGGCCATCAGACGCTCTCCGATTGGTCTTGAAGGGATTGCGGAGGGAAAGCCCGCCCTGCAGGATGCGATCGTTAAATGGGGTTTAGAGCAGCACATCGGAAAGGTGGAAGAGAGACGGATGGCAGATAAGCTGGATTTAAGGGCCGGCCGCGAACTGCTCACAGAAAACATGCTCGATTATTATGGGACGCAAAGTGAAGAATCTCCGTTTTCCAAGGGAAAGCTGGGATCGGTTGAAGGAAGAGAGTTGTTTGAGAGGGCGGCAAATGAGGCGTTCTCCCTCGGATCTATCGAGGACAGGAAGAGTATCATCGCGCTAATCGATTCACTGATAGAGAACGCTCCGGAGGAAGGTGAGACGGCTGGCATTTCAGTTCCGGTAAAAATATTTCTTTTAGAACTTAAACTGTCGCTGGGAGTCGCATCAACCGATGAGATCGTCCGTCTGGAGGGATATTCGGAGAAACTGACGGCAGAGAGCTCTCTGGATGGAACGGAGAGGCTCTTCGGATTTTGCCATCATATCTTTTTGACAACCAAAAAATTGGAGACGCTAAGCGCCAAAGACCCTTCTGACGGAATCCAAAAAAAGCGCCTCTTGGCTGAGATTGCTGTCGCCCACTTGGCTGCCCGTTTGATTTTGAACCAGGCAAACGAAGAGACGACAAAGAGCCTTTATGAAAATAAAGCTATCCGAAGGGAGATGAAACGGGCGCAAGAGTGCGTTGGAACACTCCATCTTGATCTTACCGATTTTGCGAGAAACATTGAAGAGGGCGAGGCTGGAGGCTACCTGCTTGAGGCTCTCAAAAATTACAAGACAGCGAAAAAACTCGATGGCGACCAGATCGAGCCAATGGAAGCCTCAGCAGTGAACGCCGAGGGTTTCATTTACTTGGGAGGAGGCGTTAGCTGGGATCTGTTGCATGGCGCACTTTTTAAAGGCGGTAATGTGATGCAGATGATGAGCGCCAAAATTAAGGAGGACCCCTATGTCCGCCATCTTAAGTTACAGGCGCTTCCCTTCAAAAGGGTAGGATCATCTTATGTCTACTCAGAAAATGGCGTGGGTAAAATCTTTCTTAAGGAGTCGAGTGACGGGAGTGTGGTCATTCAACGAAAGCTCTCCGTCTTCGATAGAGGCGAGCAGATTCTGCAGTATGTGCCACGGGAGAGTCTTGAGGGCTTGAGAGATGTGGTCGTCAACAGGCTCGGCATCAAGGAATTTTGGAGGGATGCAGAGGGCGGGATTTACGGATTTGATAAAGAGCATCAATCGATTTTCAAGATTGATCTCGAAAGTGGGCAATATGTCCTTAAAGATGCCCAGGATTTGACGGCTTGTTCCCTCGGATCATTGCCATCCACACCCTTGATGGACCAGCTCACAAAGTTTATTCCCCATGGGGAAATTCTGCCTTCGACTCAAGGAGACGGCTGTTTCATCCCCGCTTTGGGGATGTATGTAGAGGTCGATGCTGCCGGGGGTGAGTGGAAATTAACGGGAGAGGGCTGGGAACAGATGCGCCTTGTGCCTTCGGAGAAAGGACTTATTATCGAAAAGATCTTGAACGATGAGCAGTTAAAGAAGATTGATCAGTTGAAGGAGCAGGCAAACGGGTACAAGGAGCGGGTGGATGCGCTGCAAAAAAAAGAGCAACGTTCATTTCTGGATAACAATCAGATAGGGAAGTGGAACAGTAAGCATGCCCGGTTGATGAGAGAGGTGGATCATATTCGAGAGAGGCGTCTGATTTTGATCAACCAAGGAGAGGAGGCACCGATCACCTATCAACAATATGATCTGGACCACACCGACGCTGTAAGGCCTAAGTCAACTCTAGGTGCTCTTAGGATTTTGAATGAGGAGGCTATCACCTACAGCCAGATCCTTTCTTTTAAAGAGAGGCTTTTTTTAGACAGGCCTTTTACCGACGAAGAGGAAGCGGTTCTCAGTCAGCTGGCGGATAGACCGGTTGTTGGTAAGTCGGCAGAGGAGTGCCACATCGTGCTTCTTCTGAATTTTGCCCTAATCCAGCAGGGTGTGCTCAAGAGGGAGATGCACCTGCAGGGCAAGGGATTTCCAGTCGATGAGTCGGCGTTTTTGCTCGCCAAGAATAGGGTCGATAATGCCATTGCCCAACTTGCCTTCCTGGGAGTCAATGGAGCGGATAAGGAGCTGACCCTCCTGTGGAACTTCGTTTCATTGAAAACGGAATTTACCGGAAGGGAAAAGGTCGTGCAATTTTTTGAGAAAGAAGCGCTTGGACAGGTAACTTTGCAAAAAGAGATCAGTCTTGTCGAGGCTAAAAAAGAGCTGCCCATACGCGCTCTGCACTTCGATGGAAGGGTAGGTTATGAACTGAAGAGCTCAGGCCGGGTGACTTTGAGCAAAGAGCAGCAAAAATTGATGCGTTCCCTTGACCGGATCGCAGAGGACAATCCTGGCAAAGCCGCCTTCATCGAACAGCAGAAGAGAGGTTTTTACTTTGAAAATTACGGTCTTCTCTCGAGGGCGGAAATCATGAATCTTTTCAAGGTAGAAGAAGAAAAGAAAGGTTTCTGCCGACTGTCTTCGCAAGATGCCGATGCACTTTGGGAGTGGATGCAGTCGGAAAATAAGGATGAGGGGAAGAGGCCTTGGCTTGTCAAACAAGAGGGGTCTGATCTTTTGCGATTCAACGGCCTTGTGAGCCAATTTTTTTCTCAAAACCAGCTTAGAACATTCCTGGGGGAGCGGGGATATTCATCTCATGAAGCAGGCTTGATTGGCGATCGTCTGCAGCAGTACGCCAGGCAAGCGGCGCTAAATGGAGGGGAATACAGGCTTGATGGCGGCGAGGCAAGTGCCAAGGATCTAGCTGACAAGATCAGCGGGCGCATAAGGGATCTTAAGATGGAGAGGCTAAGCTACGAAAGCCGCATCGAATCCGTTTTGAATAACACCAAAGGAAAGATAGACCGCGCCGATCTGATGACAGCTTTCCTTTTGGACGACTACTCTGAGATTGAGGCAGCTTTGGATATTTCCGATAAAGTCAAGGTCCAGTCGACCCTCTATTCCCTGCGCAACTGCATTGCCAAAACCCTTTATTTAAAGACAGAGGAAGATGTTTTAAATGATTCCAAATCCGCGCTAGCTGCAGGAAATTTAAAGAGGGCTTTGACGCTGCTTCATACAAGAAGGGGCTACGACTTAGAGAAGCTGGAAAAGAGAAAAGGAGATGATCTTTTGCAAGGCGAGGCTTTAAGGCACCGCAAGCAGGAAATGAAGATCCAGAGAGCTTTTCTTCTTTTTGAGAGCCAATTCGGCCATCGGCTCAATTTTCAGCAGGTAAGCGTTTTTAACGGACTTCTTCTCGATGACCGGCTCGATCCCGATAAAATCGATGCAGTGCAGGCCAGGATGGGCTTTGGAAAATCGACGCTGATGCCCCTGATCGCTCTGATCCGCGCCGACGGCGATACATTGGTTAAGCTTGTCGTACCTAAATCCCAATGGGAAACAAACACCGGAGAGCTCTCTTCCTTTTTATCTCAGGCGCTTGCCAAAAGAGCGTATAAGGATGATTTCAAACGGTATCAGATACCGATGGAGACGACATCGAAGGAGGGGATCAATCCCAGGATGGAAACTCTTCTGGAGGCAGGAGCGGATTTGAAGCTGCGGATGGAAAAATATCGCTCCCTGATGCGGCATAAGCATATTGTGGTCCATGCTCCCCACGTCAGAAACAGCATGGAGGCTCAGCTGAAAATATTTTTGCATATGCTGTCAAAAGCAGACGATCCAGAAGAGATAAGCGCATTGACCGACTGCATCCGCACGATGAATGCAATTCGTGCCCTTCCTTCTTTTACAGCCTTTGATGAGCTTGATGCCACTCAAGACTCCGAGAGTACCGATGTCAACTTCACAACGGGGCAGAAACAGTCGATAACCCCTGATGCCGTTTCCGTGATAGAAATGGTTCTGCAGACCATATCCGAAGGAAAGGAGGGGGGGAAAGAGGCCTTGGCAAAAGAGTGTCTTATCAAACTCGGGATTGAGGATCAAGAGGGGAAGATAGCTCGATTCATCACAAGGAAAGATTATGATCGGCCTCCGGAGTTTCCTGACGCGGATCCCGAAAAGTCCAAAGCTCTCTACTTGATGAGAGGCATATTCAGTCAGGATAAAATGTGGGAGATGGCATCTTCCAAAACCCCCGGAACAGATTTTGGTGTCTACTTTGAGAAACGGGTGGATGGATCGATACGCTACGATATGGAATCGACAAATTTTAAAGCCGGCGAAACGAAGAAACCGCCTCTTTTAGTCGCTATGCCCTACAGTGCTGCCAACACCCCGAGGCCTCAGGGATCTCAGTTTGACAATCCGGAATCTAAAGTGATCGCGACTCTGCGTTACTACCTCGATTCGAAGACACAGCTGTTTTGCGATCCCCACCTGACGTTTGTAGTGCATCATATGAGGGAGGGCAATGCCGCCTCATTCTTTAAAGATGCCAAAGGACAGACCGATCCTCTTTATCATCAGATCAAAGCTGTCGCCGATATCGAAGATCCCTTAGTCAGGCAGGGCGCCGAGGAAGCGCTTTTTCAAGAGCTTTCAGGCAACCCCGGATCCTTCAAGGTTATATTGGCGCGGATGATCGCCGTCAAGCAGGTGCAGTTCGATGAAGGGAAGGCCAACAGCAACCGATTCGAGAAGGGCAGTTTCAACGAGCAATCGATAGGCTTTTCCGGAACAAGCGGAGATACTTCGACTGATTTCCGGAAGGTGCAGCGCGATCCGGCATCCGATGGCAACATGACGATTGGTCTTATGGGAAGGGGTGAAAACCAACAAGTGGATGTCGTTCTGGAACGGGAGGGAGATGCCGCCTCGTTCACGGACAGCATCCTTTCTGAATTCGCAGAAAAAATGGGACCCAAGACAAGGGCGCTGATCGATGTCGGAGGCCTTTGCAAGCTAGGCAACCGCGATGTAGCCCTGCTGCTCTTCGATAAAATTGTCATGGGTAACAATACGGTTCAAGGAATCGTGTTTTACGATGACAGCACCAACACCGCCAAGGTAGTCGAGAAGGATTCTTCCGGGCAGCCTCTGATCCGTGATTTTACCGATACAGACCGTAAGCTGTCTGACAGGGAAGGAAAGTATTTTACCTTTTACGACCAGGCGCACTCGCGAGGTGCGGACATTCCGCAGATGAATGGGGCTGAGGCTTTCATCACTTTCGATCGGGGCGTGACAAACAGCGATTTCAAGCAGGGCGCGATGAGGCTGCGTAAACTGATCGACCAGACGCTTAGCCAGTCATTTCGAGTCTTCGCTTCAGAGTTGGCCCTCAAGCAGGTACAAGAAGACATGAAACTGGAAGGAGAGCTTAAAACAGTCGACATTGCCGCCTGGCTTCTTAAGAAAGAGATTGAAAGCGAGATGGAAAAAGGTCCCATTGAAGCATTGCTTGAGGTGCAGTCTGCATTTAAAACGGCACAGCTCCAGGCTCAATCCGAGATTTTGAAAAGTCTGTCAGCAAAAGATCCACCTCCGGGCCCGAAAGAGATGGAGCGTTTCAGGGGCTTTGTGAATGAGTTGGATAATCTCTCCGGATTTATCGACAAGACGGAGACCGACCTCAAGGCTAAGTATGGAACAGTCCAAAAAGAGACTACGCGGAGCGCGTTTTTGCATGGGCTGCACACGCAAGCTGAGGAAAACGAGAAAAAGCTCAAAGAGCTGATCGGCAAAGCAGAAACTGACCTGGGAGTAAAGAGCTCCTATTCGCTGCCTGATCAATATCGCGGGGAAGTCAGCCGCATCCTGAAAGAGAGGGGCAAGAGGCTGCCGGATTCTTTTATCGTTGAAGGCAGGGCCGGTGCTTCCATCTCTTTGGCCCAAGTGCAGTCGCAGTCTCAATCCCAATCGCAGTCTCAATCGCAGTCGCAGTCTCAATCCCACTCCTTTTCGCAGGTGTCCGCCGAGATTTTCGAATCAGCCCCCCTGTCTAAAGTTGAAGACAAAGCCTATCGTAGTGCCACAGTCGCTTTTCTTGGCGGAGAAAACAACCCAAGAGCCGGAAGCTTTGGCGGCCTAAGTCACCTTCTTTCCTTGAACGATCCTGTCTTTTTTGGAGAAGCGTTTCGTGAGAAGTCCAAGGAAGGAAACCTCCTACCGGCCTGCAGGTATTTGATTGTTCGGCAAGAGAGTGGAGATGTGTTCCTCGTCGATGCCGAGGAAGCTTCTTTGTTTAAGAAGGAGCAGGGCAGTTGGCCGGGCTTTTCCCTGGTTGACTTGAGAAGGTGGGATCAAAAGGATTTTGTTCTTTCGGGCTCTTTGCCGGATGTCGAAGGTTTTAAATCGTTGCCTCATGTGAAGAAGCTGGCTCTTTTGTCGTTTACGAAGGGAGTTGAACAGTCAAAGACGATAGATGAAATCGCTGAGGCGCTTAAAGGAGTCGTTCACGACAGTGATCTTAGGCCAACCCTTGAGATTTCCGGCGACACCGGTCAAGCAGACGGTCTACTTCAATTCAACGAATGGGGTTTTGCATCGAAAGAGGCGAAGGAAGTATCCATCGACATCACAAAAAATGCGGGAGTCATCATCGAAATTGCCGGTAAGGGCGCCGTCATCAAAGACAATATTATCCCGCTGATTAAAAAGCAGCTGGACGAAAAGAGCGCCAACGTGCTCGAGGGTGCATCTTTCGAGATCAAGCAGGAACTGGCATCGCTAAAAGGTAGGAAGTCTTCGCTTGAAGCGAAGATCAAAACCCTGAATTTGGAAAAGAAGCTTAAAATGCAGGGGCCCAGGGGAGAGTTGAATCTGCTGAAAGAAGAGCAAAAGGGACTGTCCGAAAAGCTGAAAGACAACCTTCAGCCGCTTTATAAAAAGGAGATGGAAAGCATTCTCTTTAGCGGGCAAAACCCCAAAAAAGCATATGATGATACCCTAACCGGGGCACGAAAGGTTATCGACCATATCCCCCGCCTGCAAAGAGGAGAGTTCAAACAACTAGTCGACGCCTCCCTGCCTCAGGTCGCCAGCCTGTCGGATGTGATGACAAAAAAACTGGAAGCCTCGCAAGGAAAAGGGATCAGCTTTATCGTTAAAGACATCGATAAGCTATTGAAGGAGCGCCTTGGTGCGCACTCTTTAAGCCTGGCGGACATCAAAACGCTGGTCTTAAGCCATACTATTCAGGAAAAATCCACGATCACACATCGCTTCTTTCATGCGGAAGCGTTCATGCAATCACTCATAGAGGCATTACCTCTGCCCCAGCAACAGATGTTGCAAGCGCACACTATTGATCCAGATGTTTTACCCAACCGGTCTGCGGATGATATTCTTCGAGAAGTGCTGATAAGGGAGAATGGAGATGTCTTGAAGGCTAAGGCCGAAGTGCTGCTCAGGCTAGAGGGCAAGGTGCAAAGTCGCGGGAGCTTTGAAAAACAGATCCGAGAGATTCTGCAAGCTTCACACTCCAATCCCATGCTGATGCAAGAAGCCATTATTGCCTCCATTCAAGAAAAGGACAAAGAGGCTATTGAAGTCAATTATGGCAATGGCGACATCTCACAATTTCTCATGGAATATCTATCCAATAACTGGTCGAAAAAAGAGAAGAAAATAGTGGATGTTAACGCAACGGTGCGAGGGATTCTCGATTTCTTCGATCACGAGCGCCGCGAATTTCTGACATCATCTTTTGACGGATCTGCCTTTTCGACCTATGTGGAGTCCAGGTTGGCCATCATGCAGAGTGAAGAGAAAATCCGCGAGTTAAACTCTTTTTTTCACGACCTGGAAACAGGCAAATGGGGTGTAGAGGATTTAACCGATTTCCACTCCCTGCTGCCTTACCAGAATGAGATGCCATACTTTACACCCGAAAAAGCCGAAATGATGAACAAAGTCCGGAAAGAATATCAACGGGCTGAGTGGAACTTAATCCGCAATATCACCGAGGTGGAAGAAGTTACCCACTCAATGAACTCTAAGTGGCTGATCAAAGGATTTGAAGCGCTGGCAAAAAAACAAGGAGAGCTTGAGAGCAAAAAAAGGGTGCAGACCGAAAAAATCAAAGCGATTGCCGGTGAATACCAACTCAAGAGCCAGTCCACCCTGGAGGAGTTGAAAGAGGTCAGAAATCGTTACCATGAAACTCTTCTGCAGGAGTCTGCAGTTTTAAGCCTCGTCAAGCAAGAGCGAGCAATTCTTCAAGAGCTTGTCGATCAAACGATTCGGTTAAATCCTGAGCGGGCAAAGACTCTTCTGCAGTCGCACTTCAACCTCTCTGCCCTTCTGGAGCATCCCCTGAAGGAGAGCATCGGTATCAAGGCGACTTTCAAACCTCCCAGATTTTTAGATATTGCCGATCAAGTTAAACTGCACGAGAAGGACATCCATGGCTTGAGCGGCAAAGAACTAAAAAAACAAGAGGAGATGAACCTAGCGGAAATTACCGTCTTTTCCGAAGCCTCCCTTGTTAAGAAAAGAGCTCCTGTCTCCCCTGGAACACAGATTAGTTAAGTATCTGATATGTAGTTATATATAAAATTCCATCCCCAGCCCAGCATTTTTTCTTCACACCGCTCTCCGGGAATTTGGTATAGTGAATCCCTTTGGCGGGGGAGATCGTAGCGCCTGTACTAAACTCAAATCGTATGATTTTAGTGCGGGGCGGTCTCTTATACCGAAAGTATCTCAAAAGTTGGCTTTCGCAAAGCCAAAAAAACAACTTTTGAGACACTTTCGGTATACAGTTCCCACCCACCTTCTCATAGACTGATTAAGCGGAGAAATCTTTTGCGTCTCAAAAAGTTGAAAATTCACGGATTCAAGTCCTTTGCCGACAAAGTCACCCTGGAGTTTCATGAAGGCATCACCGGCATCGTCGGACCTAACGGTTGCGGCAAATCCAACATCGCCGATGCGTTCAGGTGGGTTCTTGGAGAAACTTCGGCGCGCAGCCTTCGCGGCAAAAAGATGGAAGACGTCATCTTTGCCGGGACGGTGACAAGAAAGCCCGTCAATTTAGCGGAAGCTACCATCACACTGACAGAGATCAACGGACTGTTGCCGACAGAGTATGATGAGCTGGAGATCACGAGACGTTGCCTTAGAAGCGGGGAAACAGAGTATCTGATCAACAGACAACCTGTCCGTATGCGCGATGTGATCAACCTTTTTTTGGATTCCGGTGTCGGCAAACACGCCTTCTCTATTTTCGAGCAGGGAAACATCGATGAAATTATTCAAAAATCCCCTAAAGAGAGACGAACTATCTTTGAAGAGGCCGCCGGCATCTTAAGGTTTTTTGAAAGGAAACGGGAAGCCGAGAAAAAACTTGAGCTTTCTGAAACAAACATCAGCCGCATCAAGGATATCCATCAAGAAATCCACAAGCAGATAGCCCTCTTAAAAGAGCAGGCCAAGGAAGCGGAGACCTTCCAGGGAAAAAAAGAGCAGCTCGAAGATTTGGAATGCCGGCTTCTTTTTGCCAAACAAAAAAACCTGCAGGAAGAAAAACAAAAGTTGAGTGCAGAGGAGACGATCAAGAAGCAGGGAATTGCTGAGATCGAGGCGTCGATTGTTCATTTTACCAAAGAAATTACCGAGCTCAAAGCTGGTCTTGAGGCCAAAGAGCGCGATTTTCAGGAGATGAATGAAAGGCTGTTCAATGCCCGAAGTGAAAAGGAAGCCAAGCTCCGCGAGAGAGAGTCCAACAGCGAGAGAATGAAAGAGTCGCTAACCCGATTGGCTGATTCCGACAAGCACCTGCAGGCGCTTGAAGAGATGCAGAAAAGGCAGAAGGAAGAGACGAAATCTCTCGAGGAGAAGATCAGGCAGGCAAAGGCAAAGGAAAAAGAGCTTAGAGAGAGTTTAGATAGGGAAAGGGCCTACCTTGCTGAGATAGAAGAAAAAGTGCTGGAAAACCAAAAAGCCGAATCGGAGCTCAAAGAGGAAAAGTTTCTCCTGATGCGCTCCGAGAGAGAGATCGAGGGAGAAATCAAAGAGTCCAGGGCGCGCTTTGAAGCGGTCAAGGAAAGAAGAGAGAAGACAGAACGGGAGTCTCTTCTAAGGAAAAGGGCAAAAGAGGATCTTCTCGCCAGGCAGGCTGAGCAGAAAAAAGTAGTCGATACCCTATCGGAAGAGGTCGAGAGCAAGAAAAGGATTCTTCAAAAAATCGATCAGGAGGAGAACGGGCTTAAAGAGCTTGCTTACTCTCTCGAAGAAGAGTTGGAAACTCTCAAACGTGACTACATTCATGCTGAGGCAAGGCTCAAAACTCTGATCAGGCTGAAAGAAGAGATGGAGGGGGCGCAGCCGGCCTTCAAGCGCCTCACGAAAGAGGCTTCCCTTGAGAAGAGTCCTCTTTACGGCCTCATCAAGCCTCTTTTTGAAGTGGTGAAAATCAAAGGAGAGAATAAACCTCTTTTGATGCAGGCCTTAAAGCCCTATTCGGAAACATTTGTTGTCAAAGACCACGAAGCGCTGAAGAAAGTCCTGCTCTTTGCCAAACAGGAGAAGCTGCAAGATTTATCGCTTTTCTTATTGGATTCGTTAGATCCGCAAGGTGGAGAGAGCCTGGAGGAGCGGATCAATAACCACTTCCTGAAGCCCGTCCGCCGGGAGACCGGTTGGAAAGAGGCCTCTAGTCAGATCAAAAGGGGAGGAGCCCTTCTTGTACTGACCGAAGAGGGAGGGGTGATCGACCATAATTTGGTTTACACCCTACGAGGAGAAAGTGAGAAAAATGCTTTTTTCCGCGAATCAGAGATCGAGGATCTTAAAAAAAGAAGTTCTTCGCTCGACCTCAAGAAACAGGAAGTTTTCGAGAAGGCGGAGATCGCCAGAGTAAGGAGAGGAGAGCTATCCCAAAGAAAAGCTGAGGCAGACAGGGATTTAAGGAAAACTGAGATGCGTCAGCTGGAGAGTAACTTCCTCCTGCAGAAGATCGGCTCAGACTTGGAAGCGATTCAGGAAGAAGAGGCGAAGCACTCCGAAGAGGAAAAGATCGCCAGGGAGGCGTTAAGTCGCTTCGAGAAAAGGCTCGAAGAGTTGCAAGAGAAGATGGCCGCTAAAGCCAGGGAGCTGCAGCAGCTAGAGAAGAAGAGTATGAACGCTTTGCAGCGCTATGAAGAAGAGAAGCTAGATTTTGAGAGAAAGAAAGCTGCTTTAGTGAAACTGCAGGCTGAGTTTGATGCAACGTCCATGGCGGTAGTCAGACAAGAGGGCGAGCTCAAAGTTCTCCAATCCAAAGCGGGCGACGCGGAAAAGGAAAGGGCGCGTCTTGAGATGGAGAAAAGCAATCTTGATGAGTGGCAGAAGAAATGCCGTCTTAAAAGTTCCACTTTTGAGGAGGCGTTGCACAGGGCTGATGAAGCTCTTTCTATCGCTTTGAGAGAGAGCAAGGCTTTGGAGAGCAGCATCAAGGACCAAAAACGCAAGATTACTGAATTCGAGGAGTCGTTAAGAAAAGGATATCAGGGACTCGAAGGGGTAAAAGAGCTTCTTTCCAAAGTGAAAATTAAAGAGGCCGAAGTCGATGCGAGCCTCAAGGCTAAGGCGGAAGAGTTCTTACAGAAATTCAAAAGGGCAATCGACTCAACCGACAAAGAAGTCAAACCGCTCGATATGCCTCACCAAGAGGCGGAGCGCAGAATCAGAAACCTGCGCAAGGAAATCGAAGAGGTTGAAGGGCGGATCAACATGACGTCGATTGAAGAGCTTAAAAAGCAGCAGGAGAGGCATGCCTATCTCCAAACCCAAGTCGATGACATGTTTGTCTCGAAAGAGGAAATATTAAAGATCATCGCTACCCTGGATAATGAAAGCCGTCAGCTATTTGAAGAGACGTTCACGAAGGTGCGCGCCAATTTCCAGCGGAATTTTAAGATACTCTTTGGAGAGGGTGGAGAGGCTGATCTTGAATTGATCGATTCCAAGGATATTTTGGAAGCGGGGATTGAGATTGTCGCGAAACCGCCCGGTAAAAAGATGCGCTCCATCAATTTGCTATCGGGTGGAGAGAAGTGCTTAACCAGCATGGCTCTTCTTTTCTCCATTTTTGAGATTAAACCAGCGCCGTTTTGCATTCTGGATGAAATCGACGCTCCTCTCGATGACACCAACGTCGAAAGGTTCCTCAATGTTGTGCGCACATTTGCTGACAGATGTCAGTTTATCATCATCACGCACAACAAAAGGACGATGGCCATTGCGGACAGGCTGTTTGGTGTGTCGATGGAAGAGAGAGGAGTTTCTAAACTCCTCTCTATGGAATTCAACCGGGAGGCTTCTCCAAAAACGGAGCTTGTCGAAGTATAGAAGGCAGGAAGCAGTTATTGAAGAACCCCGAGCAGCTCAGCCCTTAGGGACTCTACTCTCCTTCTGAGCTCCTCGTCCGGCATCTTTGAGGCTCCCAGCACCATTTTCTTAAGCACGAGCAGCTTACCCAGGAGCTCTTCGCTCTCTTGTTTTGTGAAGACAAGGTGCAGGTGGCGATGGGGGACACTCTGACCGGCGGGCCTGCCGATTTTTTCGAAAATGTAAGTGGTAGAAAACCCCTTTTCTCTGTAGTGGCTGATCAGCTTGGACATCATACCCGCTGATTCGAGATACTCTTCTTCGGAGATGTCAGAGAAGCTGTCGCGGTGCTGACGAGTCACTAAGATCAGATGAAGCTTCTCTTCTTCCGTGGCCAGCGGAGCGTAGTCCTGGAGTACGCTGATAGTCCTTCCCTCAAAAACGCATTGCCTCGCAAACGTGCTCTCTTTGCAAAATGCATCATCGTGGGAAGAGAGGCTATCTACCCTGTCGGAGAGGTCGGCGAGCGCTTCCGAAAAAAGATCGCGGACTCCTTCGTACTCGCGGGCGACCGCTTCTCTTTTTTCCATAGAATCTGCAAATGCTCCAAAGGTGATCCCAAACAGTACTTTCAGCTGCCTGAAAATGGAAAATGCGCTTTTCTCATAGGGAACCATCTCGAAGCAAAAGCTCTTCCCTGCCGCTTCTTTTCCGTAAATCAGGTAGTCCGTGATGCCTTTTTGCTTCCAGATGGAGGCAATTTTTTGCATCAAATCGAAGGCCTCCCGATGCATCGTGGGAGTCCATTCAGAAATGGTCAGCCTTTCAGTTATAGACTGAATCTGCAGGGATCCTGACGCTAGAGATTTTTCAGGAACCTCAACTAACAGTTCATTCCCTGCATGCAAGAGGATTTGATTGTTCAGGGGGTGTTCAAGGTTATAGGACGTCCAGGCGTGATTGTAATAAGCGGTGGCTTCGTAAAACATAAGGAACCCTAGGGAGTTGATTTGTGAATTGATGCCGAATGGGTCTCAAAATCTCCAATGTGAGACACTTTCGGTATATTTCGATATAATTTACATGTGTATTGGAAGTTGAATGATTTTTTTGAGGAACAATCTCTGAGAATTATACTTAGTTTATTAATTGACGACAAAAAAATTGAAGCATCTTAGAAAATAGCGGGGGAGGGTTCTCTTTCCGAAAACAAATTGGGAGGGATTTTCGGTATAGGATTGTAGTGGGGGCGCTACGGTAACTTGATGAGGGTGCCTGGCTTCAAGTAGCTTGATTGCAGCCCGTTCATCTCACGAATCTCTTTAGGGTCAACGCCGAATCTTTTACTGACCTTCCAGAGAGTATCTCCTTCCTGGACGATATAGGCCCTTTTCCCTTTCTTTTTGGGGGCGAGAGCTTCAGCTATTTTTTTCTGGGGCACCGGTTTTTTGGGCAGAGAAGTGATCGGTTTTTGAGGGGGAGGCGATTTGGCAGGTTTGGGGGCCGATACTTCTTTTTCAGGGCTTTTTTTCAAAGGCGTCTCTGTTTTTTCAGCGATCGGAACAACTTTCGGTTTTTTTTCTACGATCTCTTTGGGTGCATCTGTGAGAGGTGATGCCTCAGTCTCTTTTTTTTCGGTGAACACAGGTGCGAATCGTGCCAGCGCCGCTTTTCGCGTCAGGGGATCGGGTTCTTTCTCATCTGCAAGTTCATAGAGTTTTTTTGCGGAGATTTCCCAAACAGCATCCCCTCTTGGGCTTAACAGGAGTGCTAAAGCGTATTGCCTGGCATGAGGGGTCTCTTTGGTTAGATTGTTCAGCACCTTGACGGCTTGTCTGTCGTCAATTTTTTTGACCGCGTACTCAAAATCGGATTTAAGAAACAGGGAGGTGGCTGTCTCAGAACCAGAATCAACGTACGCCAAAAGAAATTCACGTCTTGCTTCCTTAGCCTCGTCGGCCTGCAGTGTGAGATCGAGAGTTTTGATGAGGTCAAACGGACCTTCAAGAATCAGTGAGAGCAGCTCATCGGAGGAGATGTGCAACCCCGATTTTGCTAAAGAGAGCTCCACTGTCTTGAAGTCTTTGGTGAACTGAAACGCGTAAGTTAAAGAGGGATCGTAATCGTCTTTAGTATTTAACAGTTTCAGATACATCCCAAAAGGGGAAATAGGCCATTTTTCGGAACGGATCAGGCTGTAGGCTGCTTCAAAATGTTCATCTTTGGCATCGGAATAGATAACAATTTCCCTTTTTTTTCCGGCGGGATCCGCGTAGGTGATCCTTCTTCTCTGCCTGGGTTTGCCCACCGAAGCGAAGGCACGCTCCGTATCAAGATGATGGATGGAAGTTAAGCTTCCCAACGCGAAGTCTCTCACGGAGAATCCGTTTTCAATCAGGGAGTTGTCCTTCAGGTCGGGTGCGATTTCCTGGATCGTTTTCTCGGAGAGCGAATAGAGGATATCGCTCCCTGTTTTTTCTGCAAGATACGGGCGATGAGGAGACGATCTCTTGGTTAGTTTCATCTCGCCGATAGGAGGAGCTGTCGTTTCCTTGACCCACAAGATAAAGCAAAAAATCAAAAAAATGTTCAGCAGTCCACTCAACAGGAGTGTCTTTCTGAGCCGTTTGATTTTCAGTAGAAGATCGTCTTTCAAAGTGTTCTTTATGGTGCTTCTTTAAGCACTGCGTCCTTTTTTGTGTTTTTTTCCTTTAACTTCCTTTCCAGCTCGTTCAGCTCTTCGGAGAGCGTTTTCGGGAATCTGTCGCCAAAGAGTTTGAAATAGTCGCGCAGATGCTCCAGATCTTTGATCCAGGCTTCTTTGTCGACTTTGAGCAGTTGGTCAAGCGCAGTCTTTGTGATATTCAACCCTTCGACATCAAGGGCATTTTTCTTCGGTAGGTAGCCAATCGGCGTTTTGAGCGCGGCGCCCTCTCCTGAGACGCGTTCGAGGATCCATTTGAGTACGCGGCTGTTCTCTCCGAATCCCGGCCACAGGTAGCTGCCGTCTTGTCCCCTTCTGAACCAATTCACAAAAAAGATTTTAGGGAGGAGTGAGGGCGAGCTTTTCTCGCCGATGTTCAGCCAATGCTGGAAATAGTCCCCCATGTTGTATCCGGCAAAGGGGAGCATTGCAAAGGGATCATGCCGCAGTTTACCGACAACGCCTTCTTGCGCAGCGGTCATCTCCGAGGAGACGGAGGCTCCCAGGAAAGTGCCGTGCTTCCAGTTCAATGCTTCGAGTACAAGAGGAACTGTGTCTCTTCTTCTTCCTCCGAAGATGATCGCTGAGATGGGGACGCCGGCTTTGTCTTCCCAGGCAGGATCGATGCTGGGACACTGGGAGGCCGGTGCGGTAAAGCGGGAGTTAGGGTGAGAAGAGCGTTCACCGGAATCGGGCGTCCAGTTGCGTCCCTGCCAGTCAATCAGGTGAGCCGGCGGGGTGTCGGTCATAGCTTCCCACCACACGTCCCCCTCATCGGTCAGGGCTACGTTGGTGAAGATGGTGTTTTGCCTGATGGTCGCCATGGCATTCGGGTTGGATTTGAGAGAAGTTCCCGGGGCCACTCCGAAAAATCCGGCTTCGGGATTGATAGCGTAAAGCCGACCGTCTTTGCCAAATTTCATCCAGGCGATATCGTCGCCAACGGTCTCCACTTTCCATCCGGGGATTGTGGGCGTCATCATGGCAAGGTTTGTTTTCCCGCAGGCGGAGGGGAATGCGGCAGCGATATATTTTTTTTCTCCCTGCGGATTGGTGATGCCTAAAATAAGCATATGCTCGGCGAGCCAGCCGCCGTCCCTGCCCATAACGGAAGCAATACGCAGGCTAAGGCATTTCTTCCCGAGCAAGGCGTTTCCGCCATAGCCGCTGCCATAAGACCAAATCTCTCTCGTTTCGGGGAAATGGACGATGTATTTATTTTCGGCATTGCACGGCCAGGGGATGTCCTTTTGACTCTTGGAAAGAGGCATACCGACAGAGTGGAGGCATGGAACAAAAAAGCCATCTCCCAAGATATCCAGCACCTTCTTGCCAATTCTTGTCATCACTCTCATGCTAACGGCAACGTAGGGGGAGTCGGTGATCTGGACGCCAATCTGGGCAATCGGTGAGCCGATTGGGCCCATGCTGAAAGGGATGACGTACATGGTTCTCCCTCTCATGCACCCTTTGAAGAGCGAATCGAGGATCTTTTTCATCTCTTCAGGTTCTTTCCAATTATTTGTAGGACCGGCATCAATCTTGTTTTTCGAGCAGATGAAAGTTCTGTCTTCCACACGGGCGACATCTCCCGGACTTGACCTGGCAAGATAGCTTCCGGGTCTCAGCTTTTCATTTAGCTTGATCAAGGTTCCGGCTTTGATGAGCTTTTCGATCAAACACTCATACTCTTCTTTTGAGCCATCCATAAACCAGACATTGTCCGGCTCGCAGAGCTCGCGCACCTTTCTGATCCAGTTGATCAGTGAACGGTTAGACGTCCAACTCTCCAGTGAGGGTTGTGCAGGAGTTGTTTTTTTCTTGCTCATCATAATTTACAATGCCTACTTTAAATAAGAGCGCGTCAGAATATACCGAAAGTGTCTCAAAATCCCAAATTTTGAGATACTTTCGGTATACATACTCAAAGTATCTCAATATTTGGGCTTTTGACAATTAGAGTGCCTCTTGATTGAAAGATCGCAATTCACTTGATATTTGGAAATATGGGGTGACTTGCAATCTTTCAATCTTTACGGGCAGTCTCAAAGCTCAAAAACCATATTCGAGACACCTACGGTATAGCTATCAAGCTTAAAAAAATTTCCTCTTTCTAAATTTATCGAGGTAATCTAAAGCTTTGCCGGTGCCAAGGCAGACAGCGAGAAGCGGGTTTGGAGCAACGATAACCGGTAAACCTGTCTCTTTGATCAGAGCCTTGTCGATCCCTTTGATGAGAGCGCCCCCGCCGCAGATGACCATCCCTCTTTCGACCAGGTCCGAGGCAAGTTCCGGTGGGCACTTTTCTAAAGTCAGTTTGATGCTTTCGATGATCTGCTGTATAGGCTCAGCCAAACATTCCCGAATTTCAACCGAGTTGATCCTTTTGGTGATGGGCAGTCCGGCCACTTGGTCGCGTCCCCTAACCTCCATCTCCAGCTCGTTGCTACCCAGGGGGTAGGCTGAACCGATCGTCATCTTGATCTCTTCGGCAGTCCTTGGACCGATCATGAGGTTGTAGGTACGTCGCATGTAGTTCATGATGCAGTCATCAAACTCATCCCCGGCTATCCTGAGCGATCTCGATTCGACGATGCCGCCAAGGGAAATAATGGCGATTTCCGTCGTTCCAATTTCCGTCGTTCCACCGCCGATGTCGATGATGAAGTTCGCGGCAGGCTCATGCACGGGCAGGTCGACACCGATCGCAGCGGCCATCGGCTCTTCGATCAAAATAACCTCTTGGGCTCCCGCGTGGAGGGCGCTGTCTTCGACGGCTCTCTTTTCCACGCCGGTAATTCCCGAGGGAACGGCGATCAGGATTTTTGGTCTGAACAAGCTTCTGGAAGGGGTTACCCGTTTGATCAGAGCCTTAAGCATCCCTTCAGCGATTTCAAAGTCGGCGATAACACCGTCTTTCATCGGGCGCACCGCATGGATTTTTTGCGGCGTTCTGCCGAGCATCGCCTTAGCTTTATGGCCGACGGCGAGAACTTCGTTTGTCGAGGAGTCGACGGCAACCACGGAAGGCTCTGCGAGTACGATTCCTTTTCCCCTGACAAAAACCAATGTGTTGGCGGTGCCGAGGTCGATGCCGATATCATTTGAAAATACGCCGCGGAATTTTGTCAGGCGGCCAAAGGCGGAATTGGCCATGTTGTTGATTTGGGCTCCGATGCTTTCTTGCCCTTGTTTACTCATGTATTCCTCACTCAAGTGGAGAGGGCGAATATGCGAATACACCCTCAATTGAAAATTGTTTAACAGCCTATTATACCGGATGCGCCTTAAAATTTGACATGGGGGCTTTGATAAAGCCTCGGAATCAAAAGATTGCAAGTCATCTCATATTTCTAATATTAGGTGACTTACAATCTTTTAATCTGGGTGGGCTTTTTCTTTGCCAAAAGCCAAATTTTGAGCTCTTTTCGGTATAACCTCTTTCGGAGGTTGTATCTGCCAGGCGGTCCGATGAAACGCGAGCAGCCTGGGTTTTAAGTCTGAAGCAGTTCTAAAACCTCTTCCCAAGTTAGTTTGGAAATCGCTTCCTCGTCGGTCGATACGATCTTTTTCACAAGACCTCTCTTCCTATTTTGCATTTCCAGAATTTTCTCTTCTATCGTATTTAAAGTGATGAGTTTGTAGGAGGACACGGAATTCTTTTGCCCTATCCTGTGTACCCTGTCTGTCGCTTGGTTTTCAACGGCCGGATTCCACCACATATCGTAGTGAACCACCGTGTCGGCGCCCACTAAGTTAAGTCCGACACCACCCGCTTTAAGGGAAACCAAGAAGATAGGAATCTTTTCGTCCTCATTGAATCGGTTGACGATGTCGAGCCTGTTTTTCGTGGAACCATCCAGGTATTCGAACGCAATGCCTTTCTTTTTCAGGTCGCGGCTGATGATATTGAGCATTCTGGTGTATTGGCTGAACACTACCGTCTTGTGGTTGCCCTCGATCAGGTTTTGCAGAAGGTCCTGGAGCAGGTCGTATTTGGCGGAGTCGCCCTCTTCGACTGCTTCCTTGGCGAAAATGGCCGGATGGCAGCAGATCTGCTTCAGTCTTGTCAAGGTAGCCAAAACATGGATCTGCACCTTATCGAATCCTTCTTTCTGAACCAGCTGCGACAGCTCTCTACGGGCCGATTCGGCGTACGACCGATACAGCTCTTTCTGGGCGTCGGTCAGATGGCAGTAGTATACAATCTCTGAAACGTCAGGCAGCTCAGAGAGAACATCTTTTTTCATGCGGCGCAAGATAAAGGGTGAGACCTTCTGCTTGAGCTTGTTGATATTCTTCTCCTTTTCCTCATGGGGCGTCCGGATATATTTTTCCACAAACCGGTCATAGGTGCTTAGAAGGCCGGGCATCAGGAAGTCGAACAAGCTCCAGAGTTCATCGAGCGAGTTTTCAATCGGTGTACCGGTTAAGATGAGCTTGTGCTTGGCCTGAACCTGTTTGACGCTCTTGGCATTTCTTGTTCCCCGGTTCTTGATGTGCTGCGCTTCATCAAGAAGAATGTAGGCGAATGGGGATTGCTGATAGTGGTCGATATCTTTTTGGAGCAGAGAATAGGAGGTGACAAGGATGTCGTAGCTGTCGCGCGCATCGATCAACTTCTTCCTCTGGTTGGGGATGCCGTCAACGATCAGCACCCGGAGGTTGGGATTGAATTTCTGAATCTCTTCCTTCCAGTTGTATACAAGAGAGGTCGGACAAACGATCAGGGACTGCGACTTTGGTTCATCGAGTTTTTGCTGGGTTAGGACAACGATGGCCTGCAGTGTTTTACCAAGACCCATATCATCTGCCAGGATGCCATTTAAATGCATATTACGCAGGCGCTCCAGCCAATTGGCCCCTTCAATTTGGTATGAGCGAAGCTCGGCTTTGATCTCTTTGGGCACTTCCCTGACCATAACTTCTTTTGTGCCGAGTATTTGCTCTTGTATTTCCTTCAGCTTATCGGTCATCGAAAAGGCTAGGGGCAAAGAAGAGAGATGTTCTTCTTTGATGTTCGCCAAATTCCAGAGGGGTCTTTCGCTGATGTGGGATTTCAGCTCCTCGATGCCAATTTCATCAAAAAGCTGAATCAGGGGAGTCAGCTTTTCCAGATCCAAGACGAGGATCTTATGGATCGCCTTTTGATCGGATGAGGGTTTACCTCTTTTTTTTGCCTCAGCTTTTCTTTTCGTCAGCTCAATGTAAGGCTTTTTAGAGGAGACGCATTCCCAGAGGGTACTGACGCTCACCCCTTCCAGATCCCCTTCGATCCCGACGTGAATCTCAAACATATCTACTTTGGACGACTCTTTCAGATGGAGGCTGAAAACAGTCTCGTCATAGATGAATTGATCCAGGAGGTTTTCAGGGCATACGAACTGGATGCGGCTTTGATTTCTTGGAATGACGTCCGTCATGAACTCGACGATCTTCTTTTCCATCTTGGCCGTGTAGGTCCCTTCGGCAGGATCAAAGATGAAGTCCTGAAAGAGGTCCTCGATAATTTTCTGCTCTTCCGTCAGGTTTCTGGCTAAGATGCCGTCCTTCATGATGAAGTGGTTCAAGTGGTTCGTAGACAACTTCGATGATGCCGAAGGGATTTTGTTGCCGCTGTAGATAAATTGCAAGGAGGCCTCAAGCTCGCCATTCAGGTAGCTTAAGTCGCACTCGGCAGACAGCGTTTCAACGTACGGTAGCGTGATCAGGTGATCGATTCTGTCTTTGTTACGCACTTCCGCAAAGCGCAAAATCTCCGGAAGCGAGTTTTCCACGAAGGTACCGAAGAGCGGTTCGGGAATGGTGATGGAGCGGAGTGCTTCCAAATCTTTAAGATGGCGCCTTTTGATTTCCGGCTCAAAGCGGTAGTAGTGATGTTCGTGGATCAATCCCGGTTTGGCGCACTCAAAGAGCATGATCTGCTCGAGAGTCGCCTTTTTGCCGCTCAGGTCGATCGTAGGATTGAGAAGCAGTTTAGGGGCGCCGGTGTCTAAAAATTCAATGTCGATGATGATCTGGGCTGGCGCCAGCGATAGCTTCAGAGGCTCTTCAAGGGTTTTGAAGAAGATATAGGGCACATCGGGCGACATTGGCTGCAGAGGATTGGTGAGCGAATTTTTTCTCTGCTGGAATTGGTCGTGCAAGTTGGATAGGATCTCTCCAAGGTGCTCCAGGGCTATTAGGCCGAACCGAGTTCCCTTTTCGGCTAAGATCTTTTCCGGCTGGATCACATAGCGCGAGAGAAGCTCGATCATGGCAAAGTTTGAAGGCTCAAACGATTGCGAGGTGAAGTAGAACCTTTTGCTGTTGATATAGATCGGTTCGTTGTAGTGGATCGCGTTGAAAAATTCCTTGATATTGGGGATGTTGAGCGGTTTCGACCTAAAGGGAAGCCTCAGGGCGATCTGGAGCTCTGCCTTGGGCATGCCTTCCGTCTGCATCTCCATCAGAATCAGCGCAAGTTCGGCCTTGTCTTCGACGAAGCCTTCTTCCTTAAGGAAAAAGGGCGAACGTCCCAGCACGTCAGCGGCGCCAATATACTCTTGCAAAAGTTCTTTTTGCTGCTGCAATCCCTTTCTTTGCGACTCTTTGACTTTGGCTTTCTTAATTGTTTCCTGGATATGAACTTTTTCTGCAGGCTCTTCGATTTTTTCTTCCAGATTCTCTTCGCTTCCAAATCGGACTAAGATGGCATCGAGGTTTTCTTCGAGAAAAAACAAGACAGCGGAAAGATGCTGGCAGTCGTAGGTGTAGGGGCAATCGCAGTTGGAGTCGATGATCGTAGAGCTCTGCCTGTCGATTTCGATTTCGCACTCGTAGGTGTTTTCAAAGGCGCCTTGCACTCTCGCAGCCAGCCTCAACGTTTGGCCGGACAAGCTGACAATTTTAACGTTGTCAACCAATTTTCCCTGATAACTTGCCTGTCCTTCTTTCACGACCGAAGGGGCGAAATCTTGCTTAAGTCTGCGAAAGTTAAGCATCATTCCTCTTATTTATATAATTACAAACCGCATTCGGCAGCTTAGAAACTCCTCACAAATCGTTCCATTGCAGTTCGTGGAAAATTCCCAAGGGATATTCATACCGAAAGTATCTCAAAATTAGGATTTAAGCTTGGAGAAATTTCTCGCGATTGAACGATCGTAGGCGAGCTTATATTGAGAATATTAGGCCGCTTATGATCTTTCAATCCCGAGGATTCCTTTTTTTTCAAAAACCCCATTTCGTACTCGTGTCAGTATCCATACTGCGTTAGCCGATCCGATGGACGGTATCCTTGCGCCGCGGGAATTGTTTCACTTTTCAATGAAAGATCCCGAAGTCGCGCTTTGGCTGTATTAAAAACCTTAGTGCTAAGTGAGTTAAAAGAGGCGGTATCGGCGAATACAGAGCTCTTTTCCAGATCGCATATCCCTAAGGAAGTCTTCAGTAGGCTATAAACAAATTTTTCCGGATACTCTGGTATAAGATATTTTTCGATACACTTCAATGCGTTTTGGCAACAGCTGTTTTACCTCTTGGGCACTCTCCTTCGAAATTGCCGTAAAGATAGCTTTGCTTGCTTAAAAAATTCCACCTTTTTTAAGAGGAGTGGCCGCATTTCGGTATAAATTGAAATCTTCTGAAAATTCGCTCTGTTTTAAGTCTATTGATCAACTGCGTGAATGCAAACTATATCGAAAATGTCTCAACAATTGACTTTTGGGCTTTGAGACACTTTCGGTATAGCCGAATTCGGCAGGCAAATTATGTGATTTAATTTTCTTAACGGCCCCTCAGCCAACTCCGCCCTTCCTCACGATCAGGCAGGTGACCGTCTTATCATTGCCGCCCATACTGATCATCATGCCGTAAGGGGTTTTCAAAGGAGCCTGATTGGCGGCTTTGCCCGTCAGCTGTTTTTCTAAGTCGACAAGCTGCCGCACCCCCGTCGCTCCCGTCGGATGGCCAAATCCTGATAATCCACCCGACATGTTCGTTGGAATCGTGCCGGTGATGAGATGTCTGCCCTCCTCAATCAGATCCGGCGCTTGCCCTTGTTTGGCAAAACCGGCCGCCTCAAAGGAGAGAAGAGCCGTAATCGTGAAACAGTCATGAATCTCCAAAACAGCGATCTCCCTCCTGTCAAGGCGTGCTTGGTCAAGCGCTTTATCGACGGCAATTTTCGTCGTATGGAGAAACGCCTCGTCTTCAGGAGGTATGGTGATGTCAGCCTCGGCCTCGCCGATTCCTACAATCTCCACTGCATCCTCTTGACGAATGCCCGCCCTATGGAGTCCTCGCTCTGAGAAAAGTCCTATGGATGCCGCGCCATCGGATACTTTTGAGCAGTCATAGAAATTGAGGCAGGGCACGAACCTGGATGGATTGGGCGGGGTCATTCCAAGTGCAAAGGGATCGCCGTCTTGATTGAAGGCTTCCTGGGCTTTGGGGTTTTTTCTTGCGCATAATATAGCGTGCTCATGCCATCTGGCCATGGCTTTTCTGGCCTTTTCCTCGCCCCATTTCTTGTAGTAGGCCCCCGCTTTGCCCGAGAAAATGCCCGGGAAGAAAAATGCGTGCCCTTTTTTTCTCTCTTTGCGGAAATAGGCGGCGCCAGAGAGGTAGTCGGCGCCGTAGAGTGATTTGACAGTGTTTTGCATCTCGAATCCGGAAACGAAGAGTGCGTCGCGGTCCAGGGCGAGCAGGCTTCTGATCGCAAGTCCGATAGCCCTGCCCCCCGTTCCACAGGCCCCTTCTACAGCAAAACAGGGTTTACCGGAGAGGCTAGGTACCATGAACGGCAGAAAGCCGGGGAGGTTTCCTTGCTTGAGGAAACGCTGGGCCATAAATGCGCCAATGACCCCTTCGTCAAACTCCGGGTTACCCATGCTCGCCATCGTCCCTTGAGCTGTCTCCAAGAGGTAGTCTTCAAAGGGCCTTCTCGGCTCTCCCGGACGGAATTCAGGTCTTCCCGATCCCATAAAGACGGTTGTAAAACCTGCTGCGGCATAGATTTTTTTTGAAAACGGGCTCATGGGCAGCATCCTTTGCATGTAATGGCTTCCATACTAGTTAGAAAACGGGCATCCGGTCCGTAAAGATGATAAAATCCTAGTTTCAAAACGAGGGAGACATCTTCGATAGACGAGGCCACCCCCTCCTGCACAAGGACTGCTGAAGCATCTCTCAGAAACCTCAAGTAGCGCAGCATGAGATGAGACCCCAGTGTACCTTGTTTAACCGTGGAGAGGATGAAATCTTCGATCAGGGCATCTCTACCGGCATCCTTGGAGAGGCTCTTCCATGTCAGTGCAGGAGTCGATTTCCCTCCGAGCAGGTTGGCAACCTCTGCTTTCATGCTTGCATCGAGAGGACGATAGACATTCTTTTCAAGATCGAGCACCGCTTCCGCCTCATGCCCCTTGTAACGGAAAAAACCCTCTTTTTGGCCGCTGTCGCCCATGTGGCCGCCAGTCCTTCTTTTCATGACCATGTCTTCCAAAAGAGAGGAGTGCATTGAAGGATCGTCAAGGAACCGGCGCATAGACAGGATGATATTCAATGCTACATCGACACCGACATAATCGATCAGCTGGAAAATACCCATGGGGCGCAGAAGCAAATCCTTTGTCACTGTATTGAGTACCAACAGGGCAAGGTGAATCGGCATCTGCCGCTTCAGCTCTTCTAAAATATTCAAAGTAAGTAAAATTTCCCTGATGAAGATCCCGTTGCCTATGAATCCGGCGATATCTCTCGAAACGACTGCTGTCTTGCCAAGTTCTTTGGCAATCTCTAGACAGCCGGTCAGCAATTTGTCCTCCGATCCCTCGGGCACCACCACTTCCAGAAGCTTTTGCACAATTGGTGGATTATAGAAATGGAATCCTGCGATCCTCCCTTCAACTGCCGCGCTCTTCTCTAAGAATCCAATCGGGATCGAAGAGGTGTTTGTGAGAATGGTTCCCTCTTTTGAGAGGGCACCGATCTTTGTTAACAGAGCGGTTTTCAGATCGATTTTTTCAAAAACAGCTTCAAATATCAGATCCGAGCCGGAAGATTCTTCGATGGCAGTTCCAAAATAGACCCGCTCCATCGCCTTTTCCATATGATGCTGGACAATTTCCGAATTCTCGATCAGCTCTTCCCTATCTTGGTACATTTCTCTTAGCAAGACGATGTTTCTTTCGGATTCTTTTTTCAGATGTTCCTTTAGATAATGCTTAAGACGGCTGAGAGAGGCCTCGCTCATATCGATCAGGTGAAGCGATCCTCTTTCTTCCCCCTGAAATGAGAGCTTTAAAAGCGTAAGCAGTGCAATGCCGGATCCCATTTTACCACCGGCACCGACGATGGAGATCTTTTTGCTAAGAGCCAAACTGTTCATAAATCCTTCTTTGGGGAGGCGGGGGACTCCCTGATATTTCAGTTAACATTCGATAGAATTCGTGGAAATCACATGAGTCAAAAAATTTTCTTTACACCACTTTCTTTTTAATCCTGAATGCTTAAAAACGGAAGCAGGAAGATATACCGAAACAAATTGAAGAATTTGTCTTTGGCTTCGTCGGGTTTACTTAAGAATTTTCGTTCTCACTCGCGCCTTGCCTCTCGGCAATGGTCGCTCGCTCTGGACAAAAATTCTTAAGGCCCTCCTGGCCAAATTTCCAATTCTTCAAGTTGTTTCGGTATAGACTGAAAGTGTCTCAAAATTTGGCATAGGGATTTCAAAGGGCCATGGGGTCTTTTGGCAGGGGGTTGGGGACGGCATCCCTATCCTCCTCAACGAGGGGGATTTGTTCATGAGTGCCGGTCTTAAGTTTAAGAAAGCAGTGAAGGAGAGCTCTCCTCTCTTGATCGTCGGGGCCGCATCGCCGCTGGTGGCGATGCTGATTGAGAGGAAGGGATTTCAGGCTCTTTATCTTTCCGGCGGCGGTTATGCCACTTTTTCATTTGGCTTGCCGGATCTTGGGATGACGACGCCGGTAGAGCTGGCTGAGGAGGCGCGCCGGATCGCTGACAGATCTTCTTTGCCGCTGCTAGTGGATATTGACACCGGTTTTGGCGGCCCGCTCATGATCGAACGGACTGTTCAGTTGATGGAGCAGGCCGGCGTGGCAGCGGTACATATTGAGGATCAGGTTTTTGAGAAAAGGTGCGGCCACAGGCAGGGTAAGGCGCTTGTTGCCAAAGGGCTGATGCAGGAGAGGATAGCGGCTGCAGTGCGAGGGAGAAAAGATCCCGATTTTGTCATCATGGCGAGAACGGATAGCCCTGGCATTGAGAAAGTTGGTGATGTGGTGAAGCGCGCTCAGGCTTACCGCGAGGCGGGAGCGGATATGCTCTTTTTGGAGGGGAGTGTTGACTCTGAACTTTTTAGGGTTGTCAAAGAGGAGTGCGGGCTGCCGCTCTTGGTGAACCTGACCGAATTCGGAAAGTGCAAGATTCTAACTGCGAGTGAGCTAAACGCGGTTGGAGCCGACATGGCTTTGTACCCCCTTACGCTCAATCGGGTGATGCTCGGGGCGTGTTCGGAAGCTCTCGATGAGTTGAGAGCGGGGCAGGGCGGACTTCTTGAAAAGATGCAGACAAGGGTAGAGCTTTATGATTTGATCGGTTATCACGATCTTGAGGCGCGTTCAAAATTCAAAGAGTAGGTAAGTGTATGGCCGAGGTTGCTGAGAAGAAAAAGAGCGGGGGTCTTGCCGGAGTCATTGCCGGCGACAGTTCCATTTGCCTGTGCGGCAGCGAGGAGGAGAGTCTCCTCTACCGGGGATACCCGATCGAGGATTTGGCCCGTTTCGCTTCTTTTGAGGAGACGGCATGGCTGATTCTGAGGGGGTCTTTGCCGACGGAGAAAGAGCTTTCCGATTATAGAGTTGTTTTGAAGGAGAAGAGAGATCTTCCTGTGAATCTGAAGGCAATTTTGGAGCAGATTCCGAAAGATGCCGGCATGATGGACGTGATGAGGACGTCAGTATCGGCGCTCGGCCATTTCGAGCCGGAGATCGAGGAAAAGGGGCGTTTTGATATAGCCGACAAGTTAGTCTCTTGCATCGGGGCTCCCTTGCTCTACTGGCATACGCTGCATACAAAGGGAAAGCGCCTGGATCTCGTGACCCAAGAAAAGAATCACTCCGGCCACCTTTTGCAGCTTATCCTGGGTCATGAGGCGTCCGAGGAGCATCAACGCTTTTTAGACATAGCCCTGATCCTTTATGCCGAGCATGAGTTCAACGCTTCCACATTTACCGTGAGAACCATTGCGAGTACTCTTTCTGATTTTTATTCCGCCATTTGCGGCGGCATCGGTGCCCTCAGCGGTCCTTTACATGGGGGAGCTAATGAAAAGGCAATCGAGCTGATCTTGAAGTTCCAAAGCCAGCAGGAGGCAGAGCAGGGCGTGCTTAGGATGCTCGAGCGTAAAGAGCTGATCATGGGCTTTGGCCACCGCGTCTATACGACGCGCGATCCACGATCTGACATCATCAAGGATATTGCGAGAAAGCTCGCCGAGGACGCCGGGGATCTTGAAACCTTTGAGATCGCCGAACGTATAGAAGAGGTGATGCGGCGGGAGAAGAAGCTTTTTCCTAACTTGGACTTCTACAGCGCCCTGGCATTCCGCTATCTCGGCATTCCGACAGCGATGTTCACACCGATTTTCGTGATGTCGAGGATCGTGGGATGGTCGGCGCATCTTCTGGAACAGAGGCAAAATAACAAATTAATCAGACCACTAAGCAACTACACAGGACCCAAGAGGGAAACATGGAAGCCCATCGGCAAGAGATCTTAGAGCGTAAAGAGCAGCTGACTGACTACGATGAACCGATCCGTAAAATCGTGAGGTACGTCGGCGAACCCTTGCATCCCGGGCATGAGGCGCTCGAGACTGCCTCCTTAAGTCTTTTGGATGCCTATGCCTGTCTTGCGGCGGCTCTTAAAGCTCCCGGGGTCAGCCGTATACTGGGAGGCGTCTTTGAGGGAGAGGATGCCGGGGGAAGTATTTCAATTCCCGGCACCCATTTGCGGGCAGGCCTCCTCTCCGGAGCTTTTCAGATCGGCTCTTTGATCCGATGGCTCGATTACAACGACACATTTCTTGCCAAGGAGTGGGGGCACCCTTCCGATAATCTGGGGGCGATTTTGGCAGTTGCCGACTATTTGTCCGGCAAGGGCCGGGAGCTGACTGTGGCCGACGTGCTGACTTGTCTGATCAAAGCCTATGAAGTGCAGGGAACGCTTGCCCTGGAGAACAGCTTTAACCGTTTTGGGTTTGATCATGTGATCTTGGTGAAGGTCGCATCAGCAGCGGTTGCCGCTTCGATGCTTGGGGGTGATGAACAGGCAATTGCAAGCGCGGTCTCTAACGCATTTGCCGATGCCGGTCCGCTGAGATGCTACCGCCACTTCCCGAATACAGGCTCAAGAAAATCATGGGCGGCAGGGGATGCCTCCAGCAGGGGGCTTTTACTCGCCGGCCTGGCAATCAAAGGGGAGATGGGCTATCCGAAAGTGCTCTCCACCCCCAGATGGGGCCTTGCCGACACGCTGTTTGACGGGGCACCCTTGTCCTTAAGCGGACACTTAGGTACCTATATCATTGAAAACATCCTGTTTAAAGTCTCCTTTCCGGCTGAATTTCACGCGCAGACAGCTGTCGAGTGCGCCATCCGCCTTCACAAAAAAATTAAGGATCGGCTCGAGGAAATCGACAGAATTGAAATCGAGACGCATGAGGCGGCGATCCGCATCATCGACAAGAAGGGGCCTTTGCATAACTACGCAGACAGAGATCACTGCCTGCAGTATATGGTGGCTGTCGCCCTTCTGAACGGGCGGCTCACAGCCGACGATTATGAAGACGAAATGGCAAAAAACCCATGGATCGATCGACTGCGAGGTTTGATGGAAGTGACGGAAAACGAGAGATTTTCTCGGGAGTATCATGAGAGGGACAAGCGGTCGATTGCCAATTCGGTGAAGGTAGTCTTTCGCTGCGGCACATCCATCAAGGAAGAGTTTGATTATCCGCTAGGCCACAGGAAGCGCCGTGAGGAGGCAAAACCGCGTCTCTTAAAAAAGGCGGAGGAGTGCTTTAAGGAAATTTATTCTGAGGATAAAATAGCACGGATTATGCAGCTTTTTCATCATAAAGAGCTCTTTTACAAGCTGTCCATCCGGGAATGGATGGAGCTATTTCACAAGGAAGGTGAGAGCCATGATCGGAGGAGTGCCAAGTCTTGAATACCTGTGTCGCTTAACGATAGCAAGGGAAGTGATCGAAACGAATAGGACAAGGCCGCTTATCATTAGCGGCGAGAAAGAACACATGGATATCTATGAAGTTGCCCTGCAGAGATTCTTTCCTCATAAGAGCTATATCAGGATTTCAGAGGGTACTATTGTGATCTGATCACATACCGAAAGTGTTTCAAAATTTTTTAGCTTTGAGACACTTTCGGTCTGATTTACATCAGCTTTGCCGGATTTTGGATCAGCGTGGCGAAGTAGTGGGAAACAGCTGCCGCCAAATTGCCGTCGATGACGCGGTGGTCGAAGCTCCATGAGATATTGAGTGCATCCCGGACAACGACCTGATCGCCTTTGACCATCGGTGCTTTCTGGATCCGGTTGATGGCAAGTATGGCCACTTCCGGGTAGTTGATGACGGGCGTTGCCCATCGTCCCGAACCTTCCAGGCCGCCAAAGTTGCTGACGGTGATCGTCGATCCCTTCATCTCTTCTGCCCGCAAATTTTTTTCCCGCGCTCTTGTCACTAAGCTGTCATAGGAGCGGATAATAGTTTCCAACGCCATATTCTGCACGTCGTGAAGCACAGGCACGATCAGTCCAAGGGGCGTTGAGATGGCAATGCCGATGTTGTGGTGTTTATGGATGTAGAGCACGCCCTGGTCCATGTCATACGTGCTGTTAGCTTTGGGAAAGTTTTGGAGAGCGAGCGAGACTGCTTTGATGATGAAGGGCATGAAGGTGATGCGGATATTTTCTTTTTCTGCCGCTTTCTTAAAACTCTCTTTCAGCTGAATCAATCGGGTGGCGTCGATTTGCTCGAAATAGGAAAAATGGGGGGCTACCCGCTTGGAGGTGGCCATTTTTTCTGCCATCAGTCGGGGGATGCCGACCACTTTTTCGACTGTATCGTCCTGAAAGGAAGGAAGAGGCTCTTTTTTCAAAGTTTGAGGAGAGCTTTTAAGCGTACGAGAGAGGTCTTCCATCGTGATCCGCCCCTCTTTCCCGGTGCCTTCAATCTCATCCAAGTCAATGTGGAGATCTTTTGCGATCTTGCGCACCTGAGGGATGGCCGGCTTTCCTGATTGTCTCGCCTTTTCTTGCTTCTCGATTGTTCGGGGAGGTTCCTTTGGAGATTTTTCTTTGGGGACTGAAGCCGTCTCTTCCTTTATAGCTTCTTTTGTCGCGATGGAGTAGAGGGGTTTTCCGACTTTGGCAATATCGCCCTCTTTACAGAATAGAGTGTCTAAAGAGCCCGCCACAGGTGAGGGTAGCTCGACTGTCGCTTTATCAGTCATGACGATGACCACCGGCTCGTCTTTGCCGACCGTGTCCCCTTTTTTTTTCAGCCATTGGACAACTTCCCCTTCGACAACGCCTTCACCGATGTCCGGCAGATTGAATGTGTAGATCGATTCCATGGCAAAAGACCTCTGTCAGGGTAAAAACTAGTAGTTGACTGTCTCGATTGCAGCGTTTTTCACTCGTTCGGCATCGGGAAGGTAATCGTGCTCGAGTGTATTGGGAAAGGGAGTATCCCAGCCGCAGCAGCGTTTGACGGGAGCGAGAAGGTGAAGAAAACACTTTTCCTGAACTTGTGCGGCAAGCTCAGCGCCAAAACCGCCCGTCAGGGGAGCTTCATGCGCGATCACGAGGCGTCCTGTCTTCGCGACGGATATGACAATGGAGTCCATATCGAGAGGATTCAACGTTCTCAAGTTGATGACTTCGATGTCGATGCCTTTTTCTTTGTGGAGGCTCTCTGCCGCTAGCATGTTCTGGTGGTGTTGAGCGCCCCATCCGATCAGTGTGAGGTCTTTTCCTTGCCGTGCAATTTCGGCTTGGCCGAAGGGGATCACATAGCGCTCCAGAGGAACTTCGCTTTTGACAGCGCGGTATATTCTCTTCGGCTCGAAAAATATGACCGGGTCGTTGGACTCGATGGCAGCGGTGAGAAGCCCTTTGGCATCATAGGGAGTTGAAGCGACGCAGACAACCAATCCCGGTGTGTGTAAAAACTGCGCTTCGGGAGATTGGGAGTGGTAGTGTCCTCCATGGATTCCTCCGCCGTAAGGAGTCCTGATGACGACCGGGCTAGAGTACTGGTTGGCTGTCCGATAGCGCATTTTAGCCATTTCGTTGACGATCTGGTCGTAGGCAGGAAAGATATAGTCGGCAAACTGGATCTCCGCGATCGGCTTCATCCCTTGCTGGGCCATGCCGATGGCAAAACCGACTATTCCCTGCTCAGAAAGGGGAGTGCTAAAGCAGCGCTCTTCGCCGAACATCTCCTGCATGCCTTCCGTCACTCTGAAGACGCCGCCAAAATAGCCGGCATCCTCTCCAAAGATAACGAGGCGCCCGTCGCGTTTGAACTCCTCTTTCAGAGTGTGATTGAGAGCTTGGATCATGTTCATCTCAGGCATCGGCTGACTCGCTTTTTTGATTCAGGCACTCTTGCAGCTGCTCTTTTAGGTGGCGCGGCATGGAAAAATAGACATGCTCAAAGAGGGATTCTATCGGCGGGGGAGGGGTTTTTTTTGCCTCCTCGATTCCTTCGTTGATCTCTTGTAAAATTCTCTGTTTGAGAGCCTCGTTTTTCTCTTCGTCAAAGAGCTCTCTTGCCTTTAAATAGAGGAACAGACGTTTGATCGGGCATTTTTCCTTGGCCTTTTTTACCTCTTCTTCACTGCGGTAGCGTGTGGGGTCGTCCGATGTGGAATGGGCGCCGAGACGATATGTCATCGCTTCGATTAGGACCGGACCTTTGCCGGCAAGGCACATCTCTTTGGCTTGTTTGACGGCATGGAAAACCGCGAAAAGATCGTTGCCATCGATCTTCATCGCTTCAATACCGTAGCCGATGCCTTTCGGAGCAATGCCATCGGATGCGAATTGTTCTTTTACAGGTGTTGAGATGGCATAACCGTTGTTGCGGCAAAAAAAGATCGCCGGCGCTTTGCGGACGGCGGCGAAGTTGAGGCCGGCATGGAAGTCTCCTTCGGATGTGGCTCCCTCGCCGAAGTAGCATATGGCGATATTTTTTTCTTTTTTCAGTTTCATCGCGTAGGCGGAGCCGGCCGCATGAGGGATCTTGGTGCCGATGGGGGAGGACACAGTGACGATATTGAGTTCTTTTGATCCAAAGTGATTGGGCATCTGCCTTCCCAAAATGGAATCTTTGGCATCGCCAAACATGTGATGAATGTAGTCTTTAATGGAGTAGCCGCGATAGAAAAGACAGCCAAGCTCGCGGTACTGGGGATACATCCAGTCGTCCACAGTCAAAGCCGCGGCGGAGCCGACGGCAGCGGCTTCCTCCCCGAAAGATGTCAGCGCGAACGAGATAAGACCCTGCCTTTGCAGGGTAACCATCCTTTCATCGACAAGACGGGTTTTGACCATCGTTTCATAGCAATGGATCAATGTATCCGCAGGTAAGGCTAGATCGCTGCTTGTCAGCGATCCGTCGGACTTCAGGTAGCCGATGACTGTTGGCGGCGGCATGGTTCCTCACTCTTCTTTACCCTTCCATTTATAGCGGCTGTGAGGATTTTGCTATACCGAAATGAATTTAAAATTTGACAGCTCGGCGGTTTCTGAGAGCTCTGGGTTCACAAGACAAAATTTCCACCGGTATAAAAGCATTTATGGGGGAGACATCGGGTCGCCTCCGGCATGGACAATATGCTCCCAGCGGATTTTATTTTTTCGGGAGAGGAATTCGACTAGGGGGTGGTAGTTGAGTGATGTGGAGTGGAAAGTTTCCGTGTCGACGAAGGCGATTTTGCCATCTTTGCACCAAGGGACATTCGTGATGCGGGCACAGTCCCTCAGACCATAGGTTTTGATCATCTTATGCAGGGCGATCAGAGTCGCCTCCGTTGTTTTTTTTCTCCACAGCTTCTGATTTTCTTCAAAGGGGACGAGGCGCATGTCTTCGGCGATCAGGATGAAGGATGGATAGGTCCTTCCCTCGATCACTTGAAGGCATGGAGTTTTGAAGAGCCATTTTCTAGGAACTTTAAACAGCTTCTCATAGCCGAATTGACGGATCCCTTCCTTGATGAGCTTGGCTCCTTCAACGCGCTGGATCCAGTAGCGCCAGTCAATGCCGGGGAAGACGTTGTATTGAAAGAATTTGAACACGTAGCCATGCATTCCGGGGTGTTTTGCGACCAGCACGTGAAGACCCATCTGATTTAAAAATGTGAATCCCAGCGACTGGATGTATTCGGGTGTGAGGGTGGCGCTTGAGTCATTGAAGAGCCTCTCGAGTGTGAACTTCATTACCGGGTCATCAAGGAGGTAGCCGGCAGTCTCCGTTTCGGGGAAAAGCTCTCCTTTAGGGTTCGATATTTCTTCCTCGGCAGGGCGGGAGATGGGCGTTTTCGCCAAATATTTCGGGCTCTTCTCCTCCGCCTGAAGGGAAAATGCTTTGAGGGTGAAGGGTAAGAGAATCATTAAGATAAACGCATTTAAGGACATAGGGCCTCTTTTAGGATTAGGGTATCAAAAACGGAATTGTAGCGGGGCAACCTGTCAAAATGCATCATAATTTGGCAAAGCTCTTTCGTCCAGGGGGGCACTTCATCTCAACGAAAGAGGCGCGATCAAGACTTGATTTTCAAGCCATTGGCGTATACCTTCCAAGTTGAGCCAATGCGGAAAGCAAACGGATCCGGGCTGACCGACCCAGCCTGAAGCAGTGTCAACCGGGATGGAGATGAAGCATGAAGTTCGTTGGATACAATCAGGTGCGGATGCACGACACCGACATGGCAGGCATTCTCTATTTTGCGCGGCAATTTCGCTTTGTCCATGACGCGATCGAAGACCTTTTCGCCGCCGAAGGGCTTCCTTTTGACCATCTCTTCCACAAAGAGTCCTTCGTTTCTGTCATCGTCCACTGTGAAGCGGATTATCTTGCTACTCTGAGGGTGGGTGATCGCCTCGAAACCCATCTTTGGGTCGAAAAGATCGGGAAGACCTCCTTTCACATCCACTACGAGATATTCAGGGATAAAACACTGATTGGCAGGGCAAAGACTGTCCACGTCACTTTAACGAGGGTTAGCAGGAAAAAAATGCCGATTCCCAAAAAGCTTTTGGCTATTTTAGAGCGCTATTTGCTGGATTGAAGGCATCACGGTCTCTTTCCATCAATTGCTGGCCCACGAAGGCTTTCTCTTCTCGACAAATGCCTGTATACCCTCGGCGGCATCCTTTGAGCGCCTTGCCTGTCGATGAACTTTGGCCGCCTCCGAAAAACACTCTTTGATCCGATAATTTTTAAGAAGCAGTTGCTTTGTTTCCGAGATCGCTTCAGGGGAGGCAGAGAGCGTGGTTGAAGCTAAGTGGATGGCTGCCTGCAAAAGATCTCCTTTCTTTACCAGAGCATAGGCAAGCTGAAGTTTTAACGATTCGTCGGCTGTCAGCTCATGGGAGAAAAGCAGCAATTTACTGATGATGCTGCCCGGCAGTTTCGCGGCTAATATTGCCGATACAAGGGCAGGAGAGAGCCCTCGTTTAACTTCAGGAAAGGCAAGAGAGCTTCCCTCTTCCATCAGCATAAAGTCGCAGGCGAGCGCGAGCCCCGCTCCTCCGGCATATGCCTTTCCCTGAATACAGGAAATGGTGACCTTGCCGCATGTCAGAAGCGCAAGGAACGCCTTTTCGATCAGATGTGAGGATTTATCGATCAGGCTCTCGTCGGCCGCTTCAGTCAGATCCATGCCGGTGCAGAAATCGTTTCCACTCGTCATCAGAAAGATTGTCCGCACGTCCGGGTCGCTGCCGACCGATTCCATCGCCTGAAGAAATGAGGTGAGCAGGGAAATGTTCAATGCGTTTTTCTTTAAAGGTCTGTTCAGCAAGATAGCGCAGGAGCTGTTTGCGGTAGGAACAATTTTCACCAAAGGCTCCTCCATCATGCCCCGTCCCCCCTGATAAGCACCTCTTCCGGAATCATCAGTTCCATATTGAGCAGGGCCTCCCCGAATGTTTTTCCCTGGGAGTCAACTCTCAGGCAAGCGGCTGCCCCCCCCTTCAGAACATCTTTCAACACGAAATTGATCCCCATCAAGTTGGGCAGGAGGTAGCGCAAAACGCTAGACGGCGTCAATTCAGAAAACAGGGAGGAGACCTTATCTTCGGTCAGCTCGAGAAGGAGAAATTCGTAGGCTTGCCTGTTGCTCGCGATCACGCCGATGTTGGCATGAGACCCCTTATCTCCCGAGCGGGCTGTTGCGATTAAACGGATTGGCGCCCTGATGTGGCTCATAGACCCTCGCTGCTAATGAAATAAATGGTAGTCTGCACCTTCTCTTTGCTAATCAGAGTAGGATAGTGCTGAAAAACGGGCCTGATCTTCGGTCGTCCCGAAGCATATCCCGCAACACCTTGCGGACCGGATGTGACTAAGGGGGCAATCTCCTTTGCAAAACATTGGAGAGCATCTTCCGATCCCCTGACAGCGATTCTTAACACAATTTCCGGCACGCTGAAGTCCTTCCTGCCGGGAGCCGCCTCGCCGCTTCCCAGGCATTCGATGACAGCATCGTCAAACTCAAACCCTTGCTCCCGCACCCTTTCGAGAAGCACTTGTCCGAGCTTTCTTCCCTTCCTGAAGGCTTGATCACCGAAGATGACCAGCATAGCCTCCGCCCTGAAACCGGCTTGATAGGTGGCGACTACTTTATAACTATCTGTCGGTTGGCGGCCTTTGGCACCTCTGACCTCTACGCAGTTTTTTGCCGTCTCTTCCGCTTCGATGCAAGTGAAGGAGACGGTAAGGTCCGGGCTGATATACAGATCGGGATCGCCGATTTCATAAAGCAGCTGCTCTTTGACGATCTCTACGGAGACCAATCCTCCCGTTCCTTCGGGTTTGGTAATGGAGAAAAGTCCATCCTCATGAATCACGGCGATGGGAAATCCCATATGGGTCGGATCTTCGATATCGAGCCATTTGGTCGATATTCCTCCCGTCACTTGCGTTCCGCATTCGATGAGGTGTCCGGCTACTGTGGCCTGCGCGATTTTGTCCAGATCGGTGTTGCTCCACTGAAAAGCATGAAGGCAGGGGCCGACAGTCAGACTGGGGTCGGCGACGCGTCCCGCTACAACGATATCGGCCCCTGCATCAAGGGCTTCTTTGATCGCGTCGCTGCCGATGTAGGCGTTGGCAGAAACAAGGCGCTCCCGGTAGGGAGCGATCGTCTCGTCCCTATCAAGAGAGGGAAACTCTTCGTCTGAAGCTGTTTGAAGAAGCTCAAGTACATCATCTCCGAGGATATAGGCTATATTCAACGGCCTTGCCGATGCCTCCTGCAGCGCCTCTCTCACAGCCTCGGCGCAGCCTTTAGGATCGAGCCCTCCGGCGTTGGCAACCACTTTGAAGTTCAGTCCCTGATTCCAGAACGGGACGAGTGATTGGATGATCGAGGGAAAATCTTTGGCGTAAGCAGGCCGCCCTTTTTTCTTTTCAAGGGCCATGATGGACATTGAAAGCTCGGCCAGGAAATCGAAAGTGATAAAATCGATGTCTTGTGCTCGCGTAAGCAGGTCTTTGGCAGCAGTTTGCCGATCCCCCAAAAATCCATGGGCATTGGCGATTTTGATTTTTTTCATCGAGATTGATAACTACATGTTAAGGGGTTCATACCTGGAAAACTCCTGTGTGGAATGTTTTAGCGACAGGAGGCGCCCTCTTGGCAAGCAGCAGGGCCTTCGAGAGTGTTTCGCGCGTCAGATGCGGGGAGATGATTTTATCGATCCATCCTCTGGCCGCTCCGTAACGGATGTCCATCTCTTCCGCGTAGCGCCTGATGATCTCCCGTTGCTTTTCTTCGGCCACCGCTTTATCGAGAGGTTTTCCTTCCCTTTCGGCGGCTTTCTGCTGGATTTCAAACAGGGTGTCTGCGGCCTGTTCGGCACCCATTACGGCGTATTTGGCATTCGGCCAGGCAAAGATGAAATGGGGATCGTACGCCTTTCCGCAGAGGGCATAGTTCCCGGCTCCAAAGGAGTTGCCAACGATGACGGTGATCTTGGGAACAATCGAGTTACTGATGGCATTGACGAGTTTTGCCCCGCTGCGGATGATTCCGGATTGCTCGGCTTCTTTGCCTACCATAAATCCGACGACATCCTGTAGGAAAACCATCGGGATTTTGGACTGGTTGCAGTCCATGACGAAGCGGGCCGCCTTATCGGCGCTCTCGGCATACACCACTCCTCCGATTTCTATCTCTCCCTTGCCTGTGACAGTGCTTTTTCGCTGGTTGGCCAAAATTCCGACAGATATTCCGTTGATTTTGGCAAAAGCTGTGACAAGCGTGGGGCCATAGTCTTTCTTAAACTCTTGCAGCGAGCCCCGGTCGATGATGCAGGAGAGTAGATCTCTTGTGTCATACATTTTGTTGCTGTCGCCGCTGACGATGTCGTAGATCGTGTAGGGGTAGTGTTCCACTTCGAAGGAGGCCTGCCCTTTCTGATATTTCAGATCCTCGGGCAAAATATCAATCAGGGAGCGGATGCGCATCAGGCAGGATCTGTCATCTTTTTCTAAAAAGTCGACAGTTCCGCTGATTTCAGAATGCATGCGTGCTCCCCCAAGCTCCTCGGGATCGACAAGCTGGCCGATCGCAGCTTTCACAAGGGCCGGGCCTGCCAGATAGAGCCCGGAGCCTTCAGTCATCAGAAGCTTATCGCAAAGAACCGGGAGATAGCCGCCGCCGGCGATGCAGTTGCCCATGATCGCAGCGATTTGGTAGATGCCGTTGGCAGACAGGATGGCGTTGTTTCTGAAAATGCGGCCGAAGTCGTCTTCGTCGGGAAAGATCTCCGCTTGCAGGGGAAGAAAGACTCCGGAGGAGTCGACCAGATAGACGATGGGGAGGCGGCACTCGAATGCGATGCGCTGCGCCCGGAGCATCTTTTTCACCGACTGGGGAAACATGGCGCCTGCTTTGACTGTCGCGTCGTTTGCAATCACCATGAATTCCCGTCCACAGATTGTGCCGATACCTGTGACGACTCCCGCTGCGGGCAGGTCGGGCGCTTCTTGATACATCTTGTACCCGGCCCAGATGTTCAGCTCAAAAAATGCATCGGGGTTATCCAGGAGAATATCGAGCCTCTCCCTCACGGTCATGCGTCCCAGCCGCGTTTGCCTCTCTTTACCCCTTTTGCCTCCGCCTTCTTTCAAGATAGCTTCTTGGATGGCAATCTCTTCTGCCAGTGCCAAAAGCGAGGGCGGCTGCACAAAGGACTCTTTCACTTTCGCTTTCATCATCTATTTTCCTGTCAGAGTTGCGGAGAGGTCATTCACTAAGCAGTCTTCGCCGTTATCGATGTTTTCCAGATTGAGGCGCATGGTGTCTATTGCCCATCTGAGGTAGAAGCGGGCCACTTTTTCCGGGTTTCTGTAGAGAGGATCCTGCACCCCGTCTTGGATTCTTGAAATAACTGCCATTGATGTGTAGAGGGCAATGGCGACATTGGTCAGTCGATTCAGCAGGAGTTGCTTCTCGATCACGCCTTCTTTGTATTTCATCAGAGATTTAATGCAAACCTTGGAGAAAAGGGGGATAAAGCGGGAGATCTCGGCGCACTCCTTTTCGATCAGGGCGATTTTATTGGGGATCGATGGCCTTTTGCTAAGCCCCATAAGGTTTTTAAGTGCATTTGCCAGGATAACACCGGAGGAAAACGGTGATGAGGTCAGACTGCTAAGAGCCTCTTTAAGCGGGGCACCGGCCTCCCGTAGGCCGACCGCGGAAATAAAGGCGCGCAGCACCTCGTTGGATCCTTCTCCGATCATATTGAGCCTGGCATCGCGCATCATCCTCTCAAATGGCTGATCGGTAAAAAAAGAACGTCCGCCAAAAATCTGCATCGTATCATAAAGAGTACTCCAGAGGGATTCGCTGGCAAAAACTTTCAGCATGGCCGACTCGAGCATCACATCCTCCTGACCTTGATCGATCAGTCCCGCTGTCATGTAGGTGGTGGCATCGAGGGCAAAGGTGAGAGCAGCCATCTCCGCCAGTTTTTTTTGCACCAGCGAGAACGAGGCCAAGGGACGTCTAAACTGGATCCTTTCGACGCTCCATGACAAGGCCCTTTCAAGGCAGTATTTGGAGGCGCCGAGGCACATCGCACCAAATGTTGTTCGCCCGAAATCAAGCGCCGTCAGGCACACTTTAAGACCTCCTCCGAGGGGTCCTAGAATGTTTTCCTCCGGGACTTCAAGGTCTGTCAATTCCAGGTTTGTCGTTCTTGTCCCTTTGATGCCCACCTTTTCAAGACCGGGATGCAAGATTTTAAACCCTTTCATATCGGGCGTGATGATGAAGGCGGTGACTTTATCCTCCTTGCCTTTTGGCCCCGTCACCTCCGTCTTTGCCATCAAGGTCAATACCGAGGCGATGCTGCCGTTGCTTGTCCACTGCTTCCTGCCACTGATGCGGTAGACTTTCCGCTCCGGGTCGAAGACAGCGCGTGTTTCAATCCCGGAAGCGTCGGATCCGGCATTGGGTTCTGTCAGGGAAAAGGCGGCGATCTGCTCTCCCTTGGCGAGCGGGGGAAGGTAGCGCTTTTTTTGGGCGTCATTGCCGAACAGAAGGATCCCTTTAAGGCCGATGCTCTGGTGGGCGTTAATCAAGATGGCGGTGCTGCCGCAGCGGGAAGCGACTTCCTCAATCGCTTTGCAGTAACTGTACTGGCTCATGCCGAGCCCGCCGTGTTCTTTGGGAACGGAGATTCCAAAGAGTCCGATCTCAGCCAGTTTCTTGATTGTCTCTGCAGGGATTATCGCCTCTTTGTCGATCTTGACCGGATCGAGGTGTTTATCGAGATGAGTTTTAAGGCTCGCGATATAGCGTTCGGAGTTCTTTTTTTCTTCGGGAGAGGGATCGGGAAAGGGAAAGTAGGCACGGCTGTCAAACACTCCTTTATAGAGAAGCTTTGCCGCGCTCGGCTTGTTCTCTTCCGAGAAGAATAGTTCTTCGGCCATTTTGATTTGATCTTTGTCCATGGGTCTCCCGAGGTTCTCTACAAGCAGTGGATTTTTTGAGGGCGTATTGCCTGCTCTTGCACGAAAGTATCAAAATTCAATTTTTGATACACCTTCGGTATTGAATCTTTTCCATTCGCGGTCTTTAGTGCACTGTTTGCTAAGTTTCAGCCCATCGGGTTTAAAACTTACCAGGCAGAGTGTTAGTTGTTATATACCGCTATACTGATTGATTAATTGATTTATGGTTTAGTGAATTTTAACAGATTCGCCTCCCGCTGATTGGGGGGAGCAATAGCGGCTCTCGCCCTGTTGCCGCCATCAAAGGATCGCATAGAGGTCAGATAATGCCTGGAACTGACGAAATTCGACGCCGGTGAAAGTCTTATTTAGGCATTCTCCTTTGTCGAAAGGAGTCGGGTGACTGATCGGTAGTCCAAGTCTCTTGATACTTTAGATTAACCCTCCAGGCGGTGGATATGCTGTTTATCGTCCGTTTTGAGAGCATCAATCCAGAGAAAATTAAGAATTGCTGCTCAGAAAGGTTGGAGAGCGGTTTTCTCTACTCCCTTCCGGATGCGTATCAGCAAGCTGTAGGCCACCGCGGATTGTTCAAAAGATGGGCTTGTGGAAAGCGCAAGTTTTGACACACTTTTGCTATAATTAAAAATAGTTTATCTTTGTTTATTCTTGATGTTTTTTGTTTTACCATGTAAATTTAATGTAAGATTGATTTTAAAGTTTTGGTTTATATGTATTTCCCGCCTTCAAGCTTTGCGTCTACTCACCGACTCTCGTCCACGCCAGAGGTTTTTGCAAGAGATGCGGCCAAAGAACCAGATCGACAAGAATGGGAAGATGCTCCGGACGAAGCTGCCGATGTGGCAGAAGTAGGAGGAGTGGTTAATGCGGGCGAGTATGCTGAAGTGTACAACCCATCGTCCCAAGCCGACTCTTTCCCTTCCGCGCTGGTTCAGCAATCTTCATTATTTACCTCAGTATCCCATGTAGCAAGACAAGGCATTGAAAATCAGTCTTTTCCGAAAATTGCGGACGATTCTTTAAGTCCGCGTGGCACTGAAACACGAGGCAGGAAATTTTCTGCAACCTCATCTTCAAAGTCGATCCTACCGGAAGGATCAAAACTCCGACCTCAAATCATTTCACCAATCACTTCTGCGAAAAGAGTGGAGGGCCCCTCTTCGGTAACTCCCGTGCACATCCCATCAGTCAAATTCTACGCACACGATTTAGATGGCGCTGTTGTAAAGACTTCGAATGATCCTGGAAGCGCTGTCCAGCCCCAGGGGGTGCCCCAGAAAAAGGATGTGACGTTCATCGGGCCAAACGGGCTTACCAGAGAAGTTTATGAAGCGTTCTTGGCCGCAGTTGCCAACTTTTCAGAGGATGATGTTGATCTCTACACTCAATGCACTTTTAAAGAATTGATGCAGGCAAGAAAAGAAAGCGGCCTGCCCTATTTTATCGCTGTGGTGTACGCCGATTCCTCGAAGGGAGGTTTACCTTCGATTGTGGATGGTATCAGCTTTTTACGGGACTATTTCCGCTGGGGTCGGGTCTGTCACCCGACGACAAGAAGACCGATTACCTCCTTCCTGATTTTTAAAAGCAGCCGTGGAAATCCATTCAAGTTGTTTTGCTCGGGTAACAACATCAGAGAATGCAGAGATCATTTTGCCAAATGGATTAATGCGTGCGATCCGGATTTAAAGCCCATTCTGAGGGGGCGCGAGCGATTTTACATGGCTTGCTACTACCAAGACTTGGCAGAGCGAGCTCTCAGAGATATAGATGCTCTTGCGAAGAGGCGACCGTTGACAAATCTAGAGATCTTTAAACAGATGGAGAAAAGAGAGCATTTTCTGGACAAGCATCAATACTGGCTTGAGAAGTCCGCGGACGACGAGTATTTAATCGCTTACGTTAATTTGGCCTACCATTATCTTACTTGCTTCGAAGATAATTCCGATGCCGTCAAGATGGCGCTCATGTATTTACGGAAAGCTGTCGCCAAAGTGGATTACATTTCCCCGAAAACCGAAAAGATACTGTTGGCTTGTTTAGAGGTTTTTCTTGATTACCCTGAACTTTGCTCCGAAGATATTGACCGGGTTAAGATTCTTTTAGATATTAATACAAGATCATCTGCTGCAGAGAGGACGGAGCAGCCCTCTTCTGGGTGTTTTTCAGACCATCAATAAAAGCCCTCCCCCCCTTCGATCAGGAGGGCTTATGAGAATCCATCTCTAGGACGAGACGGGAATCGCTTCCGCAAAAATGGCGGAGATGGCGCCCGGTTGTGAGCGACTCGAGAGCGCTGTCCTCAAGGACTCTTCCACTTGGTAGAGGCCGATCAGTTTTATCAGCATTTTTGACGATTTGTCTTTTTCCACACTCCAACTTCTGTGAAGCAGGGCGACTTTCTTTTGCGTTACGGCAAAGTAGGGCACTAACGCATTGATCACGTCGGCATGGGTGCAAGCTGATTTTGTTTGCACCAGGCTTTTCAAAGCGCTGGCCAGAGACTTTTTATATGTCAGATCCGAATCGGGTTCCCGCCACTCTGAGATGCCATCCAGATCAATGTTGATAAAGTCGGGCAGCAGCTCCGTTTCCGAAAATAGCCTCAGGTAGAAGCGCCTCACTGTCTCCAGCGACATATAAATGAATTCACTCGCTTCATCGTACTGCTCCGTATAGCTTTCGAACTCCTTGCGGAAATGCTCTTCTATTTCCTTGTGATCAACCTTTTCGGTGGCGATCTTTTTAAAGACGGAGTGGTTGAATAAAACCTGTTTTGACTTAGGAGCCTTGGTGAAACTTTCCCCTGTGTTTGTAATAAACTCCCGCTCTTTCTCTTCTTTCCAGGCAAAACATGAGGGGAATGGCAGTGTGTGTGCCCTTTCAAACTTTTTCACCTCATCTTGATCGTTGAATAAGGCCAAGAATAGATTAAGAGTCTGGGATGCTATTTCCTTGTCGTGATCCTTCAAAGGCTCTTTTTCCCATCCCATGATATCTCTTTCCCGATGAACCTGGGGAAAGATGGTGATCAATTTCTTAATTTCCTCAGTGCTTAGGGCAGTGGTCGGGGCAGCCGTTGACGAGGCGAGAGCGTTTCTTGCTCTCGGATTTTCATCCAATTCAAGAAAACTGTAATCTAAAATTTGCGACACAACATCGGCTACAACTGTTTTGGAGCCTGGCTTAATCTTCTCAGCGGCCTCTCCCATCAGGTGAATCGTGTTGACAAAAGCTGTGTAGTAATTCACCAGATTATAGAAGCGCGCCAGCGAGTGTTGCCTTTGCTCTTTCATGATGTTGCTGAGGATGACGATTTTTGAGCCTCCTCCTGCGTGCGCTAACGAAGAGGGCCTGCGTAGTGACTCTTTTATGATAAGCTGCGTCGAAGCCTCTTCGATGAGGAGATTTAAAGGGTCTTTGAGGCACTCTTCCCTGAGAGAGATTAAAGCCGCTTCGGCGATATCTTGACGTTTCTTTTTCAGATCCTCTATTTCGGTGATGATGATTGCGATTATGGAATTTAAAATTTTTATATCACCGGATCCGGATCTGCATTGATTTTTCAGGGCAGCGTAGACTCCTCCTGTTTTTAAAGGAACTGCCTGTGAGAGCATGTGCTTGAAGTACTTTCTAAGGGTCAATTCCTCGCAGGAGTCTTTGCCTAGTGTAAATTGCAGTTTTTTCTCATTCCAGCATTGATTAAAGACCTCGACGAGATCCGTTCGGTCATCCCAGGCTGCCTTGTTGATTTTGCCTTCGTACTTGGGCTCGTTATAACCTGCTTTCGTAAGAGCCAGGGAGTGATCCATTGCTCCTAAATCGACGAGTTGATCCAGTCTGGCGGGAAGTACAAGCGGCTGGCAGGCATCGACTGCCTTCTGATACGCACTTTTCAATAGAGGCACAGCGGTGTGTGTCGGTGGCAGGTAATGTTCGACCATGAGAAAGTGTTGGCCTCGCTTTGCTAAGCAGACAATCATATCCGTGAAGCTGAAGGGCATGCGTTTTATTGTCCACTCATCCAGTTCCTGCTGCAGCTTCTTTCTTTCCTCTCTCAGCGCTTTAACGGGGGGCTCCTCTTTAGCCTCTTTTGTCAGATCTTTGAATTTTCGGGGGCGGAACGTGTTTTTTTCTTTGCCAATCAGGGGCGAGAGTCCGTCGAAAAAGTAGTCAGAAGACTGGACAGCCTCGTCCTCATTGGAAACGCAAAATTCAACGGCGGGAAGGGTGGCGACCAACTCCTTCTCTTCCTTGATAATTTTAAGCAACGAGCCGTATTTGGAAGGGGAGCTCGGGGGAGATATCCTTCCTTTGTAAGGAACTATAGCGGAATCTAATCCTCTGCGGTGCAAGGGGGGGCTGGTGATGATGGGATCAGGGGATGTTGGCGGTGAATACATAGAATACCTATTAAAACAGAGGAATTTTTTAGTATTTTAGTTAATTGGTTAATAAAAGTAAATAATTTTTGTTTGATTTAAAAATCCCATATTGCAATTTAAAATATATTTAACGTGCTTCTCTGCGTGGAGATCGGTGATGCGTTCCGAGTTCTCGATGTTTTTCTCTGAAGGGGATAAATATGTCGAAAACATCTGAAAATCGCATCATTAGAAACACTTTTGCCAGAGCTTTTACAAGATTGTTCACCGATATGGATTTCGTCGCTTTGGGGGATTATTTTGACCCTGAAAACCACAGAAATCGAATCTGTTAACGGTCTCTAAGGGTTCGACAAAGGGCTGAATTTTGTTAAATCAGACAGAGTTTGTATCGGTAATAAAAAATTCAAACTCTTCCTTGGACAATTAACAAATCGTGGGTTATCTGCGGGGGGTATATACAGAAAGTGTCTCAAAATTTGGGTTTTGGCTTCGAGACACTTTCGGCATAGCCTCTAAGATAGGGGATAGAGAGGCAGAGGTTTTTCTCCCTCCTCTTTCAGTAGTGCATTTTCTTTGTCAAATAGTTCTTTACCGGCGAAGGCGACAAAAGGCGCCTCTTCAAGCTTGGGTGCGATGACATTTTTTAGGACATCAACTACCTCTTCCTTCGTTGCCTTGAGAAGCCTTTCCCTCCATTCCTGACGGAGGGTGGGTGTTCTTCCTTCTTTATGGAAACTGTAGGAGATATCGGCCCGGCTGCCAGGAGATACCGGGGAGTCTTGTGATTGAATAGCCTCCAGCTTGGCTTCAGTGAGGTCCTGTTTGGTGAAACCTCCCGCGGCCAGCTTGGCGACAGCGTCTTTGAAAGCTTTCTTTGTGGCCGCGATGTGGGGGTCGCGGAAAGAAAAGAAGACGAATTGGCCGGCCAGCGGGTAGCAGGTGGCCCCGCCTCCATAGGCTCCGCCCTCTTCACGAATCTTCTGATGGAGAAAGCGATTTTCGAGCAGGCTTGACGCCAAAGAGAACAGCGGGGATCGAGGATCGGCATAGGGCACTAAAGAGAGAGCCATAGCTGCGGAGGACACAGGGGCTGAAATCACACGGCCCTGGGAGGCGATTTTCTCTTTGCGAGGCGCCCTTTTGATCGGCTTAGGCTCTTTTGACGGCTTTGAGAAATTGGAAAAATCTTCGCTATGGAGGAGCTCAATCGTGCTTTCATCCCCTGAGATGATGAGCTCCGGACTTGCTTTTTTGAAGATCTCCTGCTGCAGGTAGAGCAGCCTTTCGACTAAGGAATCGATTGTCTGATCGAGATTCTGTGTCAGTGCTTTCATCTTTTGCCAATAGGTCAAGCCAAACCAGGCGTCGTTGATGCGTGCTGGCTCGCTAAGCCCTTTAGTAGAGAGACTGATTGCATAGCGCAGCGCACTTTGAGTGAGCCTTGAATCAAGCGATGTCCAGTGTTTCAATAGCACTTCTTTGATACGTTTCTTATTTGTGAAATCACACTCTTTGGCAAGACCCTTCATCAGGTGCATCATCTCTTGGGTATTTCTTTTCAGACACTTGCCTGAGAGTTGCAGAGAGGGGGTGAAGAGGTTTGGATCCCGGGCGTTTAATTGCAACGAGACCGACGCACCGATTCCACCGGTGCTTGCCTGCACTTCGTTTAAGAACTTCTCGTATGCCATGCTTTTTAAACCAATTTGCGGAAGAAGGAGGGCAAAAAGCCTGAGCAGGTAGAGATCTTCTTCAGGAAGCAGGGGCAGGGGGAAAATCAGGTCGGTGTAGGTAATGTGGTTTGTAAAGCAGGTGTGATAGTATCCCTTGAGGGGACCGAACTTCTCCTCTTTGAGTGGGTAATCCCTGATTTTGCCCGGCACGTCTTTTAGGGTTAGTTTAGGAAGTATGTTGATGTCTTGCTTCTCTTCCTCTTTCTGGGCCTTTTCTAGTTTCAAGGCCTCTTTTACGATCGCCTTTTTCTGGGAAGCCGAAAGCGCTTTCTCTATCTTTTGAATTCTCTGTTTCTCTTCCTTAAGCTCTTTTTTGGCAAGGGAGGGATCGGGTTCCATCAGCACTTTGACAAAGTGGCGATTGTCGAGCATCGTTTTTTTAAGCAGCTCTTCGAAGTAGCGCTTATTTTTCTTCAGCGTTTTTTTCAGCTTTTCGATCTGTGTGTGGATGAGAAGGCCCTCTTCGGGTTCGACCCCGTGCTGTTTTAAGAGGCCGCTTCTGAAAAAGAGAATGAGGCCATAGGGGTAGTGGTCGCCGGTGATTTCGCTACGGTGAAATTCGAACTGATGGATGGCGCTCTCGATCAGCTTTTTACTAAACCCTTTGGCAACAAGATCTTCTAGTGTCGAGAAGACTGTTTTCTCCAGGGTTTTAGCGTCCTTTGCCTCGATGCCGCTCAATGTGAGTACTAAGGGCGCTTCGGAGATTTCGCTGTCTAAGGACAGCGATGCCTGGGAAGCAAGGCCCGATTTCAAGATGGCCATTTTAAGTGGGGAGGCATCGGTGTCCATGAGCATGACCTGGAGAATGGAGAGGGCGAGGAGCTCTTGCTGGTCTTGGATGGGGGTGGTTAGCCAGCCGAGGGACATGTAAGCTTTTTTCTCTCCCATCTCCTCTTGCGAAAGAGGGTATTTGGATTTGACGGATTTCGGTTTGGTGAAGCGCTTCTCCAGGGGCAAAAGGGGAAGTTTGGAAGCCGGCTTTGCTTTGGAGAGCACCTTTTTGCGGATGAAGTCCAGATGGCCCTCTAGGGGCAAGTCACCATAGAAAAAGAAGAGGCAGCGGGCTGGGTCGTAGTGCTCTTTGTGAAAATTCACGAGCTCTTCGTAGGTTAAGTCAGGGATTACTTTGGGGTCGCCGCCGGAATTGATGCCATAGGTGATGGTTGGAAATAGCTGGGCGTTTATCTCTTCGCTTAAGCGCGAGCCGGCAGAGGAAAGAGCTCCTTTCATCTCATTGTAAACAATTCCTTTGATTTCAAGAGGCGTTTTGGGATCTTTTCCGGTTTGATATTCCAGGCGGTGTCCTTCTTGGAGGAAACTCTCTTTTTTGAGTGTCGGAAAAAAAACAGCGTCCAGATAGACATCCAGTAAATTATAAAAATCCTTTTTCACCAAGGTGGCGGCCGGATAGCAGGTAAAGTCAGAGCCGGTCAAGGCATTCATGAAGGTGTTTAAGCTCCTTCTCAGCATGGAGAAGAAGGGGTCTTTGACCGGATAGTTTTTAGAGCCGCAAAGCACCATGTGTTCTAAGATGTGCGCCACCCCGTTGGAGGTTTTGGGGATGGTTTTGAAGGAGAGGCAAAAAACGTTTTCGGGATCTTTTGCTTTCAGGTGGAGCACCTCGGCTCCTGTTTTCTCATCGCGAAGTTCTGTCAGATGCAGGTCAAGTTCGGGGATGGGAATGGATTTTGTGACTTCGAATCCTTTGATCAGAGTTTTTTTTGCCATGGGGACCGCTCCTTCCTTTTGGCTGCCTATTGTAGTGAAGAAGCGGGATTATTTAAACAGAGTCTTCGAATCGGGGGATGTGGAGGTAGTCCATACACTGAAAGCGTATGATTTATTTGCTGAATCGGGGGCTCAGGCCGGTCCTCATATCCCAAGGAATTCTACACGGAACGTCCTTCAAAAATTTGGCATGGGGGCTTTGAGAAAGCCTCGGGATTGAAAGCTTGCAAGTTACCTCATGTTTCTAATATTAGGTGACTTGTAATCTTTTAATCTTGGAGAGCTTTCTCTTTGCCAAACCTGAATTTTGAGATGCTTTCGCTATATTTCTACTAATAGACATCTTGCGCTCGATGAGCCACGCGAGCTTTCACGCTAAAAATCTATGGGCAAATATTAGTCTAAATTGATGTTTCGCTCGACGATGCCGACCTGGCGTCTTAAAAGCTCGTCTTCGGCGATCTTTTTTTCAATGGTCTTTCTGGCATGCAGCAGAGTGGAGTGGGTCTTTCCAAAGGCTGCACCGATCATCTGGAGGGAATCATTGATGAGTTTACAGGCAAGATACATGGCTACCTGTCTGGGGAGGGCGACCTCTTTTGTGCGGATAGCTCCTCTAAGATCGCTGATTTTAACTTCAAAAACCATCGCGACGGCTTTCAAGATCTGTTCGACCGAGACTTTCCTTTGCGGGTTGAGCTGGAACATCTCTTTCAAGGCGTGCTCTACCATCTCTTCCGTGATGGCAAGGTTCATCAGCCTGCTTTGCGCGCTCAAGCGGTTGATCGCTCCTTCGAGCTGTCGGACGTTGTTGTAGATGTGCTCGGCGATATAGAAGGCGATTTTGCTGGGGATGCAGAGACCTTTTTTTTCGGCCTTGGACTGCAAGATGGCGACGCGGGTTTCCAACTCGGGAACTCCCATATGGGCCACAAGACCCCACTCCATCCTGGCAACCATTCGCTCTGAGAGTTTTAGCTGTGCCGGCGGTTTATCGCTTGTGATGACAATCTGCTTTTTTTGGTTGATGAGCGCCTCGAAGGTGTTGCAAAACTCCTCTTCGAAGTTCAGCCTGTTTTGCAGAAACTGGATATCGTCGACCAAGAGAACATCGACGTCTTGGCGGTAGAAGCGTTTCATTTTGTCTACCGATTTATTGCGGAGGCTGTCTACCAGGTCATTGATGAATTGCTCAGTGGTGATGCATTGCACTTTCAGCTTTTTGGAGCCCTCTTTGATGTGGTGGCCGATGCTGTGGAGGATGTGCGTTTTACCAAGGCCGACGCCGCCGTGGATGAATAAAGGGTTGTAGGATTGTCCCGGGCGCATGGCAACGCCCATCGCCGCCGATTTGACAAATTGATTGGCAGCTCCTTCGATAAAACTCTCAAACCGGTATTGTGGATTTAAATCCACTTCAAAGGGTGATGGCGCTTTGACGGTGTAGGCTATGGGCGCGGGAGTCGGTGCTTTTTCTTCCGTTTTTACAGTCTTGGCGATGACAAAGCGGATTGCCGGTTCGCCGTTTTCCCTGACTGGCAGAAAGGAGATGAGTTCCTCTTTGTAGTTGGAGAGAAGGTACTCCTGGACAAAGATGTTGGGAACTTCAAGCTGCACTTCCTCTTCAGAGCCATCCACAAAGACGATAGGTGCAAGCCAGTTGCCGAAAGCAGCTGGTGTCGTTTTTTTCTTCACAAACTCGAGAAAATCGGTCCAAGCTTGTTTCGTGTCTAAAGCGAGCATCGTCATAAGTCCTTCAATCTTGTTACTAGGGTCTTGTGTCTTTAAATATTCGTATTGGCCGGCAATTTTCGTGCCGGGATGTGAAATCCATGGCCCTTCTAGCTGTCTTCCATTGGATGCAGGGCAGCCACATGAAACGGCATGTTTTTTAACGGGATTCAGGTCCTTAAAAAAGGAAAATCAAGAATTATAAACAATCTTTCCACAAACGATCCTGAAGCGTTTAACGTTGAGAAAATCTAATCGAGGTTCGATATACCCGCAAGACCTTTGCTCTCTTTTGTTCATGAATTGTCGATAACTCACTGATAATCAGAAGATGGGAAAGGGTCGAAGTCGCCCTTTCGCCCGGGAGTGGTTTGGTTTGAGTGTAATACGTTGTATCTAAATAATATATGCATTTACAGGGAGCCCTAATCTGCTATTGAAGAGGGGTTTGTGGCCTCCCCTCTTTGGTTCGGAAATTCATGGGAAATGTGGAAAGTGTTGATAAGAAAAATAAGGGAAAAATCGATGTTATGCACAACGGCCATCTGTCTCTTTTTTTTATATGGAAAGCGATTTAAAAATTTGTTTTTTGGCCTTCTTGAGGCCAAAAAACAAATTTTAATTCTTATGAAATGGGGATTGAGAGGGCGAAGCTTAAATGTAGCTTGAGGGAGAGAGATATTGCAAGTTACCGAGAGGATCGCTTGCCTGAACGATCTTGGCAAGGTGCGGGGCAATCCACTCTTTGGTAATGCTACATTGGATCAGCATCTTTTCCAAGTCAATATTCAGCCCGGGGTCGGCGGGCAGGACCGTGGTTTCGGAACTCTCGGTCGAGATGTCCTCTCGGATTTTTTTGACAATTTCCAAGCGGGCTCCGGCAACGGTTTTGTTGAACTCGGTCAGGAGGGCGAGTGTCGGGGGGGCCTCTTGAAGAAGCGACAAGGTTCCGTAGTAACCTAAGCAATCATCCAGATAGCGCTCCTTTTTGAGATCTGACGGCTGGGTTGTGCCAAATCCGGAGAGTAGGAGGTCCACAGAGCCGATATGGTGTCCGAGGAGAGGTGTCCAGTGTGTAGAGCTGACATAGGCGATGGTGCGGGTTAGGTTATTGTCTTGCAGCTCAAGTTTCAGCCCTAAATTGAGGGATTCGACGGGGCTGAAGGGGTTGAATGTCTGCGCGGTCAGGAAGTAACCGAGGGTGATGCCCTCTTGCAGCTCGATGCGCTCCACATCGGGTGTATCGAGGTAAAGTTCAAGACAGTGCAGGCTGCTTTTCTCTTGCCGGTACCTGGGCTTTAAGATTTGGATCATCTCTTGGTAGGTCGCGCGATTGAAGTAGTAGTGAATGACGTGAGGTTTGCCAAGCAAACGGTTAAGCTGGGAGGTTAAATCGTAAATATGGGCAATGTCCTGAAGCGCTTCCCGCTTTGAGTGGGTGACGATCACGTAGTTAATGTCTAGCAGGGAAAAGCTTCTGCTATGTAGCTCTGCAAGAAAGTGCCTGCCGGGGTTGATGGCGATCCCTTTCCCTTTGAAGCGTAGGAAAATGCCGTCGCTGATACTTTTTCTTGGATCGAGATGACCGGGAATCGGAAGGTCTTTGATGTCTTTGCTCCACGTGTTGAAGGCAAAGAGGCAGTTATCCTGGCATTTTTCCCTGGAGGAAACCTCTTCGAGATAATCTTCGAGCAGTTTCTGGTAGCGTCTGGAGTATTCTTCGAGTTTTAAGATCATGCCGGATTCTAAAGATCTGCCTGTCAGGCCGTCAGAGTATTTTGGGTGTTGCAGTTTAGAGCTGGTGGCGTGCTCTTCCAGCATGGCGGTGATTCTGGACAGTTCCAGCGATTCTGGCGGAGGCGGGCGGTGTTTTAGGGTCGATTCCGTCAGAAATTCTTTTAACATGTCCTTTGCGATCGGGGAGTCTAAACTTTTGAAAGTTAGCTCTCCATCTTCCAGAGTTCGATTTTTATGCTCTTTGTCCTTAGATGGAGCGCCTAGGGCAAACAGCTCTTCGGTCTCTTTTTCCGGTGCGGACATCAGTTCCTTGAGGTTTTGTTCGGCGAGGCTTCTGATATCGGAAAACAGAAGGGGGAGGCTTTCGAGATCTTTGCAGGAGCGGATTTTGTCGTGGAGATCTCGGACTTGCTGTGCTTTTTCTTCATCGAAATTTTTGAGCAACTCTTCCAGTATCTTGAGAGTGCAGGGATCTTCGGGATGGAGTTTGAGTGCTTTGTTTGCAAAGACGAGCGCCTTCGTCTTTTGTCCGAGCTCGCTTGAAAGCATCGCCGATGCCCTGTGGCAGAAAAAAGGAGCGTCGGTAATGTCTTTGACCTGGAGATAATATTTCAGGGCGCTTTTATAGTCGTTTGTATAGAAAGCCAAATCGCCTTGCAAAAGCAATTCGAAGAACGGATCCTGAGGCAGATCGAGTTGGTTTTGAATATACCCGACGACGAACTCGGGATTGCTGTTCAAACCAAGCTGCTGCGTTTTCTTTAAGTAGTCCGTGAAGATGGTTGCTGTCTCTTTCATCAATTCCTCGCCAAAACACTGGGTTGAAGGCCTGGCCATCATTAAATCAGCCGGTACAAAAAAATAAAAGACAATTCAAGGAGTCGATTAAGAGAGTGTCCACAGAATGAAATCGTATGATTTGTTTGTCCAATTTGGTTATAAGCTTTGAAAATTTTTAGTATGTTAGAGACTGTCAACGGATTCGGATTTCGTCGAATTTGGGGATTGTTTTGACCATCTTTCGATTCTTTTTGAAGGGCAATACGCGAGAGCTTTCTCTTTGCCAAAGACCAGATTTTGAGCTGCTTTCGAAGTAAAGTTGGGGGAGTCATCGAAAAGTTTCATGGGTTGACGCGCATTCTTTCTCGCACTGAAAATTTAGAAGATTTATTTATGTAGGGCTAGGCATAATGACGCCATTAGTAAAGATTAAACGAGTTTGACACTCCCTATCGAAAAAGTTATGAGCCAGTTAAAATACCCTTACGCAAAACAGTCCATCAATGATCTTGATGAGAAAGCTGTTTTGGAAGCCTTGAAAAGCCCGGCCCTAACTCGCGGCGATTTTGCCTCTTCCTTTGAACGGGAGGTAGCGGACTTTTGCGGGGCGCGCTTCGCTGTCTCTTTTAATAGTGGTTCGACAGCCCTTTCCGCGGCATTTTTTGCCGCAGAGGCAAGTCCGTACGATAGGGTGCTTACAACTCCCAACACATTCGTCGCTACCCTTTCAGGGGCATGTCAAAAAGGGGCAGCACCGGTTTTTATCGACATCGACCGCAAAAGCGGGAATATCGATGTGGAGAAGTTAAGCTACAACCTGCAAACTCTCTCCACGCGGGGCAAAAACATTATCGTGCCGGTTCACTTTGCGGGCATCCCGGTCGACATGCAACTGCTCGAATCTCACATCAAGGATTTGAATACCGTTGTGATTGAGGACGCGGCTCATGCCATTGGCTCTAAGTACAAGGACGGCACGCGGGTTGGATCTTGCGATTATAGCCACATTACCTGCTTCAGCTTTCATCCGGCGAAAACGATCACGACAGCCGAAGGAGGAATGTGCACTACCAACGATGAATCCCTCTATCAAAAACTTCTCTATTACCGCAATAATGGGATTGAAAGGGAGCCCGCCCTTTTCAAAGAGGAGGAGAGAGGGCCTTGGGTTTACGAAGTCAATTACCTCACCGGAAACTATTTCATGAATGAGCTGCAGGCAGCTCTGGGACGCAGCCAGTTTTCACGCATTGAGGGTTTCATCTCCAAGCGTAAGGAGCTCGTGAAAAGATACCGTGAGAATTTGTCCGGGGTGGAGCACCTGACCTTTTTCGAACCCGAAGAAGGGGTCGATGTGGCGTGGCACCTCTTCGTTTGCCAGATCGATTTTGCGGCTCTGCAAAAAGAGCGGGCGCAGGTGATGGAAGAGTTGCGGGAGTTGGGGATCGGAACGCAGGTTCACTATATTCCTCTTTACAGGCATCCCTTTTTCCGCAAAGGGGCCAGGGATATCAGGGAGTATTTCCCGGAAACGGAAATGTATTACCGTCAAGCACTTACACTTCCGCTTTATTATGATCTCACGGTGGGGGAAGTCGATGAGATTTCGAGCGCCTTGCTCAACGTGATCAGGTCGGGGAAGCCAACCTAAACCGGTGGGTCTTCAGCCCCTTCCGAAACTGCCTCTCGAATCCAGAATCCTAAGTTTTACGACACTATCGTAGATTCAAATTCAGCAAACAAAACATGTCAATTGAGTTTTAGTACGGGCTCTTAGAGCCAGTGCTAAAGCTGAAATCGTATGATTTGTTTGCTAAATCGACCTATAATCTCCGAAAAAAATTTCAGAATATAGGATTGATATGCTGAAAATTTTTTCGGAGATTATAGGTGGATTGAGCAGCAAAGCATACCAATTGAGTTTTAGTACAGGCTCTTAGATCTGGTAGGCCAAGATCAGCGCTTTAGCCGCGTTGGCGATCTGTAATTCTCTTTCATTCTTTAAAATATTGGCTAGTTTGAGACCCTCTTCTCTCCTTCCAAGCATGAAGAGCGCTTTGGTGAGATTAAGCAGGGTGGGGGCGTGATCGGCTTCTAGCTTGAGCGCTGTATCGAGTGCTTTGATCGCTTCAACAGCTTTACCCATCTGGAGGTAGATAGCTCCCAGAGTTTGAGGGTTGTAGGGATTGTCCGGTTCTAAAATGACTAGCGCTTCAAAGAGGGGGAGGGCGATGTCGTACTTACCTTGTCTGATGTAGGCGTAGCCGGCCATGCGGATATCATCCACCTGGTCCTCTCCCCAGCCTAATTTTGCCCGCCAGTCGATTTTTGCCATTCTTTATCCTTGGAGAAACTGACCCACTCTGCCGATGATGAATCCTAACCAAGAATTAAGCTTTTTAATTTCTTTTAAGCAAGCAAGAATCTTCTCTTTTTTACGGCTGTCCTCCGGAGAGTCCACTTCAGTCTCTCTGATTTCCTCTTCGAGGCTCTCTTGATCATCTAAGGTGCCAAGAGTTGGAGCGATGCGATAGAAGGCAAATGGGGAGCGCCTTAAATCCATGAATTTTTTGGGTGGGTAAAAATAGGCCCAAGGGGTGCCTAGAGGAATAATACCCAGCAGGAGGTCAAGTTCGGTGAGTTTGGGGTAGATGTCAAAGACTTGCGTCTGTGGTGGAATGCTGGCAGCTTGATCGAGCCTGAGCTGTTGATTGATCTGCTCGATCATCTTAGTACGCATCGCGTACATCTGGTAGATATTGAGGTCTAGATTGTCAATTGTTGCCATTGCAGCCTCAAACAAAATAAATGTGGTGAACCTTATAAAAGTATTTTAACAAACTTCCGGTTTTTTAAGCAAAGGTTAGCTGGCGAGGCTGTCGGCTACAGGGATTGGGGTTGATATAGTTTTGCACTGTGTTTTGACATCAATGTTTATAATTTATTAATATTGTGGTTAATCAATTTTATTTACGGTTTGAAAATTAAATTATTTATACGTTATCTTAGAACTAAGAGTTTGCTCCTGATCATCGGGAAGCCGTTCTCAAGGAGGTCCTTGTATGGATTATGTCTGCCTTGGAAACAACGTACTGAGCTATCAGACCGAACTGCCGGCGTCCGGAGGTCTTAAAGAGCAGAAATCCTTGGAGAAAAAGCTGCGGACTCAAAAAGACGAGATTCTGAAGCTGCTCGCGAGCAACATATCCGATCTCAGCGACATCGAATCGTTGAGTATCCGAAAATTCAAAGTCGGCAAAGCCTCCTATTACAAGATCCAGGTTGAGACAGTGGATCACGCGATCAGGGGTTATAATATCACCAAGGGGCGGGATCAGAAGCTGATCGATCATATCCTCGAGACCAGCGGAAATTCAGACACCTTGATTCTGACCCATGACCGCATCTCGGAACAGGTCAGGGCGTTAGTCAACTCCTTTGGCAAAGGGGAGAACAAAGACACACTCTATCTTTGGTCCTCCGGAGGGGGAGGCCATAAATCGGCCAAGGAAGCCCAGACAGAAAAGGAGATGGTCAAGCTCAGGAATCAGATTATCGGACATGCCTCAGAAGAAGTTAAGGCTGACTTTTCCAGTCGCTTCACCAACATTGGAGTCTTTACAGATTGGTGTAAGCAGATGGGGTATCTGCATGAGGCGGATGTCTTGACCGATTATGTCGGTTCTGTTGGAGTGGCCAGTGCCGAGTCGTGGGATAGGGCCCAGCAGGAGGGTAATGTCAAGAAACAGGAAAGTCTCGCTTCGCTGCAGTGGCTTTCTGACCGCGTGTTTGGTCCTGTTATCTTTATTCAGACGCTGAGAGATCTGATCAACCATCATCCGAGGAAGGTGGTGTCCACTCAGGCAATGGCAACGCCCTCTATCTTGTTTGCCCTCTGCATTTATAACGCTTTTTTCAAGCCTGCCATGGATCCAGAGGTGAAGCTTCATCTTTACATGACAGATATGCCGACGGGCCTGTCGGGACATTTTTTCAAATCGCTGAAAAGAATTTGGGAGATCGCCGGGAAAAAGCACCTTATCCTCCACGCGCCGAAACCAACCGACAAAGACACCTGGATAATCCGTTGCAATCTTCCGGACGATCAGGTTGTCGAGCTGAAGACGCGAGATTTTCCTGTGCGCGCCTCTTTCCTTAAGGCAGTGGAAAGCTATACACCTGAAGCGCCGGTCGGATTTAAGGTGACGGGCGAAGAGGAGTCCAAATTATTGAAAGAGGTTCTCAAGCACCAGAAGGCGACCGGAGAGCTGGTCGGTGCTGACGGGTTCAACTTCGAATATCAGGTGGATGACAAAGATAACGCCTACTTTTTGATGCTGGGCAGTCAGCCGACCAAGCAGGCAATTGTGGACTATGTGGATAAATTTCTTTTAGAGGCCAAGCAAAATCCGAAAGAGAGCTATAAGCTCTTCGCTTTTGCGGGGAAATTCATTCCCGGCAAGGAGTGTTTTTATAAAGAGCTTTGCGATTACATCAAGACCCAAAAAAATTGGCCCTCCAATTTACGCGTCATCCCGCTCTCCTTCCAAAATCCTGAGCATTTGGTCAACCTGGAGCTGAAATGCAACACCATTACCCGTTCCGGGGGGGGTACTGTTATGGAGCTATTAGTGTTGCATGAACTGGTAGAGGGGAAGAAAAGCAAATTGAAACCGAAGATGCGCTTTATCCACGCACAGAAGGTAAAGGGAAGGGATTTGGAATCTAGTATTCCTCTTTGGGAGCGCGGAAATTACCTGCACTTGAGAGGAGCTGTAGGCAGCAAACACTGCAAAGTGGTAGATCCCCATGAGATGTTCAGGGATTCGCGTATACAGAGGGCCAAGAGATCTTTTGAGAAAAAACAATTACAAAAAAAACAGGGAGCGGCGCGCCTTGCTGGGACACCGGCGGCGTGACCTCTCGTGATCTCCAGCTCTGAGAGTCTTTACTAAAACTGAAATCGCATGGCTTGCCTGCCGAATTGTCCTCTACGTCCTGAAAAACATTCGGAATAGTGGATTGATAGACCGAAAGTGTCTAAAAATTTGTCTTTAGCTCAGAGAAAGCTCTCAAGATTAAAAGCTTGCAAGTCATCTAGCATTAGGGGTGTGAGACAGTTGGTGGCCTTCCAGTCTTTTGCCGGGTTCATCAAAAGTGGTCAAACAGAGCGTTAGTTTTCAAAAAATCCCCAATTCTGAGATGTTTTCGGTCTATTCTGGCCTGTTTAAGGCGCGCATATTTTGATTATTCTTGAAATTTGCGGAAGGGGGAGAGTTGAAATGAACCGAAAAGTCGGTAGAAACTTTTTACCGGGATAGGTTCTTGGAAAATCGAGCTTAGGCTATTCTTGCTACAAACTAAAGAAATAGGTTTCGGGCACTGATAACGGATCGATCTCCTTTGCCGATGCCGATTTCTTAGATTTCCCCATTATCCACCATTACCAGGCAAGCCAAGGCTCATATTTTATGGATTATCCCCACATTTCTGTCCTGAAAGAGGAAGTTCTCGAATCTTTCAAACCCATGCAGATTCATCGATTCATTGACGGAACGTTAGGTGCTGGAGGCCATGCGGAGGCCATTCTTAAAAGCCATCCTGAAATTGAACAACTTGTAGGAATAGACCGGGATCAAAGCGCTTTGAAGATAGCATCTGCAAGACTTATGCCCTTCAGCGGGAAGACGCGGTTTCTGCATGCGCAGTTCTCCAACGCCTTGGGAGCGCTTCTGAAAGAAGGAGAGGGTGTCTACGATGGAATCTTGCTGGATCTCGGAGTATCCTCCATGCAACTTGACGAAGAGGAGAGGGGTTTTAGTTTCCGCGAGGAGGGTCCTCTTGATATGCGGATGGATAAATCCAATCCGCTGACAGCCGGTATCATCGTCAACACATATCCAGAAGAGGAATTGGGGTGGATATTCCGTGAATGGGGAGAGGAGAAGATGTGGAGAAAAGCAGCTCAGGCAATAGTAAAGGCCAGGTTGCAATCTCCTCTCAACACTACAAAGGAGCTTGCAGATCTTATGCAGGAATCTATCCGTTCGAGAAAGCCGCAAATCCACGCTGCCACTTTAGTTTTCCAGGCACTCAGGATTGCTGTCAATGACGAGCTGAAGGCAATTGATGAGGCGCTGCCTATCGCTTTAAAACTCTTGAAAAAGGGCGGAAGGCTTGCGGTGATCTCCTTCCATTCCCTGGAAGATCGGATCGTGAAGAGATTTTTCCAAAAGGAGAGCCTCGATAAAGAGAGCACATCCGGTATTGGCGGACTGTTTATCGACAGGGAGCCGTCATTGAAAACCCTGACAAGAAAACCTCTGGAGGCGACCGACAGGGAAGTGGCGGACAACCCACGCAGCAGGAGCGCCAAGCTGAGGGTGGCTGAAAAACTATGAACGAAAGTCTGTTCTCTAGTAAATTTCTCTTTGTCGCCAAGTGCTTTGTCTCTCTTGTCATCATCTCCTTTTTTGCCTACAAATACATCGATCGGCAGAACACGGTAACGGCCAAGCGAAGAGAGATCCCTGAACTCCAGAAGAAACTGAAGACCCTGGAGGAGGAGAACACAAGGCTGCAATATGAGATAGATAAATTGGAAAACCCCGTGAATCTGATGCGTTATTCCCGCATGAAACAGTTCCAGCATCTTCACTATCCGAGGGAGAGCGAAGTGATCACTCTGCAAGAAGGCGGAGGCCGCGGAAGGTGAGTAAGAAAAGTAAAGAGCCGGTAACGTTTTTGGAGCGAAGGCGCCTTGCGCTTCTCGCGATGGCTTTGGTCGGACTCTTTGCGCTTTTGCTCACGCAATTTTATCGTTTGCAGATCATTCAGGGTGACTATTGGGAGAAACGGGGGGAGCGCCAGCATTTTTTTATCGTCACCGAGCCCTTCTTGAGGGGGCGTTTTTTTTCCAATCCTACGGTCAAAAGAGGCCATCCTGAATCGCCTAAGGCCTTTGTTGCCGATATCCGGATGTTCCATCTGTTTGCCGATCCCCTTTCCATCGAGGAGAAAAATCACGTCAAAATAGTTGAGGCGTTAAATGAGATCCTCTCTTTAAATGGACCCGAGATGGAGAAATTGGCCGACCAGCTGCTTGCGAAAAGCAGAAGCCGCACTCTGGCGATGTGGCTTCCCAAGGAGAAAAAAGACGAGATCGAGAAGTGGTGGCGGCCGTTTGCGAAAAAAAACAAGATTCCCTCCAACGCTCTTTTCTTTGTGACCGACTATAAACGCTCCTATCCTTTCGGAAAAATGTTGGGTCAGGTTCTGCACACCATTCAGGAGAGAAAGGACGAAACGACCAAGCAGGCAGTCCCGACAGGGGGGCTTGAACTTTGTTTAAACTCTTACCTGAAGGGGTGTCAGGGCAAGAGAATTATGATGCGCTCACCCAGGCACTCCTTTGAGATGGGCGAAGTGGTTAAACCTCCGATCCACGGCGCCGATGTCTTTTTGACCATCAACCACTGCCTCCAGGCCATCTGTGAAGAGGAGATCGAAGCCGGGGTTAAGGCGTGCGGAGCTAAATATGGCTGGGCGGCGATGATGGAGCCGCGTACCGGAGAGGTGCTGGCTATCGCTCAATATCCTTTTTTCTATCCTGACGACTACTCCCGTTTTTTTAAGGATTCCTCGATCGCAGAGACTACCAAAGTGAAACCTCTCACGGATGCCCAAGAACCTGGTTCTGTGATGAAGCCGGTCACCTGCGCGATTGCCCTCATGGCCAATGAGGAGATGAAAAAAAGAGGGGAGCCGCCTCTTTTCACACCTGAGGAGATGATCGCGACTGCCAGTGGAGCCTTCCCCGGAAGAAGCAAGCCGATTAAAGATACCAAGTCCCATAAACTGATGAATATGGATATGGCTTTGCAAAAGTCCTCTAACATCTATATGGGAAGAATTATTCACCGGGTGATTCTTAAGCTCGGAGACCAGTGGTATAGAAAAGCTCTCGCTGATTCATTTGGCTTTGGCAGAAGGACTTTCCTGGAGCTTCCTGCCGAAAGTCCGGGAGTTTTGCCCACCCCCGGTAAAATGCACCCGAACGGCAAGCTTGAGTGGTCTGTACCCACGCCCTTTTCTTTGGCAATCGGACATAACTTGCAGGTCAACAGCTTTCAACTTCTGCGGGCGATCTCGGTCTTTGCCAATCGTGGATTCTTAGTCGAACCTACCTTGATCAGAAAAATTGTCAGGACAAATCCCGATGGAAGTGAAGAGTTGATCTTGGATAATACCGATCCTGAGAGGATATCGAAATTTAAACGTGTTATTTCCAAGGAGATAGCTGAAAGAGTGGTCCGCGGGATGAAATTTGTCACTAAGCCCGGAGGAGGCGGATTTCGCGGGGAAGTCTATGGGTACACCGAAGCCGGTAAGACCGGAACAGCCAACAAAATTGTAGGCGGACAGTATTCGAAGAAGAATTATATCTCCACTTTCATTGGGTTCACTCCCGTTGTCAAGCCTGCTTTTGTCTTATTGGTCACAATGGACGAGCCTGATATTACTTATAAACCGGGAGTGGGCCACACCTATTATTCGGGTATCTGCACAGCTCCGGTGTTCAGCAAAATAGCCACACGGGCGCTTGAGTATATGGGTGTGGAGCCAGATGACCCTTACGGCTATCCTCCGAAAGACCCAAGGTATGATGAGAAGAAAGCCGATTGGATAGGCGAAACCAAAAAGTTGCAAGAAATCAGCCAAAAGTGGAATAACTGATACAAAGAAACAATTTTAAAATTTGATTTCATAATCATCCGTCGTTAATTTTAATGATATACCGAAAAATATCTAAAAATTTCGGTATATTAGAGTGAATAGAGCCAATAGAGTGATATGAAGCTGAAAAAACTTCTCAAAGATATTAAAGGGATCGAGATCCGGGGCCCTAAAGAAATCGAGATTTCTGGCGTTTGCGCCAACTCCAAATATGTTGCGCCGGGCAACCTCTTCATCGCAAGGAGAGGCAAAGACCATGACGGCGGAGACTTTATTCCCGAAGCGATCGCCTCCGGTGCCAAAGCGGTACTGACCGATCTTTATGATCCTGCCTATAAAGAGATAGCGCAGATTGTGTGTCACGATGTGAAGAAGGTAGAGGCAGAGCTGGCAGCGGCGTATTATGAGCTACCCTCCGATAAGCTCTATATGGTCGGCATCACGGGCACTTCGGGGAAAACAACCGTTTCTTATCTAGTCAAACATCTCCTGGAGAAACTCGACGGCCCCGCGGGATTGATGGGAACTATCGAATATCAGATCGGGGAGATGCGCTATCCGGCGACGCACACAACGCCTGACGTGACACGAGTGCACAAGCTTCTAAAAGAGATGGTCGATCTCAAAATGCGCTCCTGTGTGATGGAAGTGACGTCGCACGCACTCGACCAAGGCCGCGTCGAGGGGGTTAATTTTGATACGGCGGTCTTCACTAACTTAAGCCCCGAGCACCTCGACTACCATCCCGACATGGAAGCTTATGCCAAGGCAAAAGAGCGGCTGTTTCATATGCTCTCTCAAAAGCAGTCTAAAGAAAAGGCGTCGTTCGGCAAGAGTGCCATCATCAATGCCGACAGTCCCTGGTCATCGCATATGCTAGAGCGTTACCGCGGGCAAGTGCTAACGTATGGAGTTGAAAACCATGCCGATGTGCGTGCAGCAGGAATCAATTATTTCCCCGGGAAGACAGAGTTCAAGGCTGTTTTCCGGGGAATTTCCTGCCCTGTCTTCCTTCCCTTCAGTGGTAAGTTCAACGTCTATAATTTCCTGGCGGCCCTCTCTGTAGGACTCTCAAGAGGGTTTTCCCTTGAAAGCAGCGTCAGGGTCTTGGAGAACCCTCCAAAAATTCCCGGCAGGCTGGAGTATATCGATAACAAGCTGGGTATCGTGTGCCTTGTCGACTACGCTCACAAGCCCGATGCCCTGGAAAACGTCCTTAAAACCTTAAGCGACATCAAGACGGGTAAGGTGATCACAGTCTTTGGCTGCGGCGGGGGGGGGGGGGGGCACAAGCGGCCGCTCATGGCCCGAGCTGCCGAGATGTATAGTGACAAAGTGGTCGTCACCACCGACAACCCGCGCTCTGAGGATCCATTGGCAATTATTGAAGCGATCAAAAGAGGATTTTCCGGCAAGAGGCCTGTTGCCGTCGAGCCTGACAGAAAAAAAGCCATCGCTCACGCGATTGAAGAAGCAAAAGAAGGGGATATTGTTTTGATAGCCGGCAAAGGACATGAAGCTTCTCAGATATTCCACAATAAAACAGTCCCTTTCGATGACCGCAAGGAAGCCAAAGAGTGCCTCGATCTCAAAGAGAGCGTGAGATGCCGTTAATCAACTGGGGAAGGCGCCTTCCCTTTCAACAGTGTTCTCATCGCCTTCTTTTCGTGGTGCTGATCCTTTTCTTAGCTTCATCGTGCGGGAAAACGCCCCAATACCGTTACTATGAGGAAGAACCCACCCCCCCTCACAAAAAGCAGATCGCCGCGGTCCCCCCGAAAAAGGAGATTGCGCTGGCCGCTCCCGCGCCGATTGCAGTCCTTCCCAAAAAAATTGAGGCGACAGGCCCTCTGATCGTGATTGACCCGGGACACGGGGGAAAAGATAACGGCACCCAGTCACTTAAAACGCCGAAATATTACGAGAAAAACCTGACGCTCTCCACCTCGATCGCTTTGAATGAGTATTTAAAGCTGCTCGGATTTAAAACGGTGATGACCCGGGACAAAGACGAGTTTATCGAGCTTAAAGACCGCGCCTCCTTTGCCAATGAAAAAAGCCCGCTTCTGTTTGTTAGCGTTCATTTTAACTCCGCACCGAGCAAGGCAGCCGAAGGGGTTGAGGTATACTATTACAAATCCGATACGGAAAAACTGAGAACCGATAAATCGAAGGTGCTCGCTTCTAAGGTTTTAGATGGGGTTCTTGCCTATACCAAGGCCAAGTCGCGCGGTGTCAAGCATGGCAACTACTTAGTGATCCGCGAGACGAATGTGCCCGCCATCATTGTGGAAGGGGGCTTTATGACTAATGACGATGAGATGCAGAAGATCCGGGACGGCTCCTACCTGAAGAAGTTGGCATGGGGCATCGCGCAAGGGATCAAGAAGTTTGCCGCCCAGTAAGAGAGTGTCTTTTAAGGAATTGTCCTCGGCGCGACTTGAACGCGCGACCTGTTGCTTAGGAGGCAACCGCTCTATCCACTGAGCTACGAGAACGTGAAGAGATGATTCTAAGACAGCGCAAGTTTCTTCTCAACACCTTTCATTGGATAGAGCGGGCGAGCGATCAGCTGAGTTTATCGATGTCGCTCTGCATCTTGGCGATCTCACTTTGAAGCGCGTCAATCTTGCTGTCTTGCTGTTTGATTTTCTGCTCGTAATCGGTGATTTTTTGGGAGGCGAACCTTTTTCCTTCCTCACTGCCTACGTCGTACAATTTTTTCTGGTTATTCCACTCCGCTTGCAGCACGGCTTTTTCTTTATTTAACTTAGTCATTTGGCCGGTTTTTGTTTTTACCTGTGCAGTTAGACTTTCCCGTTGATCCTTTCTATTACGAGCGGCGACAAAAGCTCCCATTTCGGGAGTAGAACTGAGTTTGTCGATATCGCTTTGCATCACCTTGATCTCATTTTGGAGCGCATTGATCTTGGAGTTTTGGTCGTTGATTTTTTGCTGGTAATCCGCCATTTTCTGAGAGGCGAACATTTTTCCGTCTTTACTGCCCGCATCGTACAATTTTTTCTGGTTATTCCACTCCGCTTGCAGCACAGCCTTTTCTTTATCTAACTTATCCAGTTGACCGGTTTTGGTTTTAACCTGCGCTTTCAAACTTTCCCATTTGTCTTCGCTCTTGCGTAATGCAACATCGGCCTCAAGCTGAGGACCTGAGCTGCCCAGGGGGACGAAGTGCTCCAGCACTGTTTGAGTAGCCGGATCATTGAACACATAATCTAAAGCTTTAAAGGTGAGCGCAAGGTCATCAGGCTCAAAATCGGTGAGATGAATCTCCCTCATCTCCCCCTCTTTCCAGCTTCCATCTTTAAATGCTGCTGTAAGTGATTTGAACTCAGGAGACTGAGTTACGTCGTGGTTGATTTTCCCTCCTGTTGTCAGATCTTTAAACAGATCTCTATCGATCATCTCTTTGGTGACATTACTGTTTTGCAGCCTCTTTAGAACCTCTTTCTTGAGATCACCCTGATTTTTGATGGTGGCGTTGGGGAGTTCATTTAAGATCTCGTCCAGTACACGAGCAGATTTACTTGCTCCGTTTTTGGCGATGGATCCAAAAATGCGAACCTTCGTGTCAGAGATTTCTAAAAATTTATTGTTAAATGCGTTTGCCATCTGTTCATAATTGACATGGTTTTCATTTGTTAGTTTATCCATAGTCACCGCAGAACTAATCTTGGATGCATCCGGAACGGGTGAGCCCTGCGCTTCATAGTGTTTTTTGACATGCTTTCTGACCGTCATCTCCCCCTCGGCTCTTTCCGAGTAGCCTTTTCCCTTGATTTGCTTGGCCGTATCAGTTCGGTCGCTGAAGTTTGTGGGCACGGAGAATGACTCGGCTTTGCCGGTATTGACGTTAACAACGCGGATTTCGGCCTCTTCTTTAAATTGAATGGAGGTTAAGGATTTCATCTGTTGGACCAAACCTGCATTATCTTGCGTGAATTTGCTTTTTGCGGCTTTTAACTCGCTGGAGTCTTCCTCTTTGATGGAGCACTCTTTCAGGGCTTCCCGGATCTGATTTCTTGAGCCCTTAGATCTAAGCTGCAGCTCTCTTTTTCCGATGTCTGCCTCGGTGTCTTGGATTGCATCCTTAAGATCTGACGCTTTTTTTGAACTCGGGTCAAGAGAGGATAGTTCCTCTTTCATCTCGTTGAGAGAAACCTTCATGTAGATCAGCGCACCAAGCTGACCTTTCAGGCCTCCGGCGCTGAGTTTTTGCTCAAAAGCATCTGCGACCCCTTTGACCATTTCGGCGTTGCCCGTGAGTGCTTTCATGGCCTTTAAGGTTGCCTCGTGCTCACTGCTGAAGCTTCTCTTGGCTGTCTTTTCAGGAAATGAGTCACCATTTTTGACAGTGGCCATGTCGATTATTGAGTGCATGGCGGCCTGGTGATCCTCTCCTTGCAGCTGTCCCTCAAGCTGAGCGATTTCCTGTCCGATTTGAGGCACATCTTTTTCTAGTTTCAAATACTCGGGATTGATCAGTACCTCGTTAAGCTGTCTTCTCAAATCCGACAATTTGGTGGGAGAGTCCTGCTTGGACATGCTATTTTTTATCTTAGATATCTGATCTTCAAACGCATCAAGTTTTTGCTTCATCTCGGAATGATTTGCTTTGAGTTCGCTAAGCTTACTTAATTGTTCACCAAGCCCGCCTTCAGCCATTTTCTCTTGAAAGGCGTTGTTTAACCGATTATTGGGAATTTCCAAGCTACGGTCATGTGCTTCTGCGGATGTCGCTTTGACCAGGGTGCTGTCGGTTTTTCCTAAATTTTTAACGAAGCTCGTGACGTTGGAAGCGTATTTCTGGATTTTGCTTGCCGTTCGCCCTGGGCGGTCTGGCGAGCTAGTATCGGCACGGACGACTACCTTTCCCCCCTTTAATGATGCGTGGCGCAGCATGTTGACCTGGTCTTGCCCGAGGGTACTGCCATGTTCCTTCATGAATTTTTGCACTTGCTTAGGGGTACTGGCTAAATGTCGATTGGTCGTAAATTCCAAAGAACCGGATTCCCGGTTGACTGAAACGTAAAGGCGCCCCTCGTGATTTGCCTGTTGCGTCGGTTGTCCTGCGGACGTTTCATGAAAGTTCTGTCCTTGAATCGGGCCTCCCTGCCCGGTAGGTACATGCATAAAAACCTCCCCTTTAGTAATCCTTTCTACTTCGTTTCTTAAATTATAACTTATAAATTAAATAAATGTATTTACAAAATCACAACGATTTTAAATAATTAATTTACAAAATATTTAAATATCTGTTCTTTTTGTGATATACCGAAACAACCTGAAGAATTGGTCTTTGGCTTCGTCGGGTTTACTTAAGAATTTTCGTTCTCACTCGCGCCTTGCCTCTCGGCAATGGTCGCTCGCTCCGGACAAAAATTCTTAAGGCCCTCCTGGCCAAATTTCCAATTCTTCAAGTTGTTTCGGTATAGGCGATCGCCTCTTACAAATTTTAAGGCACTGGTATATGGTAGATTTTGACATGGTTCGCGGGCGACGAACCTGGAGAAGTGCAACAGTATTTTGAATAAGGGGATTTGGGATGGAAAAAGCGGATATCGGATTGATCGGGTTGGCGGTGATGGGACAGAATCTGGTCTTGAATATGAACGATCACGGCTTTACGGTGGCTGTCTTTAACCGCACAGTCTCTAAAGTGGACGACTTTCTGCAAGGGCCGGCCAAAGGCACCCGCGTCATCGGCACCCATTCCATCGAAGAGTTTATTGCCACCTTAAAAAGACCGCGCCGGGTCATGTTGATGGTCAAAGCGGGGGATGCCGTCGATGAGTTTATTGAAGCGATCATTCCGCACTTAGAGCCGGGCGACATCATCATCGATGGCGGCAACAGCCTTTATACAGACACCTCAAGGCGTTGCGAGTATCTGAAAACGAAAAAGCTACTGTTTGTCGGCGCCGGCATATCGGGAGGAGAGGTGGGTGCCCGCCACGGACCATCCATCATGCCGGGAGGTCATAAGGAGGCGTGGCCGCACGTTAAACCGATCTTCACCGCGATCGCCGCTAAAGTCGAAAACAACGAAGCCTGTTGCGACTGGGTGGGAGATGCCGGCGCGGGCCACTACGTCAAGATGGTACACAACGGCATTGAATACGGTGACATGCAGCTCATCTCGGAAGCCTACAGCCTCTTGAAAGAGGGTCTTGGTGTCTCCAATGAGGAGCTCGCCTCCATCTTCACTAACTGGAATAAAGAGGAGTTGGAGAGTTACCTGATCGAAATTACGAGCCACATCTTCCAGGTCAAAGATCCTGAAGGGGGTTTTTTAGTCGATAAGGTACTTGATGTTGCCGGCCAGAAGGGGACAGGCAAGTGGACTGTCATCAATGCTCTCGATCTCGGGCAGCCGCTCACCTTGATCGGCGAGGCGGTGTTCGCGAGGTGCTTGTCTGCTCTCAAAGACGAGAGGGTGCAAGCGTCCAAAGCTTATCCGATGGAGAAAAAAAAGGTGTCCGGAGATTTTCGCTCGTTTGCCGAATCTGTCAAACATGCTCTTTATGCCTCGAAAATCATCAGCTACGCTCAAGGGTTTATGCTGATGCGTGAGGCATCCAAAGCTTACGGCTGGCAGATCAATTTTGGCGCCATCGCCTTGATGTGGCGTGGAGGCTGCATCATCCGAAGCCGCTTTTTAGGAAAGATCAAAGAGGCGTTTGATAAAGATGCCAAGCTGTCCAATATTTTGCTCGATCCCTATTTCCAGGGAGAGGTCAAAAAGGCGGAGGCAGGTTGGCGCAAGACGGTGTCCGAGGCGGCCCTTTCGGGTATTGCAGCTCCTTGTTTCAGTTCCGCGCTGGCATTCTTCGACGGATTTAAATGCCAAAGGCTGCCGGCCAACTTGCTGCAAGCGCAGCGGGACTACTTCGGGGCGCACACTTATGAAAGAATAGACAGAAAAAGAGGCGAGTTTTTCCACACCGACTGGGCAGGAACGGGCGGCAAGGCCAGTTCATCGACCTATAACGCGTGAGAAATTTTCGAAGGTAACTGAGGTTACTCTTTGGTTTCTAAGCTAATTTCGCTGTAGCCAAAGGGATTCAGCAGCATTTTTCCAATCGTGGTGGCCATGAACTTTTCCTTGAGACTCTCAAGCGGCGAGGCCGCTTGGGGTTTTCCTTGGAAAAGTTGCGCTGTGGCGATCACGGTGATCTTCTTTTCGCTCGGTTCCACGATTTTGGCGCACGAGGCGATAGCAGCCGGAAAAATAGACTGTAAAAAATGGGCGCTGCTTTTTTCTTGGAACTGTAAATTATCCACAAAAACTCATTTTATTTGGTTTTTATAAAGATATTTTACAAATCGAGTTAATAAAAGTCAATAATGTTCTGTGTTAATTAACATTACTATTTTTTAGGGCGCGAACCTCGTTCTCAATGGAATCGGTAAAAAGCCGGTATTGCTCGTGCTTTTTTTCCGCTTTAAAATCGTGCAGGTCAATCGGGGCGCCAAAGGAGATGGCTGTTTTACCAAAGAATCGGGGAAGCCAGCGAGTGGGCGGCCAGATGGCGAATGTGCCGTGGATGTAGGCGGGAACGACGGGAAGATCAAGCGACTTGGCGAGAAGGGCAACGCCCGGGCTGAAGGGTTCGATGTTGCCATCCAAAGTGCGCGTTCCTTCCGGAAAAATCACGACAGTCAGTCCCCCCTGATTCTGCGAGCAAAGGCGTTTGAACGCCTGGTGATCGACGCGTTTTGTCAGAGGAATGGCGTTTAGCGAGGTGATGAGCCAGTTGAAAAAGCGGCTGTGGAAAAGCGCATCTTTGGCCAGGAAATGGATCGGATAGGGTAGGGAGATGCCAACAAGCGGCGGATCGAGAAAGGAGGTGTGGTTGGCCGCAATAATGCATCCTTTTTTGCAGCCAAGGACATGTTCAATCCCTCTCACCTGGTGGTTGTAGGCGAGGCGGAAATAGAGTCGTAGGAGTTTGTGCAAGATCCGATAGAGCATGGGTAAAGCATCCAACCGAAGTTATGGGTCTGGCAAATCTTAAAAGACTGATCCTTAAAAGAAAAAGAAAAAGAAGGCCTAGGGGCCTTCTTTTTTGGTGACAGCTTGAAAATAATTCGCAGGCAGCTCCGGATTGCCCGGCCAACTTCTTTAAGTTGCCTCTTTCAGCCGCGTTCTGCGGGTATCTTTAAATTCCTGGATTTTTTGAATAATCTCTTCGACGGTCAGGTCAGAGGTGTCGATCACGAGGGCATCGGGTGCCTGCCGTAGAGGAGCGATTTCGCGGGTGGAGTCTTCTGTGTCCCGGCGGTTTAAATCCTCCAGCATTTTTTCCATCGTCATTTCTTTGAAATCTTCAGGGTATTTCGCCTTCAGTTCATCATAACGCCTCTTAGCACGGACTTCCGGCCTGCCGGTCAGGAAAATCTTCACCTCGGCGTCAGGGAAGACGACGGTGCCCATGTCCCGGCCTTCAAAGACGGCGTTGACTCCGATGGAAAACTCCCGCTGCAGTGCCATTAACTTCTCACGCACCTCTTTCATGGCGGAGATCTTTGAGACGGCGGAGGTCACTTTTTCTCCCCTGATGGCGTCTGTGATATTTTCGCCCTCGACATAGTAGTAGCGATCGCCTTGCCGTATCTTGATATCGAAATCAAACTTTTCAAGGTATGCCTTCACGGCTTCAACATCATCGGGATTGATGTTGTGCTTCAGGAGACCCCATGTCATGCTTCTGTACATAGCCCCGGTGTCGAAGTAGATAAAGCCGATAGCTCTGGCAAGCTTTTTGGCAATCGAGCTTTTTCCTGTGGCGATTGGGCCGTCAATCGTGATGATCATGCAAACACTCCATTAGATAAACCGTATTTGATCCATATATATAAAAGAGGGGAGGTAAAAACAAGCGAGTCGACGATGTCGAGAACGCCTCCAAGTCCTGGAAGGGAGCTGGAGTCTTTGAGTTGGGCGTCTCTCTTGAGCAGCGATTCGGAGAGATCTCCGATCTGGGCTCCGATGCTGAGGAGGGCGCCAAGAAGAGCGCTTCCCGCCAGGGAAAGGTTGAAACCATAGTGGCTTCCGACTAGGGAAAACATAAGACTGAAGACAATAGCGGCAGCGAAGCCAAACAGCGCCCCTTCCCAGGTTTTTTTAGGGCTGATGTAGGGAGCGAGCTGTCTTCTGCCGAGCAGCTTGCCGAAGAAAAATGCGGCTGTATCAGTGGATTTGGAGACAACCAGAAGGTAAAGAAGCCACATCCTGCCGTTTTTTTCTGCTTCCTCCATGCCGGGAATGAGCGCGATGAGGGCAAGAGGAGCGGTCACGTACAAAAATCCAAAGAAGGTGGCGCCTAAGTTAGTGACCGGTTCCGATCCAGACCTGAAGAAGATTAAGAAGCTGAAGAGAAAATAGATCAGAACGATTAGCCAAGAGAGCGCCGGTATGTGAGGCAGGCAGATGGCTGAGAAAAGAAGGGTGGCTGTGAACAGTTGTGTCGGGAGGGTCAAAGCCTTGGCCCCCTTGACGGAGGTGATCGCGAAAAACTCTTTAAGCGCGAAAAAAGCGATGAGCGACAGGAGGGCGGCGAAAGATACTCTATAGAGCGGCTCGGTGCTGAAATAGATTGCTGCCAAGACGAGCGGGATGCCAACGGAGGAGGCGAGCAGGCGCTGCTGTAAATTATTCATCTAGTTTCCAAGCCTTCGTTGACGTTTTTGATAGGCGGCAACCGCTTCCAAGAGATGGAGATGGCTAAATTCAGGCCAAAGCGCATCGGCCACATAGAGTTCGGTGTACGAAAGCTGCCATATCAGGAAATTGCTGATGCGCATCTCGCCGCTGGTACGAATGAGCAGTTCCGGATCCCCCCAAGGAGTGGTGTCGAGGCGGGATGCGATTGTCGACTCATCTATCTCTTCGGGTTTCATCGTTCCGTCTTGAAGCGAGCGGGCGATTTTTTTGAAAGCGCGGAGCAGCTCGTCTCTTCCGCCGTAATTGATAGCCAGTACCATGTCGATGTGAGGGCAGTCTTTTGTGGCTTCGATGGATTGTAGTATGGTGTCATGGGCAGGATTGGGGATTTTACCGAGGTCGCCGATAATCCCCAAGCGGATTCCCTCGTCCAGCATCGTTTGCCTGTTGCTTAGGAGGTAGCTGTGGAAAAGCCACATCAGGGCATCCACTTCGCCGGGGGGGCGGCTCCAGTTCTCCGTGGAAAAGGTATAGAATGTGACAACTTTGACGCCAAGTTCTTTGGCAGCCTTGACGGTGTCGATCAGGATGTCGGCTCCGGACTTGTGCCCAAAGGAGCTGGTTCTGTGCTGCTTTTCCGCCCAGCGCCTGTTTCCATCAGGGATAAAGGCAATATGACGGGGCACCTCTTTCAGATCGATTTTTTGCAGGTCCATGGGAGTGTAGATGGAAAGGGGCTCTTCAGCAGTCAACGGTAAAGAGGTCTCCAGGTATTCGGCCGCTTGCATTTGCCTACTCCTTATCCTTGGCAGCTTTGGAAAGGTCGATCACTTGCAGCGGCACTTCCGGGTTGATAACACAGCCCGCCCCGATACAGCAGCGTGTTTCCGGATGGAGAATTCCGGTGGGTATGAGGTGGAGTTTGTATTCTTTTTGACCGACGACGATGGCGTGTCCGGCACTGTTGCCTCTTTGCGAGTGCACGACATGCCTGGCTTTTCCGGCAAGGATGTCGACGATTTTGCCCTTTCCTTCGTCACCCCACTGCGTCCCTACTACAACTACCGACGGCATAGCTCCTCGTAAAATAATCTTCTGAATTGTTTTTGCAGATTATACCGGAAGTGTCTCAAAATTTCGCTTTTAATTTGACGAAAAAGCAGAAGCGGAATTTTGCGTTCATCTGGGTATATCATTTCAAAAGACAAAAATCTACTCTTCGGTCTTCAAAACTTCCATAAAAGCGTTTTGCGGGATGCTGACCTTTCCGATCTCTTTCATCTTCTTCTTACCCTTCTTCTGCTTCTCCCACAGTTTTCTCTTACGGGAGATATCACCGCCATAGCATTTTGCGGTGACGTTTTTAGCAAGCGCCGATATCGTCTCGCGTGCAACGATCTTTCCTCCGATCGCCGCCTGGATAGGGATTTTAAAGAGCTGGCGGGGAATCACATCCTTCAGCTTGGCGCAAAGGGCTCGTCCTTTGCTTTCGGCTTTGGATCGATGCACAAGGCAGGAAAAGGCATCGACAGGTTCGTCGTTGACGCGGATCTCAAGCTTAATGATGTCGCTTTCTTTGTATTTGTCGAATTCGTAGTCGAAAGAGCCGTAGCCCTTTGTGATCGACTTCAGCTTGTCATTGAAATCGGTGATGATCTCGTTGAGCGGCATCTTGTAAGTCAGGTGGAGCCTGGTGCTGCTTAACGTCTCGGTTTTTTCCAGGTTGCTGCGCTTTTCGTTGCAGAGGTTCATGACGCTTCCTAAGAAGTCGCTTGGAACCATGATATGGCAAGTAACCCAGGGTTCTTCGATGATCTCGATATGCGACGGATCCGGGTAGTGGGCCGGGCTGTCGATATCCATGATCTTTCCATCTTTCATCAGGCACTTGTAGATGACCGAAGGGGCTGTGGAGATAATGTCGAGGTCAAATTCCCTTTGCAGACGCTCGAAGACGATTTCAAGGTGCAAAAGTCCTAAAAATCCGCAGCGGAAGCCAAAGCCGAGGGCCATGCTGCTCTCTTGCTCGATATGTAGGGCCGAGTCGTTGAGCTGCAGTTTGGTCAGCGCGTCTCTCAGCGCCTCAAAGTCGCTGGAGTCGACCGGGTAGATGCCGGCAAAGACGACAGGCGTGATGTTTTTAAAGCCCGGCAACGGCTTGGGGGCCGGCTTTTTCAGCTCGGTCACGGTGTCGCCGATTTTGACGTCGCCTGTATTTTTGATGTTGGCGATCAGGTAGCCGACCTCTCCCGGTCTTAGCGACGTTTTGACCTTCTCATGCGGGGTGAAGATGCCCACTTCCTGCACTTCGAAGGTTTTATCCGTTGCAATCATCTTGATGACCGAGCCTTTTTTGATTTCGCCGCTGAAGACGCGGATGTAGACCATGACTCCCCGGTAGGTGTCGTAGTGGGAGTCAAAAACGAGGGCTCGCAGGAGGTCATCTTCCGGTTCTTTGGGGTGTGGCATGTTGTGGACGATCCTGTCCAGGATCTCGGGTATGCCGATTCCTGTTTTTGCCGATACGCTGACGGCATTGCCTGTCTCAAGGCCGATCACTTCTTCAATTTGCCTGAGTACTTCGGGTGGATCAGCGGCAGGGAGGTCGATTTTGTTGAGTATGGGGATAATTTCGAGGTTCCTGTCGAGGGCTAAGTGGACGTTGGCCAGCGTTTGCGCTTGAACTCCCTGAGAGGCATCGACGACGAGAAGCGCTCCTTCACAGGCAGAGAGTGATCTAGAAACTTCGTATGAGAAATCGACGTGGCCCGGTGTGTCAATGAAGTTGATCTGATACACCTGCCCGTCTTTATCGTGGTAGTTCATCGTCACCGGGTGGGCTTTGATCGTGATGCCCCTCTCGCGTTCCAGATCCATGGCGTCGAGCAGCTGCTCTTGCATATCCCGCTGTGCTACCGTATGGGTGATCTCGAGCAGACGGTCGGCTAAGGTGGACTTGCCATGGTCGATGTGAGCGATGATTGAAAAATTGCGGATGTTGCGGATGTTGTACTCTTCCATGGTTCCTTTGCAATCACTTTAGCTTAAAAGATGGGGTCGCCTGCTAAGATTTTTAAGAATGGCAGGCCCCATTGATCTTAGTTGATTGCGGGATAGATTTCAAATCATGATCTTAGAGACTGCCTACAAAATGAAATCGTATGATTTATTTGCTCCATAGGGATATAAGCCTCGAAAAACTTTCAGTATATGACTCCAAATTGGCGAAGGATTTTTTGAGCTTGAAGACAGAGATGCCGTAAGTGTCTTTAATATTAGACTTCTTTCGAAATTCGCTTTGAGGGATAAAATGAGCTATTTTTGAGCAGATTTGTTGGAAAATTTTGAGAGCATGTGAGAACACATAGTCGAAAAATTTTACAACAAAGATGCCAAAAAGAGCCATTTTTGCCCTCGAATGGAATTTCGAAAGAAGTCTATTGGCTTTGTTTTGCCAAAACCGCCGGTTTTGAAAGAGTTTTGCTGTATTACGAATTCGGTCGTTTGCTTTGTCTCGGATAAGGTAAATTGAACTCAGCAAGGCACGAGGCGTCCGTTACTATCATGGATATTGCAATTAAATTGAATGCTGCTTGTTATTATGATTTTTTTAATTTCTTGTTTATTTAATAAATTAATTATGATAAAGTGTCGTGTTTTGTGTTAAATGTTGAGGGAATTCAATGTCAATCAGTCCGATCATCACCCAGTCCTACGACACGATCAGCTCTATTGCGTTTCAGGCAAATTTTGTCACCAAGAAGGAGAGCCGCGATATTGAGGGGCTTTTGGGGTATATTCCGCGAGAGGGTTTTCTTGGGAGTATCAGAGATCTTGTTCATCGTATCTGGAACGCCATCAAGGCAATTTTCTGGCAATCGGACTGGGAGCTGGCGGTGAGTTCTTTAGCTTCAGTTCAAGCTAAACTCAAAGACCGTTTGTTGCTGCCTGTCTCAACCAGGGAGTTACCCTCTGAAGAGCTGGCAATGAATATTTTGGAGAATTTGACTTCGCTCAATCGAGCGATAAAGCAACATGATACGATTCTTCTGGGAATATTCAAGGCTTGTATTCAGTGTGTTAACAAAGAAAGAATCGGTGCCGATCTGGCCAGCGGGAGTGGTATCTTCGATCAAGGTGGTTGGATAGCGTGGCAAGAGACCCATCCGGGTGACGAGGAGCTTTCCCATAGGATATTTACTCTCCTTGCAGAGAGGGAATACATAACTTCCGAAGGCGTTGAAATGATTAGATGGGCGAGCAGATTAGCTCAATAGGGGCTTATATCGAAAGTGTCTCAAAACTCTGCAAGTGGCTGGACATTGTAGCAGGAGCCGGGGACGAGATTTCAAGAGCTGACCGAGATTTTAAGGGCCGCCATGACCAATTGTAGAATAGTCCTTTGAGTGTTTTTCTTTACTCATTCTTAATATTTATTTACTTTATCTTAATATAAATACCTGTTACTGTTTTGCTTGTTATTTTAATTTCTCAATCACCAAACGGAGAGCTTTATGGCAATTAGCCCTATTATTGAAAGATCCTATGACTTCGCTGGCAGCATCGCTGTAGGCGCCAAGATGGCAACCGATCAAGAAATCGCTGATATTAAAGGAATCTTTGGATATGTCGATCGCGAAGGTTTCTTAGGATCGATCGCCACCCTTTTGCACCGCGTCTGGAATGCCGTCAAGGCTCTTTTTGGCCAGTCCGACTGGCAGCGTGCCGAGCGTGCGCTTCAAGAAGTTAGCGCTAGATGCATTGATAAATTTGCTCCTCCAGAAGTTGCCTTTTTGGCCAAAGCGACAATCAGCGGCGGAATTCCCTCGGAAGCGGCAGACCAAATTATTGAAGCGCTGAACAAGGTTAATGAGATTGCAAAGAGGATGGAAACTGCCGCCTTGCCCTTGTTCAATCAGTTGTTGTCGCTGGTTGATGGCGAGAAAATAGGCGCCGATCTTGCCAGGGGCATCGTTCCAGAGGATTTAATCGAATCTTTCCAAAGCCAGATGTCAAACGAGGAGAAATACGCCCGAACAGTGCAATATGCTCTTGAGAGAGGGTATATCAAGCCGGAAGGTCAGGGGTTCTTCGCTTCTCTGCCAGGCATTCTTCAGCAGATCGGTCGGGCGCAGTTTGCAGAAATAGTCTAGGCCACGTAAGTTTTTTCAAGCGCGGGTGGCTATATCCACACGCGTTTTGGACTCAAAGGTCAAACCGGCATTACGCCGGTTTTTTTTTGCCCGCAGATTAGTGTGCTGAAAGCCTGTCAAAGAACTTGGAAGCACTTTCGATATAGGCTAGCTTTTGGCAGTAAGTATAAAAAAAAGAGAGGGATTTAATTTGATTTAGGGAGTGAGAGAGGTAAGAAGAAGTGATGCGGGCAAGATGACTCGAACATCCACAGGGTTTCCCCCACTAGAACCTGAATCTAGCGCGTCTGCCAATTCCGCCATGCCCGCATCAGTAAAGTGAAAGAAAATAGTAGTCTAAACGCGGATTAATGCACAGAAAAAAATCGGAGTGCTTGCAAATGAGGGCGGAGGGAGCTGTGGAGTCTCTTTTCAATGGATGGGCGAAAGGGTGGTTTTCAAGTTGTTTCAGGATAATTAGGGTTTATCTATGATATGTCTTTAACATTTCGATCAACCGGCCGGGTGCATGGACGAGACAGCTCTTTTCTTTAAAGCCTTCCTCTTCTCTCTGAGTCTAATCTTCCCTATTGGCGTCCAGAACCTCTATGTACTAAGACAGGGGGTTTTAGGGAAACATGTCTTGCTGACGGCAACAGTGTTTTCTCTAGGAGATGCTTTTCTGATAGTAGTGGGGGGAGTGGGTGCCGGAATGATGATCGAAGAGGCGCCTGAGGTTAAAAGGTGGCTTGTTGCAGGCGGAGCTCTCTTTCTTTTGTATTACGGGCTGCGCTGCTATCGCCGGGCATTCCGAGGCGGACTTATCCCTGAAGGGGTGGCGCCTCCTCCCGCCAGCTGGCAAAGAACGCTCCTGACGGCACTGGGATTCAGCCTGTTAAATCCGCAGGGCGTTTTCGAGACCACGGTTTTGATCGGCGGGGTGGCTGCCGGCCTTGAGAGCGGCAGTGAAAGAGCGATCTTCCTCTCCGGTGCCTGCCTGGCTTCCGTAGCCTGGTTTTTCTCCCTGGCCTATGGCGCCCGCTATCTAAAGCCCCTTTTGCAAAAACGGAGGTGGCAAATCGGTATCGACCTCTTCATCGGTACCGCCATGTTATTTATCGCCTGGAAGCTCTTCCAGCATGAAGTGCCTTCATATATGAGGTAAGCAAATGACATCAGCAAAAGACAAACCCTCTGCACTGGTGCGATGGCAAGAAATTCAGGATAAGCTTCAAGGAAAGCGGCCGTTGTTTTTTTTAGATTACGACGGCACACTCTCTCCGATTACAGCCCACCCCAAAGACGCCAGACTCCCTCCAAAGATGAAGGAAGTTTTAGAAGATCTTAGCCGCCGCTATTTCACGGCAGTGATCAGTGGCAGGGCATTGGCAGACATCAAGGAGCTTCTCGGAGATATGCCCCTTTATATCTCAGGAAGTCATGGTTTCGTTATCGAGACGGATGCCGGCGTGGTGTTTCGCCTGCCGGAGGCGGCGAGGTATCGGAAAGATCTTGAGGAGGCCTACCTTTTGCTCAAAGAAAAAATCTCTTCTCTTCCGGGCGTTGTTTTGGAAAACAAGGATTTTTCCATCGCCATCCACGACAGGATGGTGGAGGAGGGCTTCAAGCCCATTATTCGCACGACCGTGGCAGAAACGTCCACTCTGTTTCCCCGCCTCAAAATGAATGCCGGGAAATGCCTCTTCGAGCTGAAACCGGCTCTTGATTGGGATAAGGGCAAGGCGGTCCAATGGATTCTGGACAGCATCTCGTTTGATCCCAAAAGGGAGTGTCCCATCGTGATAGGGGACGATGTTACCGATGAAGATGCTTTTAGGGCAGTGAAAGGAAATGGCGTTTCCATTTTTGTGATGGGAGAGAAAACAGAGACCCATGCTGATTACATCTTACAAAACACCGAAGAGGTTGCTCTCTTTCTCCAGTTATTCTCAACGATGCAATGAAGCCGTCCTCAATTTTTGAGATCTTTTCGGTATATACCGAAAGTGTCTCAAAATTTGGCTTTTGGCAAAGAGAACGCTCTCGCGATTGAAAGATACAAAGTCATCTAATATTAGAAATATGAGGTGACTTGCGATCATTCAATCGCGAGAGTTTTCTCAAAGCCCACATCCCAATTTTTGAGATCTTTTCGGTATACATCCACTCCCTAAAATCAATTTTATAGAGCGAGTCTAATTCGTTTTGTATGATACGATAATTTTCTTAAAAAATTTCATCTAATTAATTGTTTTATAAAAAATAATTTACTGGAGAGTAAGAAATGGAGCCTACCCAAAGAGCGCAAGGCACAGGAACACATTCGGGAAGTGGGCAGCAGCTAAACGGCGCGACGGCGCCTTCGCTTCCAACCCCTGTAGCGATCAGCCTGTCAGAGGGGGGAAGCTTCATGGATTTCCGGGCGGTTGAAATTAACGGAAATGAGGATATCGAAGAGGTTGTCCGAAGGGCTTTTGAGCGGGAGCAAGACGAGCAAGACGAGGTCATGTTTTTTTGCTCTGATCCCTTCCAGATCATGCAGATGCAGATGCGCATTCAAAGGGAATTCGAGAACAGGCAAGAACAGGAGGCGCATGACATTATATTCAAAGATATGCAATTCACTGTAAAGAAGCAGCAGAAACCGTGGAAAAATCATCAGGCCAAAGGGCTTCGATGCTTTGAATCGACATTGCCGCTTCCTCTTTCCAAAATCCCACAGGCACTTGTGCGGTCGACTAAAGGCTTGGCCTCTGATGAGGTCACTCTTTTAAGGGCATGCCTTACGCAGGTCGTGTTTGATTGTCTCGATCTCAAAGAACTTAGCAGAAAGGGGGCGATCAGTATCCATTTTCCTCTCGACACCTTTATAACAGCTGTTTCCGTGGTCTATAGCGCACCGAAACTGCTCTGGGATCATCAGAATGTGATCAGGAAAAAGCGGCAGAATGGTGTGCAAATTACCGACACAGCCCCAATTCCGGTGAGTGCCAAGTCTACCGTACTCCTCATGAGAATGCTTCTAGATACAATGCAGCGCTATTTAAAAGATGCCTTGCCGGGATCCTGTGGCAAAAGCAAAAACATCTTCTTGAATATGTTGGAGGGACTGTCAACGGTAGAGGGTATTTTGGTGAAAGAGGATCCTTTTTCCTTTGCCAATTTAAGGTCGACTCTCGGTTCGATCTGCCATGATACAAAAGACCCATTGTTTCACCAAGCTCCGCTCGATTACCTCAGGACAGCCAAAGATATGCTTTTCAAGGTGAAAAAATTCACGTGTCATACGCTGGATGCCTGGAAGTGTATCGGAGGGGTGATCGACCCCGTAGTGGAAAAGCGTGTTGAGTTTGCGCTGCGTAGAATCGAACAGGCCATTAAATTACAAATGACGAGTCCTCAGCAACTCTTGAACCTATATAAAAGCGTTATAAATGATCTGATGCCACTCAAAATATACCAAGGCCAACTCCTGCGCTTATTACCCCAACTGGCACATCATCTCGCTCCTTTTTGGGGCATCAGTGCTGAAGATTTAAGAAAATTCATGGAAAGAGGGGAAGCGGGGGGCGACATTGAGGTTGCGGCAGATGAGGTGAGTGCCATGGAAACAATGTATTCACACGGACTTGTCAAGCTTGCTATGGAATCAATCGATATGCCCTCTTATGGCATTTTAAGGGCATTTGAGAGGTCGCTTGTGGAGCGCGGGATTGCAGTCTCGGATCAAAAAATTGATTCTTTCAAACAGTGTGCCGAGAATATATTGACCGTTTTTGAAGAGCTTTGCTCCAAGCACCCGGAACTACAGGAAAAAGTGTTCAAGATCTTCAATGAGAATTGTTCTCTTCTCGATCTGATAGAACATCAACGGGATGAACTGGCGATTATCAGCGAGGTGCGGCTCGGCGCTTTTGCCTCGGCCGAAAAGGTGTATTACTTTGGCAGTGTCTTGATCGAAAGGTTTGAAGAAATTTTTGTTCCCTTTTTGAAATACAAAACAAAAGCATTGGTCGAGAAGCTGCCCAAATTCTCCCAGGGAGAGGGGGGTGGCGCACTGGATCAAGGAGAGCTGGATGCGTTTGGAAAGCTGCTTTCAACAGTCGAAGAGTTTCTTCACGTTATAGAGACACAATTACCTGTTCTAGAAGATAAATTAGGGGAGATGTTTGATCTCTCTCCCAAGGTAGTGAAAACCCATTCCACAAAAGGGGGCAAGAAGCCAGTAAAAAGCAAAAGAGGGGTGAACCCGAAAGGTGCGAAAAAGACGCCCCCCCTGCCGAAGAGCGCCCGTGTTATCACGGATACTTCGGGTAATGAGGGGACGCTTCGCGTAGAAAATACTGGCCCTCAGCCTATCGTAACTCCCTCAAACACGATATCCTCAGTTCAGAATTTCTCTTCCAATCCATCCCTTATGCCGGAGTCTTCCGAACAGCTTCCGGAGAAGAGAGCTGAAGTTGTCATTGAAGAGTTTACCCACTGCAGGCAGCAATTTTTACGATCGGCAAAAAATCTTGACGCACATATCACAGAAGCGGAAAAACAAGAAATTGACAACCCTTCCGCAGATTCAGGGCAGAACTCCCTGAGGAATGTGTACTGGAAGCAGCTTGCCAAGGAGTTGACTGTGGCCGGCTGGGCGTTAGTCAAAGCTGGAGGCGGGCACCTGCAGTATAAGCATCCGGCACATACTGAATTGGGAAGGGCGACTATTCCTTCAGGATCGAAAGATGCTCTTTCGCTAGGGGTGGTGAAAAATGTCCGCCAGCAAATTTCACAATCGCTGGTGCATAAGCAGGAAAAAAAATAAATAGGCGGAGTGGAACATGGAAATTTGGATTGATAGCCTGGATGAAGGGATCATTTCTGCATTCAAAGATCTAGGGCTGTTGCATGGCGTTACGACCAACCCTTCGATCCTTTCGAAATCGACCATGGATCCGAGGGGAGTTATCTCAAAATTACTGGAAATTCAAGACGGGCCCGTCGCGGTGCAAGTCATGGGGGAAACCAAAGAGGTTATCATTCAAGAGGCATCGATTCTGAAGGAAATCTCTGACCGCGTGCTGCCGAAAATTCCTGTCGTGCCAGAAGGTGTCGCGGCGATGCAAGTGCTGCGAGATAACGCCACGTCGGCTCTTGGAACGGCTGTACTTTCTTTCAGACAGTCGTTTTTAGCGATCAGTGGAGGCTTTACCTACATCGCACCGTATATTGGCCGGTTTGTCGACGAGGGCAAAGATCCTGCTTCGCTGCTTAATTTTTTAGTGAAATTGAAGGGAAGTTTTCGGTCGGATGCCAAGATCATGGCCGCAGGAATCCGCTCTTTAGACCATCTCTTTCTCTCGGCAGAGCTGGGTGTGGATGCGGCGACTCTTCCGGAAAGCGTCGCCAGGCAGCTGCTGACCATTCCTGAAGGGGCGCTGAAAGCGCTATACCAGTTCCAGGATGATTTCGGCAGCAAACGGGATCAACTCTTCAATCACTCCGACTTATATCGAAAGTGTCTCGAAATTTGATTTGTTGGCTTTGAGAAAGCCCCTTAATGGAGATGTTGCAAGCCGCTTCATAGTTCTAATATTAGGCGCCTTGCAATGCCTCAATCTCAAGGGCTTTCTCTCTGCCCAAAACCCAATTTTGAGCACTCGTCAGCCGGCCGTGCCCTTCAAGATTAAATGGGCAAAGGCTTCAATTTTTGAATACTGGAGGAGAGAGATTTCCATCGCCTCCACTCAGCGCGCAGTTCCTTCCTCAAATGCTTGAACTGACGTTTGAGATCCCGGGCGAGCGTTCTCTGGTCATCTTGACTCTTTGCTTCAAGGTAGCGCTTTTTCAGATCCTGCATGGCGTTGATCTTGGCGATTATTCCGTCTGAAACCTCTTGGATCTCCTGTTCGATCTCCTCTTTCTTCACATACCAAAGCTCTTGCAGGCGGGTTAGCAGATGGCATTTTCCTTCGGTGATCATCTTCTTCTGAATGGCGAAGGGATCCATCTTTTTCAAGTCTTTGGCAAGTCCCATTTTATTAAGAACGAAGATAAGCCATTTGGTGGGGTCGAAGTGGTACCAGCGTATGCCGTTGCGGTAGTCGTTGGCAAAGGTGTGGTGGAAATTGTGGTAGCCTTCGCCGAAAGTAACGAGAGAAATCAGCCAGTTGTTGACAGCTGTCATCTCTTGGGAAAAGGGCTTTGACCCGAAAGTGTGGGCAAGAGAGTTGATGAACCAAGTGAAGTGGTGGCAGACAAAGAGCCTGAACCAGACAGCCATTACGAAGGCTCCAAGGTAGTCGGAAAAAAAGTATCCGACTGCGAGGAAACAAAGCACGTTCGTGAGAATCATGAGCCGGACTGACCACTGGTGCTGAAGGCGGACAAGAGGGTTTGAGAGCAGGTCGGAAACGACCTTGTCTTCGATCTTGCGCGGCTTTTCCAATATCCAGAGGCAGTGCGCGTAGAGAAATCCTTTGTTGATGCTGTAGGGGTCATTATCAGTGTCGACAAAGGCATGATGTATGCGGTGATCGTAAGACCAGCGAAGGGCGCTGCCTTGCATGGCCATCGAGGAGAAAAACAAAATGACACTTTCCAAAAAGCGATTGGCCTTATAGGCCCTGTGAGAGTAGAGGCGATGGTATCCTGCGGTGATGCTGAGCTCGGTCATCGAGATCAGCAGAACGGTCATCAGGATGAGTCCTAAGCTTGGAGGCGTGTAATAGAAATAGAAGGGCAGAGCGAGGAGGAGTATGGATTGGTAGAGGGTAATGAATGTCGCCGGCACCCAATTGACGCCTCTTGAAAAATCGAGATTGGAAAAACTAGACATGCTAACCCCTTAGTTTGTTGTGATCGGCCAGAAATTTTTACTATATAGTCAAAGAATTATATATAAGGCTACAGAATGCCTGTTTTTTCAAGGAAAATCAACCAATTTTTTTGAAGGGTGTAGTCTACTTAAGATCAAAATTATCAATAAGATATAGTTGTTTAAGAGTGGTCTCTTAGGCGAGACGTAGTCAGGGCGCGCGTGTTTTGTATGAATTAAAAATTGGATTGGGCATATCTTTTGCCAAATAGATTTTTTTAAACTATAAGGAATTGAAGAACATTTTGATCGCCAGAGTTTATCCGGAAAGCTTCCCATGAAGAGACAATTTAAAATTTCACTCTCTCTTTTGGTGCTTGCTGTAGGCTTGTCCTCATGCGCGGTGCATCATCGTCTGCGATCAATTCCCCTGGAGGTGGAGGAGGATGCGGCCTTTCAAAACTACGAGGAAGGCCAGAACTTCGATTATCTATGGTGGAGGGAGTTTAACCAGCCGGAGCTAAATGCCGCTATTGAATCCGCTCTTCAGGGAAATTTCACGATCAGGCAGGCCTACTCCCGCCTATATCAGGCCAGAGCCGAGGCGAAGAAGGCGTACGCGGAAAAAATGCCTGAAATCGACCTCAATGAAAAATTTTATCTGGCTGCGGGACTTTCCACCCCTTTCCACTCTGATGGAGGGGGGGCAGGGCTTCTTTTCAATCCCACCCTCTCGTATGACATCGATATTTTTCGTAAACTCGATTCCGGTTATTTCTCGGCGGTGATGAAAGCTTTTGGCAAAGAAGAGGATCTGGAAGCTGCCCGCCAGCTCATCGCAGAGATGGCTGCCGACGCCTGGCTGACCCTTGCCGAAAAGACGACTTTGAAAAAAATTATAGAGCGGCAGATCGAAGCGAGCGGCAAGCTCCTTAAGATGCTGGAGCGGCGCTATGTTTATGGCGAATCTTCTGCTTTCGACGTCTGCCAGCAGAGGCTGCAGCTGGAGAGCACCAAGTCCGCCTTGATTCCCGTACAGGAGTCGATTCGTATCAGCGGCTATCAACTCGACATCTTGAGGGGCAGGCTGCCGCAAGCGCATGGTGAACTGGATATCGATATCGCCTCGATTGAGCTGCCGCCCTTTCCTGACATGGGCGCTCCTCTTGACCTGATCAAGAGACGGCCAGATCTTAGGGCTTTAGCACGCGAGGTGAAGTCCCTGGATTTTGATGTGGAAGAGGCGATCGCGGATCTCTACCCTGACCTTAGCTTTTCAGCAGGTTATTGGTATAAGTCTGAAAATGTGCTCTGCTTTTTGAGAAACGGTCTTATGGATGCGGCCCTTTCGATGGCGACCCCCCTTTTCGATGGGGGAAAAAGACGTGCCGAAGTCGCTGTAAGATATCAGCTTCTACAAGAGGGCATCGAAGAGTTTTCCGGGGTATTTCTGAGGGCTGTCTTTGAAGTGGAGAGTGCCGCCGTGCGAGAGAAAGCATCTCTTCAGCGCATTGAAGAGACTGATGAGCAGCTCAAACTGGCCATGATGAATCTTGCCATGGCCAAAGAGCGCTATATTCGTGGGCTGGAGGATTATCTGACAGTCATCGCACAGGAGTCATTTGTGCAGCAACTGGAGCGGGTGGCAGCCGAAGAGCGCAAACAGCTCCTTTCCAACCGGGCGATTTTATATCGCGCGCTCGGACGAAGTGAGTGTCAGAGGGAAAAGGCGGACTTATAAGGCAAGCGGTTATGAAAATTTTTCAAAAAGCACTGGCGCTAATGACGGCGCTCTTCATCTCATTGGTTCTCTTTTCCGGGTATCTGGGAACCTTGTCGAAAAAGAAATTGGACGAACAGGCAGTCCCTGCCGAAGTTGTCGACGTGATCGAAGTGAAGCTGAGACCTGAAAAACTGAGAATCCGATCTTCGGGTGTTGTCGAAGCAGTCAAGAAAGTGCCGATCCTTCCGTTCTCTGCCGGAACTTTGGTTTTCCTTTCGCCCTCGCTTGAGATAGGCCGCAGCATACGCAAGGGAGAGCTGCTTGCCAAGATCGACCCGACAGACTATATCGCGATGGTGGAAGGGGAAAGGGCAAATCTGAAAAGGGCGGAATACGAATATAAAGTCGAGCTGGGCAAGAAAAGAGTTGCCGAAGATGAGTGGAAGCTTTTGGGAGGGGGTCTTCTTGTCGATCCGGTTGGCCAAGAACTGGTTTTGAGAGGGCCGCAGCTGGAGGATAAGAAAGCGCAGCTTGTGGCCGCGGAAAAAAAACTTGAAAAGGCTGAGCGCGATCTTGAGCAGACTGAAATCCGGGCCCCTTTTGACGGCATCGTCTTAAAGGATGCTAAAGATGTAGGATCCATTGTTTCAGCAGGCACTGAGATTGCCGAGATTGCGGGGACGGATGTCTTCAGGGTTATTGTCAGCATCCCCTATGAAAGGGTGTGTAAAATTGCCTGCCTTAAAAGGAACGGGTTGGAGAACAGAAAAGCGTATGTGATCCAGGATCTCGGCAACGGCACTGCCGTAGTGACCGAGGGCGTTGCCGTGCGGGTGCTTGGCGATCTGGATGACGCAGGAACTATGGCCAGGGTAGTGGTGCTGGTAGAAGATCCTCTCGGGATTAAGAGTAAAAAGAATGCTGTACCGCTTTTCTTGAGCAGCCAAGTTCACGTTGAGATTGAGGGCCCCGATCTTGGCGAGGTAGCTCTCCTTCCCTTAAGTGCATTAAGCGATGACGGTGAAGTGACGCTCCTTGGTCCGGATGGGCTGATGGAGACTAAGAAGGTGGATGTCAAGATCGTGGATGGAAAAATCGCCTACATTGCCGGAGGGTTGAAAGAGGGCGACAAAGTGGTGGTCAAAAGAGAGCGTTAGCTTGCGGCAAAAGGACTTGATGCCCATTTTGCCGAAAAAATGTCTCGAATTTTGAGACACTCCCGGGAATTGAAGAGTACTCGATGGGAAAATAGGCCCCGGTGCTCTCGCTGTAGGATTTAGCGGAATACGACGGTCTTATGGCCGTTGATAAACACCCTGTCTTCGATGTGGTATTTGATTGCGCGGACCAAAGAGAGGCTTTCGACATCGCGGCCGCATTGAACGAGCTTCTCCGGAGTGTAGTTGTGGTCGACGCGCACGACTTCCTGCTCGATAATCGGTCCCTCATCTAGATCATCCGACACGTAGTGCGCTGTCGCCCCGATCAGCTTGACTCCCTTTTCATATGCCTGGTGGTAGGGTTTAGCCCCTTTAAAGCTAGGCAGAAAGGAGTGATGTATGTTGATTGCTTTGCCGTAGAGCTTATTTGTGAGGCCCGGCGATAGGATCTGCATGTAGCGGGCCAGTACGACAAGGTCTGGCTGGTAGCGTTCGATGATCGCGTATAGCTTTTCTTCCTGTGCCGCCTTCCCTTCCTTATCCATCGGCAGGTGATAGAAGGGAATGTGGTAGAAATTGCAGAGGGCTCTTAAGTCATCGTGGTTGGATATCACAGCAGGTACTTCGATCCTGAGGTCTCCAACGGAGTATAGGTTGAGGATTTGGTTGAGGCAGTGCGGCGCCTTGGAAGCCAGTATGACCACTTTCGCTTTGGCTTCGCTTGAGCGGAACTTGAAATCCATTGCGAACTCTTGAGCGATGGAGGAAAAGGCGTTTTCCCACTCTTCCACCCCTCTTTTATTTTCATTGGTCTCGTTGAAGAGGGTACGCATAAAGAAACGCCCGGTGTCAGGATCTCCAAATTGAGCGGATTCTATGATAAACCCTCCATTGGCACTTAGGAAAGTTGCGACCTTGGCGACAATGCCGATCTGGTCTTTGCAGGAGAGGGAAAGGGTAATGCGCGCCATATGAAAGTGTCCTTAAAAATCGACGAAATTCGAATCCGTAAATAGTATCTTAGATCAAAAGCGTTTCAGAATTTGGTCTTTGGCAAAGAGAAGGCAATCTTTCTATTCCTAGGTGATCTCAACGCCCCATGCCAAATTTTGATAGGCTTTCGGTGCACTCCGTTTCTTACTTTTAAAAACGGTAACGAGTAGAATAGCCTATGAACTTATACAGAGACAAGTCGAATATTAGTTTCTGCATCAGGTGCGGGAGAATAGGGTGGGAATTAAACAGAAGATTTTAGTTTACAAAGACGCGGGAGTCGGTGGCAAATCATTCCGCGCGCTCATGCATTCTCTGGAATCTATGGAAAGACAATTGCCTTGCATAGAGCTGTTGGATCGCCATTCAGCAAGAGAAAAGAGCGCATTTTTAGGTGCCCGCCTCCTCATCATGCCGGGAGGGCGAGATCTACCCTATGTTGAGCACCTCAGCGGGGAGGCTGTCGGTAACATCCGAGAGTGGGTTGAAGAGGGAGGGGCTTACTTCGGAATATGCGCCGGGGCATATTTTGGCTCTTCTTTTGTTCGTTTTGAAGAAGGAACATCTCTGGAGATTCAGGGAGAGAGAGAGCTGAAGCTGTTTCCCGGAGAGGCTGTGGGCCCTGCGTTTGGATCGGGGGTTTTCCGCTACAACACCGAAGCCGGGGTGCGGGCGGCGGCGGTTTCAGTTTCATTGGGCTCTTTGGAAAGAGAGTCGTTGCGCTGTTATTTTAACGGCGGATGCACGTTCCGGGGCGATTTTTCATCCCCATTTTGCAAAGTGGTTGCGACCTATCCGGAGATTGCGGGAAATCCGCCGGCGATCATCCGGTGCGCGGTGGGCCGGGGGCAAGCTATCTTGTCAGGCGTCCACCCCGAATTTTCAATCACGTCGTTGAACAAAAAAGACCCTTACCTGCAGGCTGTTTATCCCTTACTTGAGGAAAAGGAGAAAGAGAGAAAAGCTCTTTTTGAGTCGCTGATTGCGGCGTTGCTTTGTACCGAAGGTTTTTGAAATTAGGTTTTAATACGGAGAGAGCCACCGAGATAGAAAGATTGTAAGTCATCTAATAGCAAGAGTATGAGGTGACTTAAAATCATTCTATCCCGAGGCTATCTCCAAGATAGAGCCGTCTTCCTTGCGATAGTTCCGTAGAACTCGCCGCCTGAAAGCTATTTAGCCCCTTTGATCATCTCTGAAGCCCAGTTAGCAGCTACTTGACCCCACTCGATCGCTGCGCTATACACTTTGCCCGCCCACTCCACGAGAGTGCTGAAAGCATCCGGAAAGAATGTGTAGATCAGAAAATAGAGAATTCCAAAGAGAAAGAAGTTCAATAAAAACCTAATCATCGCCTACCTCATAATGATGGGTTCGTTAGCAGATTCCGTTGCAGACATCCATATAACCTAATTATATGAAAATAAATATTTTAATAAAATAAGATTGACATATTGTATTTGTGTCTGATTTTAAATGACTTGTGGTTGTCTTAGCAAGATTTGAAGAAGCTTTGGAGTAGACTTTCCTGCCTCCTTTCAACACGATCGGGAGCTTAAGAGACCGCCCATAAACAAAAATCGTATGATTTTTTCGAAGCTAATAACCCTATGCGGCAGCAAAGCATTCAGATTTGAGTTTGTAGGCAGTCTCATAAATTTCGATAACCCTTCCCATAAATTTTCGTTTTCCGGGTATACTCCGGGGTGACCTGCACTCTTCTGAAGGCAGAAAGCGAAAGAAGATAATCAAACTCAAGGGGCCTATCCCATGCAAGAAAAAAGCAGCCAACACGAAACACACCTCAGAGACTGGAAGCGTTCGCCCTTCGTCATACCCGATATCCATCTCAAATTCGAGTTGGATGAAAAAGAGACCTTGGTAACCTCCAGGATGCAAGTCAAAGCCGCCCCGGACAGAAAACCGGAAGAAGTATTGACACTAATCGGGGAGGAGATTGAGCTCATATCACTCTCTATCAATGATAAACAGCTGGATAAATCGGCCTTCTCAGAAAAGGATGGCGAGTTGACGATCGCTCCGCCTTCCTCGGAATTTACACTCGAGATCAAGACGAAAGTCTGTCCCGAAAAAAATTTGAAGCTCTCGGGCCTTTATAAGTCAGGAAACATTCTCTGCACACAGAACGAAGCCGAAGGATTCAGGCGTATCACCTACTTCATTGACAGACCGGACATTATGTCCCGGTATAATGTAGAGATCTCTGCCGACAAAGCCAAATACCCCTATCTGCTCTCGAATGGAAATCTGATCGAATCAGGAAATTTGGAGGGGGGGCGTCATTATACCAAATGGCAAGACCCCTTCCCGAAGCCTTGCTATCTCTTTGCGTTAGTGGCGGGCGACTTCGGCTTGATCGAAGATCACTACATCACCCATTCGGGAAGAAAAATCGATCTTAAGATCTATTGCGATAGGGGCAACGAGTCGAAGTGCCTGCACGCGATGAGTTCACTGAAGCGGGCGATGAAATGGGATGAAGAGGTCTTTGGCCTTGAATATGATCTGGATCTGTTCATGATCGTTGCGGTCCTCTCCTTTAATTTCGGCGCGATGGAAAACAAAGGACTCAATATTTTCAATGCCAATGCTATCTTGGTCGATGAAAAGACGGCCACCGACGAGAATTTTATGCGGGTGGAGAGAGTCGTCGCCCACGAGTACTTCCACAACTGGACGGGAAACCGCGTTACCCTAAGGGATTGGTTTCAGTTAACCCTGAAAGAGGGGTTGACTGTCTTCCGCGATCAGGATTTCACTCAAGATATGCACAACAAGGGTGTTCAAAGAATCGAGGATGTTCAGTACGTGCGGCGCTACCAGTTCCCCGAGGACAGCGGTCCGACCTCGCACCCGATCAAGCCCACGTCTTACATCAAGATCGATAACTTCTACACGACGACGATTTACTACAAGGGCGCTGAAGTCATCCGCATGATCAAAACGCTTCTTGGCGACGCCCTTTTCAGAAAAGGGATGGATACCTACTTTGAGCTCTACGATGGCAAGGCCGTGACTACCGAAGATTTTCTGCATGCGATGGAGTTGGCCTACGGGCAGTCTCTGAAGCAGTTTTCCAGGTGGTATGCAAGAAGCGGCACTCCCGTTGTAAAGGCTCAAGTGACTTTTGAAGACGGTGCTGCCATTTTGGAAGTCGAGCAGAAAAGCTGCGAGGAAAAAGGGCTCGAACCCCTCTGTTTCCCCCTCGCTGTCGGATTTATTGACAAGGAGGGAAAACCTCTCTCCGTCATCTGTGAAAGTGCTTCCAGGGTCAGCGACAAGACAGCGGTCCTTAAGGTGTCAAAGGCTAAAGAGAAATTCGTATTCAAGAACATTCCTGTCGGAGCGCATGCCTCCGTTAACCGCCATTTCTCCGCTCCCATCATTTTAGAGAGAGAACTCAGAAAAGAGGAACGCCTATTCCTCATGCAGCACGACATCGATTCGTTTAACAGGTGGGATGCCGCCTATGAGCTTTACGCAGGCTGCCTCCTGGAGATGGTGGAGGATTTGAAGAAAAACAAGCCTCTGATTGTGGACAAGCACCTCCTTGAGGGGATTCAAAAAGCGCTGGATGATCACCAGCTTGATCCTGCCTTCTTAGCTCTCATGCTCTCTTTGCCCGGCGAAGGGGAGATTGGTGAGCGGCAGAGGGTCATCGATATCGAAGAGATTCATGCCGCCCGCGAATTTTTAAAGCGGGAGATCGGAGAGGTGTTCTACACGCGCTTCAAGGAGAAGTGGCAGGAGTTGACGGAGAGTGGCTCTTCCGGGACGGACACCAAAGCGATCGGGCAGAGGAAGCTTAAGAATATTTGCCTGGCCTATATGGTCGCCACCCAGCGGGAAGAGGCGTTTGAGATCGCTCACCGGCAGTTTAAGGAAGCGAAAAACATGACCGATCAGCTTTCGGCTCTCGATCTGCTCACGAACTATGCCAATCCCTTCAGGGAAGAGGCGCTGGCGGCATTTTACAGGGAGTGGAAGAAAGAACCCCTTGTGATTACCAAGTGGTTTGCCGTGCAGGCCGGATCCCAGATTGCTTCTCTGCAAGAGAAGGTAGGCGAGCTTTTGAAAGATCCGGTTTATGATGAGAAAGTGCCGAATAATGTCAGAGCGCTGCTCGGCACTTTCTTGCAAAACCAGTATCACTTTCACGATGCTTCCGGAAAAGGATATCAGCTGATATCCAGGGAGATCATCCGCCTTGATCAGATCAATCCCCATGTGGCGGCCAGCATTGCCCTTGGATTCAAAAAATATGCCAGGGTGGATGATAAACGGCAGGCGTTGATGAGAGGAAGTTTGGAGGCAATATTAAAAGCTCCCAACCTCTCTCCGAACGTTTTTGAGATAGCGTCGAAGTGCTTGTCGAATAAGTGATGCCAAACCAGTAGAGGGCGCCTTTTTTTATCAGGCGCCTTCTTCATTGAGTTTTGTTCTCAGCCTGTCAAACCACTCCACCCTCTTTTTCATCTCCCTTTCAAAGCCGATCTCTTTGGGGCTGTAATAGGACTCTCTCTCCATCTCCTTGGGGAAATAGCGCTGCCCGGAAAAAGCGTATTCGAGGTCATGGTCGTAGAGATAGCCTTTTCCATATCCCAGCTCCTTCATCAGCTTAGTGGGTGCGTTTTGGATATGAAGGGGCGGGGGCAGGTGGGCTGTTTTGGAGGCGGATTCGCGGGCTTTGTTATAGGCGGTATAGAGGGCGTTGCTCTTGGGCGCCAAGCTTAAATAGACGATCGCTTCGGCGAGAGCCAGCTCTCCTTCGGGCGATCCGAGCGCCTCATAGGTGGCTTTGGCACTCAGGCATACAGCCAGCGCCTGGGGATCGGCAAGCCCGATATCTTCCGTTGCCATCCGAATGATCCTCCGCGAGAGGAAAAGGGGGTCCTCCCCGCCTTCGAGCATCCTTGCCAGCCAGTAGAGCGCGGCATCGGGGTCTGACCCCCTGACAGACTTGTGCAGAGCCGATATCAGTCCGTAGTGTCCCTCGCCGGCTTTATCGTAGAGAGGCGCTCTTTTTTGTAGAAATAGGGAAAGCTCCTCTTTGGATAGGGGCTTATCTTTCCCAAGCGCTTGAACACCGTCGACTAAGTTGAAGAGGTAGCGTCCATCTCCTTGCGCCATGGCGACAATGGACTCTCGGGCCTCCTGATCGAGATGGAGGGGACCATAGCGTTCCTCATAAGATCCGACAAGGGATGAGAGGTGCTCATGGCCGAGGGGATTGAGCGTGAACACACGGACTCTTGATAAAAGAGCGCTATTGACTGTGAGAGAGGGGTTTTCTGTTGTGGCACCGATGAGGAAGAAGTCCCCTCTTTCGATAAATGGCAGGAGGAAGTCTTGCTGGCTTTTGTTCCATCTGTGGATTTCATCAATAAAAAGAAAGCGGCTCTTTCCAAAGAGGGGGGTGGCGGTAAATTCCTGGATGTTTTTCTTAAGATCCTGAAGTCCGGAAGTCACGGCGCTCAGCTGGATTAAGGGTAAGTCGAAGGATTTGGCATACAGTCTTGCGAGGGTGGTCTTTCCTGAGCCCGGGGGACCCCATAAGATCATCGAGAAGGGGTGATTTTTTTTGATCGAAAGAGAGAGTGAACCTTCCGGTCCGGTCAGGTGATCCTGGCCGATGACCCCTGCCAGCTCTTTAGGACGCATCCGTTCCGCTAAGGGAGTGTGGTTTTTTAAATCCATGGCTCTTTTCTTTGATTTTATAAACCATTATACTACAGGGATGAATATATTAAATGAACTGACAGGAAAGTTCCCCCAGGAAGACTATCCTAAAGAGTCCCGGATCCATCCGATAGCCGGCACTCATCCGGTCAAGGGCACCTGGTATATCAAACGGGAAGATGAGCTGGGCTTTTTTACCGCAGGGGGTAAAATCCGCAAGTGGCGGACGCTTGTGCCATCCCTTGTCTCAAAAGGAGTGGATACGGCTCTTCTGATCGGCAGCTCCCAATCCAATAATGTGCTGGGCTTGAGCTTGCTGCTCATCGAAAAGGGCATACGCCCTCTTCCCATTTTATTGAATAGCAAAGATCCCCTTCCCAGGGGAAACCGCCTCTTTCTCGAACTGACTGTGGGAAGTCGGCAGCTCCTATTCGTGGAACGGGAGGAGTGGCATCGGGTTGAAGAGATCGCTCTGTCGTTGCAACGCAAGCTCTCGGCGGAAGGCTGCAAGGCGGAAGTGATCCCCGAAGGGTCTTATCTGACCGAAGCTTTCTTTGGAGCCCTCACCCTGGCAGCGGATATTTTACGCAATGAAGTGGAGAGAGGCTGCTCTTTTAACCATATATTCATCGAAGCAGGGACGGGGCTGCAGGCGATCGCTTTGATCTTGGGCCTTGCTGCGGCTTCGCATCCGGGTTCGGTCTCAGTGCTCCTCTTGGCAGACAAGGAAGAGATCTTCTTGGAAAAGCTGGAGAAGTGGCGTCTTGTGCTGGAGGAGGTGAGCGGTATTCGGCTTTGTAGCTCTTCAATGCACTTTTCCCTCTTCCGGCCTCGTACGCAGAAAGCCTTCAAACCCATTTCAGGGAAGGGGTGGGAGGGCCTTGTCTCTTTTGCTCAAAGCAGCGGTGTGTGGACCGATCCTGTCTATTCCAGCAGGCTCTTTGCCGAAGCTTTTAGCGAGGGGAAGACGAAGGAAATGGAGGGAGATATCTTAGTGATTCACTCCGGCGGCCTCTCCTCCCTCTTTGGATTTGAAAAAGAGCTCAGGGCTTGTCTTCCTTCTTGCGATTGAGACCGCTTTCTATTCATCGGTTCCAAAGTAGCGGTCGCCAAAGTCGCCGATTCCCGGCAGTATGAATTTTTTGGCATTCAATCCCCTGTCAAGAGTGCCAATAACCAGCTTGACTTTAGGGTGGTTGCGGGCGATCAGGGCGGCGCCTTCGGGTGCAGCGATGATGGAGACAAGCATCAGCCGCTCTTCATGGATGCCCTTCTCTTTCAGTGTCGCTATGGCGTGGTCTGCGGTACCGCCGGTGGCAAGCAGCCCCCGCCGGTGGCAAGCATCGGGTCTAACAGCATCACTTCGGTTTCTTTGGAGATGCGAGGCAGTCTGTCATAGTAGAGGCGGGGGATGAACGTCTCTTCATCGCGCTGAAAGCCCAAGAAGCCGATTTTGGAATCCGGAAAGGCCGCTTCAAATTGAGGCAGCATCGCCAGCCCGCTTCTCAAGATGGGGATAAGTGCCGTGGGCCTTGAGGGGGCGACTCCGGGTGTTGTTTCCAAGGGAGTGTCGATCTCTATTTTCTTCCAGTCAAGATGCTGCATCGCCTCGAATACCAGGATTTCAGTAATCCGAATGGCTGCCCGCCGAAAAGTCGCCCTGTCAGAGTGTTTATCCCTCAAGAGAGTTAAAAAGCGTTCTTTAGCTGTCAGCATCGTAGTACCTTAGTGTTCCGGCATTTTTTAGGAGACTGCTCCCAAACCCAAATCAAACGACTTGAGTTTGTGGACAGTCTCTAAGCAAAAGAGTGTTATTTGTCAAATCGGGATGGATTGTTGGTGCCCGCTTTATTTCGTCAAAACTCTCTTTCTGCTATGAGGTGTGTCAGGGATCTTTCATCGACCGGCCGATTGGGATCTGTTTTCAATAATGCATTGATATTTAACGGGATATTTCATTGGATCTTACGCAAGGGTTAGTCTACAAACATCTGACTAGGCTTGCGCTTCCGTCCGCCGTTGCCCTTTTTTTTGCCACCATGTTTTTCATGGTGGACACCTATTTTGCCGGAATGATTTCGACCGAAGCGCAAGCGGCCCTGACGGTCAGCTTTCCGGTTTTTTTTATCATTGTGTCGATGATGAACGGCATGGCGATCGGCGCGCAGACCTTGATTGCGAACTTCTTGGGCGAGGGCAGGCATGAAAGGGCTAAAGAGCTGAGTGTGCAGTCGCTCTACTTTGGCGCGGTCTTCTCTTTGATCATGGCAGCGTTTGGATTTTTCTTTGCCCCGAGCCTTCTTCAATTTCTCGGTGCCAAGGGGGCTGTCGCTGAGTACGCGGAACGCTATATCCGGATCACTTTTTTGTACTGCGTCTTCCCTGTGACCACCCATGTGGTGAATGGGATATTGATGTCCTATGGACTGGCCAAACCTTTCAGAAACTGGCTAATCATCGGTTTTTTTCTACATCTGACACTGGATCCGTGGCTCATTTTCGGAGGAATGGGATTGCCGGCCTTCGGTTTTGACGGCATTGTCTATTCGACCGCCCTTACCATGTTCTTGGGAAGTTGCTTTATGTTTTATTGCCTGAACGAGAGAGGGATCATCAGCAAGATAGCGGTAGGAAGGCTTAAGCCCGAGTGGATAGCCTTTCAAGAGATCGCAAGGCAAAGCCTACCGGCAACGCTGAACTTGCTGTCGGTGGCAATCGGACTTTTTATTACCACCGGTTTTGTGTTCCAGTTTGGTAAAAATGCAGCGGCGGCTTTTGGAATAGGAATGCGGCTGCAGCAGCTGTTTTTAATCGCTACGGTCGGCCTTTCCTCCGCCGCGCTCGCGATCATCAGCCAGAACCATGGAGCAAAAAAATTTGCACGCGTCGAGGAGTGCATCCGATTCTCACTTTATAGCGGTGGTGTGATTATGCTGGCCAGTTTTTTGGTGCTGAATGCTGCACCGCGGCAGCTGATGAGTATATTTTCACATGACAGAGATGTCATAGAGACAGGAGTATCTTTCCTGCGCATCTATTCGTTCACAGGATTTTTCCTGATGGGACTTAACATCCTAACCGCCGCGATGCAGGGGATGAAAAACCCGATAACGGCCCTAATGATCGGGTTTGGAAGACAAGTGGTTGTTCCGTTGATTGCCCTGCCGATACTCATCGGTTGGTTTGAGGCTCCCCTGGAATCTGTCTGGTACATGACTTTGGCTGTCAGTGTACTATTCACCGCGCTTGCCTTTGTTCAAACCAAAAGAATTCTCACCGAGAAATCAAAACCGTTTAACGAAAAACCTTAGGATTGATTTCTCCAGGGCTGACGAGAAGAGACTGTAGGTAGTGACGGCGCGCCGGCCCGTCAAGCGTGGGTACCGGAAGTTTGTCTTAGGAACAACGCTTCGGTCAGTCGCCCATGGAACAATCGGGTCGATCGGGCAGTGATGAGTCCGTTTGGAGATGACTACGCTCTCTTGGTGGGAGACTACCAGGGAAAGAAGCAGCGTATGCGGGGGTCATGCAGTCTTTATCCACGATGTGCAGGTTCGGATGGCTTTAGCGTTCATTTGATTGATGTGCAAAATCTCTTCTTGGGTAAGTCGGATGCTAATCGCTTGGATGTTTTCCTTTAGATGCTCTTCCTTTTCCGATTTGACGATGCAGGGAATTCCCTTTGTAAGCAGCCAGGCGATGGCGATCTGGCTGGGGGTCATTTCCTTTGCCTTGGCGATCTGTGTGATGACAGGGTCTTGTAAAAGAGCAGTCTTCCCTCCGGCCAAAGGTCTGTAGGCGACGGGATGTGCTCCCATTTGTGTTGAGGCTTTAATTAGCCTGTCCGGAAAGTAGTAGGGGTGAATTTCGATCTGGTTCACGCAAGGTTCAAGAGAGTGCTCTTTCAAACAGATAAGATCGCTTTCGCTGAAATTACTGACCCCAAATCGTCGGACGATTCCCTTTTGCAGGAAGGGATGGAGTGTTTGACTGAATTTACCAAAGTCGGTGTAGGGTACATGCAGGAGAAGGAAATCGAGGTGGTCGGTGCAAAGGTCATCTAAAGCCTTTTCTATACACCTTTTGGTGTCATCCGGAAGGATTTTCAGAGTCAGGATGAGCTCTTCTCGCCTTAAGGAAGAGCTTTTGATTGCATTAGCAACAAGGGGCAGATTTTGATAGGCAGTTGCTAAATCGAGATGGCGATAGCCGATCTCTAAAGCTTTCGTAAGGGCACCTTGGCCGATTTTATGTGTTCCGATGCCGATGGGTGGAATGTTATGGGGTAAAGGGATCATTGTTGACTTTGCGAAGTGGAAAATAAGCCCCGGCAGATTTCTCCGGGGCAACCGGTTAGTTTGCTTCTTCCGTGTTTTGGCTCTTTTGCCACACCTCGTAGGTCAGCTTGACCGGGTCTGCGGCATCGCCTGAGTCGACAAGGGCCTGTATGCGCTCCATAATGCCGCTCTCTTTTTCAAATTGCAAAAGGGCGGGGGAGGCAAGACCAAGCTCCCTTAGCCTGCAGGCTAAAAGCTCAAGACTGGTCGCTTCAGGATAACGCTTCACCCCGCCTGTCATGCTGACTGCCTGGGGGAGGGGATCCATGGGATCGTTGTCGCGGGGATGCACAAAGTAGACAATCGAGAACCTCTCCAGTCCGGGTTTTGCCACAACCCTGTGCAGGCTGCTTTTAAAATAGCCATTTGAGAGATTTTGCAATTTATCGCCACCATTGACGATGAAAGCGTCTTTGGGCACCCTGACATCGATCCATTGTCCTTCATGAAAGACTTGTAAACCCTCTTCGGTAGCCATCGGCAGAATGGTAAACAGATCGATATCCGTATGCTGCGCTGCCCAAGGTACACTGGGATTGGGGTTGGGAGGATAGTGGAGGGCTCTGATCAGACATTCTCCTGTTTCTGTCATGTCGATAAGGAAACGTTCATTCTCTCCCAAGGCCTTCGCAAAGGCAATCTGAAGAATTTCGCTATGGATATCGAGTGCTTTGATCAAGTTTTCCATGGGCTCTTGAAAATTCATCCAGGTAGGCCAGATGTTGCTCTTGCGCCCAATGTGATAGAACTCCTTACAATCTTTGACGCTGTTTCCCTGGGCTGTTTCCGAAGGGACGTAGCCGCGCTGGCCGTTGATACTGGCTTTATAACACTCCAGTTTTTGCTCCAGCGGATGAAGAAAGAAATCCATTGAGGCGGCGTAGCCTCTTTCCAGATCCTCTACGGCAATGCCGGGATTGACGACGGCGAAAAATCCGACGGTATGGAGCGCTTCTGCGACTTTGGAGATAAAGCGGTCCCGCGTTTCTTCTTTGAAGTAATCATTCATATCGACTACGGGAATAGTAGCGTCAAAAGCGGGAGATTCAGAGGTTTCGGAAGGAAAATTCCATAGTGTTAACATAAGGGCCATTATAGACCCTGCAAGACGACAGGACATATCTGCACCATTGATATTATTTCGGTAAGTTCTCAATAAATCTCAAAGATGCCGTGTTTGGCATCTTTGAATTTGGGCATCATTGTCAAACAGGGGATTAAAATATAGATTTTATTTAAGGGGAGTTAACGGATTTATCATCTGTTGATCTGGGGGCAATATCAACTCTTGCATAGCGCCCCCACAATTGCTGAAATCAGTCCCCGTTAAATGTCTCTAAGAAGATGTTTTCGCAGCCGATCCATGCCCTCTTCGATAAGCTTTGGCTCCCTGGCAAAGCAGAGGCGTACATGGGAAGCTGCTTCCTGAGAGCTTCCAAAGTCTTTTCCCGGTACCAAAGAGACCCGGGCTTTGGTTAGAATTTCCATCACAAACTCTTCGGTGTCCTCATGCTGCGTTTTTAAAAACAGGAAGATGCCGGATTCCGGAGGGACGTAGGAAAATATATTTCTCTCTACCAAAGGAACCAGCATTTCTCTAACCAGCTGTAAATTGGCTTTTACTTGTCGAACCTGTCTTTCGATCAGCTCGGGATGATCGAGAGCAAAGCAGGCGGCAAGCTGTCCGATGACCGAAGGGCAGCACAGAGTGCCGTCCTGGATCGCTGTCAGCCTTTCAATCAGCTCTTTTTTTGCCACGAGAAAGCCCACACGGTAGCCGCTCATCGCGAAGTCTTTTGAGAAAGAGCCGGTACGTGCAATATAATCAGAGCGGGCAGCCAGGGGCGTTGCCGAAGCAAAGTTGCCTTCGTAGATGTAGTTGTCATACACCTCATCGATGATAAGGAAAATTCCCTCCTGCTCGCACCATCTTTTCAACTCGTTCAAGTCGTTGGCACGAAAGCAAATGCCACAGGGGTTGGAGGGGTTTGACAGAATCAGCATTTTGGATCGCTCTCCCTTGACCTGTTTGACGCTCTCAAGATCGAAGACCCATTTTCCCTCTTTGCGGAAAAAACCCTGGACGGGTATGGGCGTCGCTTTGGAGAAGCGGACGATATTGAGATAGCTGGGGTAGAAAGGTTCAGGGATGATCACTTCATCTCCTGAATTAAGCAAAAGCAGGCAGAGATTTGTAATACCACCGATCGAGCCGTGCGTGATTAAAATCTCCTCCTTTGTGAGCGGAATTCCCCATTTTTTCGCGAGGGTTTCGGCGATCTTTTGCCTGAGGGGGGCGATTCCTCCGACTGCCTGATAGTAATCGGCTCGGTCGCCGTTTAAAATCTCTTTCAGGTGCGCTTTTATCTCCTCGGGAGCGCCGCCGACTTTGACGGCTCCTTGCGAAAAGGAGATAATGTCTTTGTTTTCCGAAGCGATCATTTCGATCGATTTATAACGGGGTAGGGTAAGTTTCAACATGGGATAGCCTTAAAAAAATAATTAACATCAAAATATGGAATCATCCAGTCAGTGCAGGCTTAAAAAGCCGCTAATAATTAAAGATGCGAAGATGTGTGATTACTTAATATGTAGCCCGGAGGGCCGCTGCTGCGAGGGCCGCAAAAAATGAGGGGATAGCTTGGGTGGTGGCAGAAGAGTGATTCAATCGAAGGTGCGGGAGGAAGAGAGTGCGTTGCCGTTCCTTGGTGTGTTTCACCAAGGAGGTCACGTATTCTGTCTTCCCCGATCTTTTGGGGCAAGGCATAGCAGACCTCTTATTCGGGGCGTGGTTATCAATTTCTGCAGTAGGAGAACAATTATTCTACTTCGCAGATTGTGACTATTATATGCGATTTTATTCCGTCTTGTAAATCTAATTGTTTAAATCGGATTTTTTGATTTTTTTATACCGCAGTCGTGTTGAAATTTGAAGTTTTGCTTGGAGAGCTTTCTCTTTGCCAAAAACAATATGACGCTTTCTGTTCTTAGGGGACTAACGAAAAGCGGGCAAATGCGGAGTCTATTGATTGAATGGAGGGATAAACCACCGCTCTTTAGGAACGACGAGCGGTTTTTCCGGATCGCCCTCGTAGGCGGGGGTCATGATCTGCACCCCGTATTCGTTGAAGACATCTAAAATATTCTGATGGAGTGCATGATATTGTTTTTCCATCTCGTGTGGCTTGTCGGAGTGGGCGTTCAGCTCATAGGTCGTCGAAAAGGTATCGAGCGATTTGATAAGGACAAAAGGAGGAGGATCTTTCAGCAGGCAATCGGTTCTTCTGGCCGCCTCGAGCAAGATGGCTTCGACTTGCCTCCAGGGAACAGCGTAGCCGATGCCGACGGTTGTGTGCAGGATCAGTCCCTTATTTTTTACTAGCGAGCTGTAGTTGATAACGGGGCTGCTGACGATCTGTGCGCTGGGTATGGTCACCTCTTCGTTTTTTGGGGTTCTGAGGTGAGTCGCTTGCTGCCCCATGCTGATGACCTCTCCTGTCACATCACCGATTTTGACGCGGTCTCCCTGCACAAACGCTTTTCGGTAGATCAGGGCGTAACCTGCCAGGTTATTGGCGACGATCGAGGCACCTCCAATGGATGCCAGCACCCCGAAGAAGATCGATATGCCTTTGAACGCTTCGCTTTCAGAACCGGGGATATAAGGATAGGCGATCACCAAGGCTAGGGCAATGAGGGCAATCCTGACTAGTTTGTATGTCGGCAAAGCCCAATTGCTGTCGAATCCGGTAATGGTAATTCTTCCGCTTGCCACGCCATTGAAAAATAGGGTGGTCAACTTAAGGATGTAGCGGGTGAAAAGCGCTAAAGCCAAGATGAAAACAATACCCGGAAATGCATCCAAGACATTAGTCCACATCGTTTGAAGTGGGGATAATAGCGATGAGACGATCCATGCTGCTGCTGCACGGGTCCAGGGAAAAAGGTTAAGGACAAAATCGAGCCATAGAATACCCGCAAGGAGTGCCATGAGAGCAAAAAACCCGTTGATCACGCCTTCCCACACCCTTTGAAGCCGCTCGGAGGAGACAATCTGGTAGGACTTCTCCTCAAGCTGATCGAGCTGTTTTTGGAAGCCTCGGTTCACGGACTTCTGTAGACGAGCTGTCAGCCTGCCTCCGATGATCAGCGCCAGCATGAAAAGCACGCTTGCACCAAGAGCCAAAGCGCTTTGACCGAGCAGATAATTGCTTGTTCGCTCAAGGCGATAGCGCTCGATCGCACTCTTGATGGCCGACAGGTGAGCTGCAGCGAGCAGTTGCCGCTCCCTTAAGCCTTCGTAGAGTGCGTCTGCGTTTGTGATACGGACAATGACGATATTGCCGGCCGTGATCGTGGCATATTCTTTTTCTTCGATGACCTTAAGGTCTGCAACGGGGAAGGAGTGGTCTGAAGCGATGCGCTCGATCCGCTCCGATACAGCCTCTGCCCGGCCTTTTGCCGGAAGGCTTGAAAGTCCCCTCAGTTTAAAGAGGGGGGCTCCGTCGAGCGTGACGGGCGCTTCCTCTTGTTTTGTTGCAGATGATTCCGGCAGCCTGCCGATTGCATCCTCGGCGACAATCCGGACAGGGGACATCAAAAGAAGAAGCAGAAGTGCCGCATAGCGGATCATCAGAGGAGCCTTAAAGCTAGAGCGCATCATATCCAAACCGATGTTGATCTTTATTTTAGAGTCCTTCGCTATTTCTCTCCTGGAGATATCATCTTAGATTCCGAAGGTTAAATCGTTGTGTTCGTGTTTTTTAGTGATGATTGTGAAGTTGGCGTCGTAGGTTAACAGCCCGATCAAAAATGAAGTGAGCAGATGGTCTTTAGAGACTTCGTATTTTAAGTCCTGGGAATAGGGATTTTGATGCCAGGGGTCATTGATGGTCACCAGCCTTGATTCGGGATTATAGCTCTCGAGCACGACAAAATGCCCTTCGGGAGCCCCAAGAACGTCATCTTTAAGCGCCTCGTCTCCATTCAGATGGATACGTGAGCATTTATAGAGGTAGGTCGAGGAAAGGCCGGTGATGATGGGAATTTTTCTTTTCAAGTAGCGCATTAGCAAGGCGCCTGAGAGATCCCGCATTTTGATCCGCCCCCCCTTCTCAAGGAACTCGATGAAGGCGTCACAAGCGTCTTGCAGCTTGGCATGGTGCTTCAGTTTCTTTTGCAGGCGGAGCTTTTGGATGATTTGCTTTTTGTCGATAGGTTTCGGGAAGAACCAGGTGGGATCGAATATTTCGAGATTAAAGGTGTAGAGGGTGGCGTCGAAGCCGTGATCGAGGGCGTGTATTCCAAGGCAGGCACCTAGAGTTCCTCCGGTTTTTAGAGTCTTCACTTCCCTGATGATCTTTTCAAGGTCGATCGGGAGATCATAGTAGTCATAGATTGCTTTCAAGCATGTCGGTCCGCACGAGCTGTCGGTCGGCTGGCTCTTCATTTTGAGCTTTTTTCCCATAGGCAAAACCTCCCTGTTTTGTGAATTTCATAGTCCTCGCAAGAACTCGGTCATAGCGGAGCTGATGCGATCCCTTTCATTCCTCTTGCAAGCAAGCGCCTGGTTGACCTCGATTTCTATCCCGAGATATCTTCGTGCCTTAAGTTGACCTCTTAAGTACGTAGTGAATCCGTCGGCTGTTCCTTTGTAGGGATAGTTCATGCGGATTCTAAAGTCTTTTCCGAGACTCTTTTTGAGAGATTCGGCCATCTCCCGGCAGAATTCTTTTTCCAGAGGTCTTGAAGGATCGTAGAGAAAGCTAAAATCGCAGTTCCTTGTCTCCCCATCGAAGACAGGCGTGAAAGAGTGGATGGAGAGATGCAGGAGCGGCTTCTTTGAGGCGTCTATCGCCTCTTTGAACTCGTCTTCCACCAAGGATCTATAGGGGAGATAAAGTGTTTTGATCAGCAGCTCCTTTTCTTCATCCGAAAATGTTTTCGAGAACTCCGAGAAGAGCTTCGGGTGGTGGAGCGAGCGGTTCAGCTCAATCAGAAGGCGGGTGTTCTCATAGATGAAGCCTGGACACTGCAGTTGTTTTTTTAGCCGGTTGAAAATTTCTTTGGCTCCGATGTCGATTCCACGGTGGCTTTCAAGAACTTGTTTGGGTGGGGTAAAAAGCCTTTTCCACCTTGCTGGTATTTTGTTGCCGGCATGCTCGCACGTGAGGAATACATTATACCGCTTTTGGTCCATGGAAGAAGTCCTTCTGCTAAGAAGTTGATGATCTTTTGAGTTCTACTCCACTACCTCTTTTTATTCAGTTGCCAACCTCATTGTAGCAGTTTGGCAATAATCATTTTATATAAAATATTTACATTGAAAGCGTCTCGACTTTTTTTATTTACAAAAGAGACAACCTGTTATGAGTAAACAATTGTAAGTAACCTAATATTAGAAATATAAGGTTTATGCGCTCATTTAGTTCCAAGGCATTCTCTTTTGCTATACCGAAACAACTTGAAAAATTGGAAATTTGGCTAGGAGGGCCTTAAGAATTTTTGTCCGGAGCGAGCGACCATTGCCGAGAGGCAAGGCGCGAGTGAGAACGAAAATTCTTAAGTAAACCCGACGAAGCCAAAGACCAATTCTTCAATTTGTTTCGGTATAAAACCAAAATTTGGAGATACTTTCTCTATAAGCGACTGTCCGCAAACACACATCATGCAGATCTGAGTTTGGGGGCAATCGTTAAGACGCTGGCGAGGGAGAATTGAAACAATTTAGGCTGAACACCAGCAATCAGGGTAAATTTAAAGAGTTTGAACGGCTTTTTGCCGCTTTTGGCATCTCGCTGGAGGCCACCCACATCGACCTGAAAGAGATCGCTGCGGATCCCCTCAGCGTGATTGTCCACAAGGCGAGCGTTGCCGGTGAGCGGGTGATTGTTGATGACACATCGCTTGATGTGGAAGGGGAGGCCGTTGGAGTGTATGTGCGTTCCATGCTAGACGAGCTGCCCCGGTTTATCGGCAAGAGAGTGCACTGGCGCGTGCTCTTGGCTTACCGGGAAGAAAATCAGGTTTTTGTCTTTGCCGGCGAGCTTGCCGGAGTGGTTGTCAGCAGAAGAGGCTCTTCAGGATTTGGCTTTGACCCCTATTTTCTGCCCGAGGGTGAGGAGTTGACGCTCGCCGAATCGAAGCCGGACTCCTTGAATGCCCGGGCGATGGCTGTCAAAGCTTTGATGCAGGGCAAGCCTTTCAAGGTCCTGCCCGCAAATACCTCTTGGGATGGCTCTTGGCAGTGACTACTCCAGCCACTCCTTCTTCTCTAAAAATTCCTGATAGGTACCGAGGAAGATCTCCTGCTTGCCCTCGTGGCAGATAACCAGTTTGTCGAGGTTCATCCTTTTCAAGATCAGCTCGCTGTGGGTGACCATGATGACAGCCCCATCAAAATCTTCGATCGCGTCGATCAGCGCTTCAATGGACTCCATATCCAAGTGGTGAGTCGGTTCGTCCAGCAGCAGCAGATTGCAGGGGGTTGCCAATATTTTGCCGAGCAGCACCCGGCTCTTCTCTCCTCCCGAGAGGACAGAATTGGTTTTGCTGGCCTTGTCACCGCTGAACATCATCAGGCCGCAGATTGCTTTGACTTGCGTTCTGTTCAGTTTGATATTGGCTGCAGCGATCTCCTCTTCGATTGTATTCCTGGGATGGAGACGGTCAATGTTGGTTTGACCGAAGTAGCCGATCTTCACATTATCGCCTGATTCGGCGTTGCCGTTAGTGGGGGGAAGTTCGCCGGAGAGAAGTTTCAGGATCGTCGATTTGCCCCGTCCGTTTTTTCCGATGATGGCGATGCGCTCACCTTTCTCCACCTGAAGTGAGAAGCGGTCGATCAGCGGCTCCGCATTCGCCCCTTGATAGGAGAAGGAGAGCGAAGAGGCCTCCAGCATCTTTTTGCCGGGAAAAGGGGCTTGGGCGAATTCAAAATTCAAGTTGTAGAGGTCTTTCAAATTTTCAAGCACGGGGATGCGGCTTAGCATTTTTTGCTTCGACTGCGCTTGCGTGGCCTTGGAAGCTTTAGCTCCAAACCTGTCGATAAATCCCTGAAGGTGCTCTCTCTTTTTTTCCAGGTTCGCCCGAGTTTTTTCGTGGATCTCCTCTTGCTGCATGATCTGCTCGTAGAATTGGATCGTGCTGCCCCTAACTTTACAGACCTTTTGACGATGCAGGCCCATCGTGTGGGTGCAGACGCTATCAAGAAACTCGCGGTCGTGCGAGATAAGGACAAACTCACCCTGCCAGTCGAGAAGAAATTCTTGCAGCCAGCGGATGGAGACGATGTCGAGATAGTTGGTCGGTTCATCAAGCAGGAGGCAGTCCGGCTCGCTGACCAATACTTTGGCCAGATGCAGCCTCAGCTGGTAGCCGCCCGAGAAATCTTGCGGTGTGCGGTCTAAGTCTTCTTCTTTGAAACCAAGGCCGAAAAGAATCGTTTCCGCCTTATAGATGCAGTCCTCCTCTCCTTTCTTCAGTCCCAGGGCGGCCTCTTCGATCAGGGTCGGCTTAGTGAAGACGATGTGCTGATTAAGAGTCCCTATGGTATAGTTTTTCCGGATAGCGATCGTTCCTTTGTCAGGAACTTCCTTTCCCGTCAGGAGGCGGAAAAGGGAGGATTTCCCGGCCCCATTGCGCCCGACAAGGGCGAGCCTCTCTCTCGGCTGAATATTGAAGGTGGCGTCGTTAAACAGAACTTCGCCGCTATAGGCTAGGGAAAGCCCGCTGACTTGGATCATAAGATACACTCAATTAATTATTTAAAAATAAAATATTATAGCATAACGCACCTCTTTGGAAAAGAGTAAATTGGGGATACTATACCGAAAGTGTCTCAAAAATTGGCGTGAGGGCAAAGAGAGAGCTCTCATGCCAAATTTCGAGACGCATTCGGTATAAAAATTAATCATCGAAGCGTGAGGTTGCAAATGCCATTTACTATCGGCGGCGAGTGGGTGCCGGGAAAAAACAGCAAAGAATCTGTCAAACCTGTGAAGGTCCGCCTCGTCAAAAGAGGGAAAAGCACACTCACTGTCATCTTAAATCTCAACATGGATGATAGCGAAAAGCAAGAGCTTGCCATCCAGCTTAAAAGAAAACTGGGGTGCGGGGGCACTGTCAAAGAGGGCGCTATCGAAATACAGGGCGATAAAGTCGAACCGGTCAAAAAGCACCTCTTAGCAATCGGAATTAAATCCTCATGAGCCAATAACCGGCGGCTTCTATTCTCGCTGATACCCGGATCCTAAGATCAATTCCTGATTAGTTTTTAAAACAATGCTGTAGGCGTTGTTTTTTTTTATTTATTACTGTTTGGTTTTATTTAAGTTGAATTAAAGAGTGTTGTTGAATAACAATTTTCGGGTGATCTGCTATCATACCGAAACAACTTGAAGAAT